>JAQCJP010000077.1 GCA_027592945.1 Planctomycetota bacterium
GCTGGCCGGCTGCTTGAGGCCGAGCCGATCGAGCAGGTCGCGAAACTGTTCCCGGTCTTCGGCCATCTCGATCGTGTCGACGGTGGTCCCGATGATCGGCAGGCCGGCGGCGTCGAGGGCCCGGGCGAGGTTGAGCGGGGTCTGCCCCCCGAGCTGGACGATCACACCGTCGGGCGCGATCCGGTCGGCGATGTTGAGCACGTCCTCGCAGGTCAGCGGCTCGAAGAAGAGCATGTCGCTGGTGTCGTAGTCGGTGCTGACCGTCTCGGGATTCGAGTTGACCATCACGCTCTCGATGCCCAACTCCCGAAGGGCGAAGCTCGCGTGGCAGCAGCAGTAGTCGAACTCGATCCCCTGGCCGATCCGATTCGGGCCGCCCCCCAGGATCATCACCCGCTTCCGGCCCGGCTCCTTGGGCCGGGTCTCGTCCTCCGTTTCCCACGACGAGTAGTAGTAGGGCGTCTGGGCCTCGAACTCGGCGGCGCAGGTATCGACCGCCTTGTAGACCGCCTCGATGCCCCGCCGCTTGCGGTCGGCCCGGACCTCCATCTCGGCGGCCCCGAGGAGCGTGGCCAGCTGCCGGTCGGAGAAGCCCGCCTGCTTGGCCGCCCGCAGCGTGGCGTCGTCGATCGCGGCCAGCGAGCCGATGCTCCTCAGCAGGCTCTCGAGCTCGACCAGCTGGAGCAGCTGATCGAGAAACCAGCGGTCGATCGCCGTGACCTCGTGGATCTCGTCGATCGTCATCCCTGCCAGGAGGGCATACCGCAGATACCAGACCCGGTCGGGATCGGGCGAAGCGATCCGGGCCCGGATATCGTCGAGGGCCGGCTGGGCCGGCGTGCCCCAGAGGTCTTTGCCGTCGGAGCCGAGCCCAAAGGCCCCCACCTCCAGGCCGCGGAGCGCCTTCTGGAAGGCCTCCTTGAAGGTCCGCCCGATCGCCATCGTCTCCCCCACGCTCTTCATCTGCGTGGAGAGCCGGCTGTCGGCCTCGGGAAACTTCTCGAAGGCGAAGCGGGGCACCTTGACCACGACATAATCGATCGCGGGCTCGAAGCAGGCCTTGGTCTTGCGGGTGATGTCGTTGGGCAGCTCGTGGAGCCGCCAGCCGACGGCCAGCTTGGCCGCAATCTTGGCGATCGGGAAGCCGGTCGCCTTGCTCGCCAGGGCCGACGAGCGGCTGACCCGCGGATTCATCTCGATCACGATCATCCGCCCCGTGCCGGGGTGGACGGCAAACTGGATGTTGGAGCCGCCGGTCTCGACGCCGACCGCCCGGATCACCGCGAAGCTGGCGTCCCGCATCTTCTGATACTGGCGGTCGGTGAGCGTCATCGCCGGGGCGACGGTGATCGAGTCGCCGGTGTGCACGCCGCAGGCGTCGAAGTTCTCGATGGAGCAGATGACGACGGCGTTGTCGTCGGCATCCCGCATCACCTCCATCTCAAACTCTTTCCAGCCGAGGATCGACTCCTCGACCAGCACCTCGCCGACCGGCGAGAGGTCGAGGCCCCGCTGTACCTTGCCGTCGAACTCCTCGCGGTTGTAGGCGACGCCCGACCCCGACCCGCCCAGCGTGAAGCTCGGCCGGATCACCGCAGGCAGGCCGATCTCGGCGAGCACCTCGCGGGCCTCCACCAGGCTCCGCACGATCCGCCCCCGGCAGGTATCGAGGCCGATCTTCTCCATCAGGGCCTTGAAGGTCTCGCGGTCTTCGCCCCGCTTGATCGCAGCGGCCTTGGCCCCGATCATCTCGACGCCATGCTTCTCCAGGATGCCGCGCCGGTCGAGCTCCATCGCCAGATTGAGGGCCGTCTGGCCGCCGAGCGTCGGCAGCACCGCGTCAGGCTTCTCGGCCTCGATCACCTTCTCGAGCATTTCCGGCGTGAGCGGCTCGATATAGGTCCGGTCAGCCGTACCCGGATCGGTCATGATCGTGGCCGGGTTGGAGTTGACCAGCACGACCCGGTAGCCATCCTCCCGCAGCGCCTTGCAGGCCTGGGTGCCGGAATAGTCGAACTCGCAGGCCTGGCCGATGACGATCGGGCCGGAGCCAATGAGCAGGATCGTGTGGAGGTCGTCGCGGCGGGGCATTGGTCAGCGGGCAGGCAGGATCCGGACAAAACTTCCCAAGGCTAGCATCTGGCCCGGCCGCCCTTCAACGAACGGCTAGAATCCTCGCAGACGGTTCACGAAATCCGGAGCACCCATCATGCCGATCGCCGCCCCCGCCCTCGACGCCCTCCGCGAGACGCTCCCCGAGGAGTTCAAAGACACGAAGCTCAACCTCTCGAGCGTCCTCTCCGGCGAGAACCTCTCCGACGCCCAGGCCTGGGGCATCGCCCTGGCGGCCGCCCGCTTTCTGCGGGCCCCGCATCTCGCAACGGCCCTGCAGAGCGATCTGGCCGCCGGCATCGGCGACACCGCCCCGGCCGTGATTTCCGACGCGACCGCCGCCGCCGGGCTGATGGCGATGAACACCGTCTACTACCGATTCCGCCACATGATCGGCCACGCCGGCAAGGAGAGCTACGCCTCGCGGCCCCCCCGCCTGCGGATGCAGCGGATCGCCAAGCCGGCCACCACCGCCGTCGACTTCGAGCTGATGAGCCTCGCCTGCGCTGCCCTGGCCGGCTGCGAGTTCTGCCTGGAAAACCACGAGGCCAAGATTACCGCCGAGGGCACGAGCGAGGAGGCCTGCCACGACGCCGTCCGAATCGCCGCCGTGATCGCCGCCGCTGCGGTCGCTACCGACGGCGGCAGCTGACCCTCGCGCGGGCTCGAGGCGGGCCCCTGCCATCTCGCCGGACGCTCACTACAGGCATCCTGCCCTCCGCTCGGTTGGCTTCACATCGCGCGGGCTCGGGGCGGGCCCCTGCCATCTCGCCGGACGCTCGCTTCAGGCATCCTGCCCTTCGCTCGGTTGGCTTCACATCGCGCAAGCTCGGGGCGGACCCCTGCCATCTCGCCGGACGCTCACTACGGGCATCCTGCCCTTCGCTCGCTCGATGCTGGCCTCGCTTTCGCCATCCTGGCTTCGCTCGGCCAACAACGCCGGCTCGATTGGCACGGGCCCACCCCTCGCGAACCCGCATGAGGAGCCAGGATCAGCCGAGTTCCCGCAGATACTCGAGCGTGTAAATCCCGCTCGAGTGGCCGTCGGAAAACTCGATCGAGTAGGCGTACTGGCCGACCGGCTTCATGCCGGTGACCGCCAGCGGCACGGTCTCGCCCGGAGCCAGGACCGGCAGCGCTCCGGCAGGGGCGGGAGCCGCCCGCTGCTCCCGACAGGTCGCGCAGGGGCAGGCGTCACGAAGCAACTTCGGCGAATAGACCGCCGTGTGGCCGTCGCTCCAGACGATCTCGATAGCCGGCGGCCGGCCCAGCTCGGTCTCGCGGCGACTGATGCTGGTCGGCAGCGGCTGCGTCATGTCGATTTTCCCTCCTTGCTGGCACCCCGGCCGGCCCGTTGATCGATCAGTCGGCGGCCCTTCCCCTCGAAGCGGGGCAGGCTGCCGATCGCCACCGTGGTGACCTCCACCTTCAGCCCCAGCCGGAGCGTGAGCTCCTCGGCGACGCGGGCCGGCGTGTCGAGCCGATCCTCGATCTCGAGGGTCATCACGTCGAGGCTGCCGCGGGTGCTGACGGTAAGGCGGTGCTCGATCACCTCAGGAAAGCTCCGCACGATGTCGTCGATCGCTCCGGGGAAGATGTTGACGCCACGGATCACGAGCATGTCGTCGGCCCGCCCCAGGATGCCCCCCTCGAGGTGCACCCACGGGCAGCGGCCGGCGGCGGGCTCGTCGTCAGGCCAGACCGGCCTGACGACATCCCCGGTCCGGTAGCGGATCACCGGCGCGCCCGAGCGGCCCAGCGTCGTCAGCACGAGTTCAGCCAGTTCGCCTGACCGGGCCGGCCGGCCGGTGTCGATCGCGAGAAACTCCGGATGGAAGAAGGGCTCGATCACGTCGAGGCCACCGCCGGCAAGGTCGCCGACGCCCCACGGCCCCACCTCCGTCGCGCCGGCGTGGTCGAGCACCTCGGCGCCCCACCGCTCGGCAATCCGGGCCCGGGTCGCCGGAATCGAGCCGCCCGGCTCCCCGACCACGATCACCAGCCGCACCGGTGTGGCGGCCAGATCGATCTTGTGCTCCTCGGCGACTTCGGCCAGGTGCAGCGCGTAGCTCGGCGTGGCCACCAGGACCGTCGCGGCCAGCCGCCGGGCCAGCTGGAGCCGGCCCAAGCTGGGCATCCCGCCAGCGGGGATTGTCAGGGCACCAGCATGCACGAAGGCATCGAAGCCGCTCCAGAAGCCGGCATACGGCCCGAAGGAGGACGCCACCAGCACCCGATCGCCCGGAACGATCCTGCCCCGCTCGACGATCAGCCGCCAGCACTCCATCCACCAGGCCCAGTCGGCCGGCGTGTCGAAGACCGGCAGCGGACGCCCGTGGGTCCCACTGGTCTGATGAAACCGCACGTATCGTTCCAGCGGCCAGGTGAGATTGCCGGGAAGGCCATCATGCCCGGCAGCCTCGACGAGCTCCTCCTTGAAGGTGAACGGCCAGTCGGCCAGGTCATCGAGCGAATCAAGCCCCGCGACATCGACCCGGCCCAACTTCGCCGCATAGAAGGCGTTGTCAGGAAGAACCTCCGCCAGCAACGCTCGCAGCCGGGCCAGCTTGAAGCTCTCGAGATCGGACCGCAGAAGCGGATCGGCAACACGGGGGGCGGACTCGTCCATCCCCCGATTATGGCGTCCCGAAGGCAGGTGGTGCGCCCAGGCTGGGCACGCCCTGCTGGGGCGCGTTCTGCGGCGGCGGTTGCAGCCCCGGCCAGGGGCCCTGTGGCGGAGGCAGCATCAACTCCCCGCCGGGCGGTGCCACCGGCGGCGGCAGCGGCTGCGGAGCGTACTGCTGGGCGGGCGGCACCGGCTGTGGGGCGTACTGCTGAGCGGGCGGCACCGCTGGCGGCGGCGCGGGCACCGGCTGTCCGGTGGCCTGGAGGGGCACGACTGTCGCGGGATCGGTCGGGGGAAGGCTGCCGGCAGCGAGCCGAGCCTGCTCGGCTCGGGCCACCACCGACTCCGGCGGCGTCGAGGCCGCGGGCACCATCGCCAGATCGACCACCCGCTCATCCCTGACCTCCCAGGGGATGATGTTCTCCGTCACGAAGTCGAGCGGGAAGTATTGATACCAAGGAAGCGGAAAGGGCTGCCGGACCGTGAGCGTCTCGTAGCCATCTTTGACGAGCTTGATGTTTCGCGTTCCATAGTAGACGAAGTCGTGCGAGACCGGCGTCGTGCCGAGCTGATAATCATCGACATACACGAGCGCTCCCGGCGGATTGCTGCGGATGGTCATCCTCCGCTGGACACAGCCGAGGGCGACCATCGCAAGCAGGGCGGCAACGACGACGGGGGCGGGGCGGCGGCGCATGGAACGAACCATAGGCCGCCACAGTCGCCGCCGCCAGAGCAGTGGCCCGACGGTCAGCCTGCCCAGACTGCCCGGACTGCCAGGTATCGTCGGGCCCAGCGGCGGGCTACACTCCGGAAACGTCCGCCGCGGCCGCGACCGTCTCTCCTGGGAGTCTTGAGCGTGGGCTCTGAACCCAGCCTCGAATACTGCGAACTCTCCGACATCGGGCGGCGCCGGGCCAACAACCAGGATGCCTCGGCCGTGATGGCGGCGGAGAGCGGCGTGGAATACCGCCGCCGCGGCTGGCTGTTTCTGGTCGCAGACGGGATGGGAGCCCATGCCGCCGGCGAACGGGCCAGTGAACTGGCCAGCGAACAGGTGCCGCTGGCCTATGAAAAAAAGGCGGCCTATTCGCCACCCTACGCCCTCAAGTCGAGCATTCGGCACGCCAATACCGAGATTTATTCCCGAGGCGAGTCCTCGCCCGACCTCAAGGGGATGGGGACGACCTGTTCGGTGCTGGTCATCGTGCCCCGCGGGGCCCTGGTGGGCCATGTTGGCGACAGCCGGGTCTACCGCATCCGCAATCATTCAATCGTGCAACTTTCTCGGGATCACTCCTTGGCCTGGGAGGTCGAGGCAGCGCGGGCGGCAAGCGGCGGCGACGAAGCGCACGGCCCGGCTCTGCAGAGTCCGCCCAAGAACATCATCACACGTTCCCTCGGCCCCCACGGCCGCGTCGATGTCGACCTTGAAGGTCCTTTCCCCGTGGCCGCCGGCGATGTCTTTGTGCTCTGCAGCGATGGCCTCTCGGGCCAGGTGGCTGACGAGGAAATCGGCTGCTTCGCCGCTGCCCTGCCACCGGAGGAGGCCGCTGCCGCCCTGCTCGGCCTGGCGCTCGTCCGGGGCGCTCCCGACAATGTCACCCTGATCGTGGCCAGGGCGGGCCCTGGCGAGCAGACCACGGTCGACCCAAACGCCAAGCCCTGGCTTCTGACGGGGCCAGACACCGGCGGCCGCGATCCCGCCAAGCCGATCCCCGTCAGGATGCTGATCCTTGCCGCCGTAGGCCTGTTTGGCGCCTTGATTTTCAACCCCTGGGGGTCTGAACTGATGGGGGCCGAAGGCCCCTTCGCGAGTATCCTTGGCGAGGCGAGGGAAGCGGTCGGGTTCGCGTTGACCGGCCTCATGGGACTGCTCGCCGTGGCCGGCATCATGGGGACGGTCCTGGCACTTCTCGGCCCCGAAGGCAAGCGGATCAGGACGCTTGCTGTGGGTCAGAAACTCGGCAAGGGTCCCTACCGCGAATATGGCTGCGAGCCCTCCGCCGAGCTGGTGGAAGGCATCGTGGCCAGCGTCGAATCCGCGGCCGACGGCCTGTCTGACAGCGAACGGCGACACGCGCTCGAGGTTCTGGCCGCCGCCCGCCAGAGGGCTGGCAGTGGTAATTTCACTGCCGCTCTGAGCGAGGCGGCCCGCGGCATCGACGTCTATCGCCGCTCGGTTGAAGCAGCCCGCAACGACGACACCATTCGTACCGACGAACGCTGAGGCGAGCGGCTCAGGCCACGAGGTCGCCGGCGGGAATCTCCTGGAAACCGGCCTGCCGGCGAGGCGGCCCGGGCCGGTAAACTGCCGCTGTCATGCGGATTCTGACCCGATACGTGCTCGCCGAACTCCTCCAGGTCTTCCTGGTGGCCCTCGCGGCCCTTACCCTCTTCATGCTTGTCGTGGGACTGGTCAAGGAGGCCCAACAGCAGGGGCTGGGGTTGGTGCAGATTCTCGCCCTCGTTCCCTACGTCCTCCCGGAGGCGATGCGGTTCGCCGTCCCGGGCACGATGCTCTTTGCGGTGGCCAGCGTGTTCGGCCGGATGAGCGCCTCAAACGAAGTGACGGCCTTGAAGGCGGCCGGCATCACCCCGATGGCGATGATCTGGCCCGCCATCACCCTCGGCCTGGTCGTCAGCTTCGTGTCGGTCTGGCTCAATGACGTGGCCGTCTCCTGGGGCCGCGACGGGATTCGGCGGGTCGTCGTCAACAGCGTCGAGGAGATCATCTACGGGCGGCTGCGGCAGCAGCGGAGTTACTCGACCTCCGAAGTTTCGATCAACGTCAAGGGAGTGGAGGGCAAGCGACTGATCCGGCCCACGCTCACCTTTCAGACCGACGAATCAGGCACACCGGCAACTGTCTCTGCCGCCGAGGCGAGCCTGGCCGCCAATCCCGACGCCGGAACGCTCGTCGTGACCTTTCGAGACGGCACGCTCCACATGGGAGACTACACCGCCTCGTTTCCCGACACGATTGTCCGCGAGGTGCCCCTTGCCGCCGTCAGCCGCAAGGGGACCGCCTCGACAAGCCCCTCCGAAATCGCCATGGCCGACTTCGACGAAGCCTACGATCAGCAGGTTGCCAAGATGGATCGGCTCGAGCAGGTGGCCGCCGGCAAGGCCGCTCTGGGGCTGGTGACCGGCCGGATCGAGCAGGCCCTGCCACCCTTCACCCAGGCGGAACGAATTCAGCTCCGTCATGAGCAGAACCGACTCAACCGGATCATCATGGAGCCCTGGCGGCGATGGGCCAACGGATTCAGCTGCCTGTGCTTCGTGCTCGTCGGCGCCCCGATGGCGATCCGGATGCGGAATGCCGACTTTCTGACGAGTTTCTTCCTCTGCTTCCTGCCGATCCTGGTGGTCTACTATCCGGTTTTCATGCTCGGGGTCGACCAGGCCAAGCGTGGTGCCGTGCCCCCGATCGCCGTCTGGTTCGGCAACGTCCTGATCGTGCTCTGGGGCTGGTGGCTCCTCCGGCAGGTCGTCCGCCGCTAGGATGTGGAGAAAGTTTTCAAAGGCGTCCTCGGGAAAGGAAGCACTCGGCCGGATGACAATGATGAAGGCGTTGGTCAAGCGAGAGGCCAAACCCGGCCTCTGGCTCGAGGATGTGCCCGTCCCTGAAATCGGCATCAATGACGTTCTGATTCGGGTCGATCGCACGGGCATCTGTGGCACCGACCTGCACATCTACAACTGGGACGCCTGGGCGCAGAAAACCATTCCCGTGCCGATGGTGGTCGGCCACGAGTTTGTCGGCGAGATCGTCGCCGTTGGTTCCAACGTCAACGACTTCTTCCCCGGCGAGATCGTCTCCGGCGAGGGTCACGTCGTCTGCGGTCGCTGCCGCAACTGTCTGGCCGGGCGGCGGCATCTTTGTAAGAGCACCTCGGGGGTTGGGGTCAATCGACCCGGGGCCTTTGCCGAATATCTCGCCTTGCCGCAGGCCAATGTCTGGCATCAGGAGCCGGGAATCGATCCCGACGTGGCGGCGATCTTCGATCCGCTCGGCAATGCCGTTCACACCGCACTCTCCTTCGACCTGCTGGGAGAAGACGTCCTGATCACCGGGGCGGGCCCGATCGGCATCATGGCCGTGGCCGTGGCCAAGCACGCTGGCGCCCGGTTCGTCGTGATCACCGACATGAATCCCTATCGGCTGGCCCTGGCCGAAAAGCTCGGGGCCACAGTGGCCCTCGACGTCCGTTCGGGTGATCTCAGGCAGGTCATGGCCGACCTCGGCATGAAAGAGGGATTCGACGTGGGGCTCGAAATGTCTGGCTCTCCGGCTGCCCTCCGGCAGATGCTCGAGTCGATGTGCCACGGCGGCAAGATTTCCATGTTGGGGATTCCGGCGGAGCCGATCGCCATCGACTGGAACACCGTTGTCTTCAACATGCTCACGATCAAGGGCATCTACGGCCGCGAAATGTACGAGACCTGGTACAAGATGACGGTCATGATCCAAAGCGGGCTCGACATTTCGCCGGTGATCACCCACCGCTTCCCCTTCACCGAGTTCGAGCAGGGCTTTGCGGCGATGAAGAGCGGCGAGAGCGGCAAGGTGATCCTCAGTTGGAAAGACGCATGAAAAAGGGGGCATCCCCTTTTTTGAGGAGAGATAGACGATGAGCCGGGAATCGTTGTGGGAATCGCTGGCCGAACAATCGGCCGCGATGCGGCAGGCAGGCACCTACAAGACCGAACGGCTGCTCGAGGGGCCGCAGCGGGCCCGGATCGAGGTCGGCGGTCGCACCGTCCTCAACATGTGCGCCAACAACTACCTGGGGCTCGCCGACCATCCCGATGTCGTGAAGGCGGCCCGCGAGTCGCTTGATCAGTGGGGCTATGGACTGGCCAGCGTGCGGTTCATCTGCGGCACGCAACGCCTCCACAAGGACCTCGAGGCGAAGCTCAGCGGATTTCTCGGCCTCGAGGACACGATCCTCTACAACTCGTGCTGGGACGCCAACGGCGGACTCTTCGAGACGATTCTCGGGCCGGAAGACGCGATCATCTCCGACGAGCTCAATCATGCGAGCATCATCGACGGTATCCGCCTCTGCAAGGCGAAGCGGCTCCGGTACAAGAACAACGACATGGCCGATCTGCGGGCCAAGCTCGCCGAGGCCAAGGATGCTCGCTACCGGCTGATCGCCACCGACGGTGTCTTTTCAATGGACGGCTATCTCGCCGACCTGGCGGCGATCTGCGAGTTGGCCGACGAGTTTGACGCGCTCGTGATGGTCGACGATTCCCACGCCGTCGGCTTTGTCGGGCCAAGGGGCCGGGGCACGCCCGAGCACTTCGGCGTGACCGATCGGATCGACATCCTCACCGGCACGCTCGGCAAGGCCCTCGGCGGAGCCAGCGGCGGCTACACGTCGGGCCGCAAGGAGCTCATCGAGTGGCTTCGGCAGCGGTCGCGGACCTATCTCTTTTCCAACACGGTGGCCCCACCGGTCGCCGCCGGGGCCCTCAAGGCCGTCGAGATGCTCGAGGGCACCACCTCGTTCCGCGATACCCTCGAGGCCAACACCCGCTTCTTCCGGGAGCAAATGACGGCCCGCGGCTTCTCAATCCTGCCCGGTGAGCACCCGATCGTGCCGGTCATGCTCGGTGATGCGGCGTTGGCCACGAGGATGGCCGACGCGATGCTGGCCGAAGGAGTCTACGTGATCGGCTTTTCGTATCCGGTCGTGCCCCAGGGCAAGGCCCGGATCCGCACGCAGGTTTCAGCCGCCCACTCACGGGCCGACCTCGAGCAGGCGATCGCGGCCTTCGAGGCGGTGCGCTCGCGGCTGGGAAGCGACTAGGCTGCCAGGCGAGCCGGCGGCCGCCGCCGGGAGGCGGGGTGATCGGCGTGGCCGAAGGTGGCGTGATACCAGGCGAAGTGGTCGTGCACCGAGGCCGCCAGGCGGTCGGGGAGCGTGATCCCGTCAGGCCGGCCGCTGCCGCAGTTCTTACGGGGCAGGTCCACGGCGACGTCGAGGCCAAACTCGCGGCAGGCCCGGGCGAGCCCGGTTTCAACGTCGGTGAAGGCAAGCAACCGGGTATTGGCCCAGGCCGGGCCGCCGGCGTCGAAAAATCGGGCATATGACAGGAGCCTGCCTGCGATCGCCTGCCTGGCAAACTCGGCGAAGCGGCCCTCCCACGCGGCCGTCACCAGGCGGTCACCCGGAGCCGGATTTGCATCGCCCCGCCGCCAATACGCGTAGAGCGAGCCGAGCATCTCCAGCGGTTCGCGGACGACCCCGATGATCCGGATCGTTGCCGGGACGCCGGGCCGCGTCTCGATCGGCAGCCGCCAGTTGGATGCCCGGGCAAGGTATCGCAGCCGGGCGACCGGGGGCAGGCTGTGGCCACCGGAGAGCCAGGCCAGCGAGCGTCGGACGTCGACATGCGGGTGGCCAGGCTTGACGTACCGAGCGTCGGGAAAGCTCCGCCGAAACCAGGCGGCGATCGCCGAGCCGGCCGTCTTCGGGTAGTGGGCGAAGGCGACGTTGGCAGCGAGGCTGTAGAGCATGGGCACCTGAGTAAGCCGGGGCTTCACGGGGGCAGCCGCCCCTTTTCGACCTCTATCGGCATCACCGGCCTTGCCGCTTCGCACGATTTTTCCGGCCGTCCCAAGCCGCGGGGCTCCGGGAGAGCTGACACACGCCCCGGCCGGTTTCACGGGACCTGGAAATCTGGCAGAATCCGCGATCATGGCGAGGCATCCAAGCCTTGCTTTATCGCGCTCGTTCCCCGCTCCCGAGGAGTCTTCCAATGGCCCGTCCCGTCACCCTGTTCACAGGCCAGTGGGCCGACATGCCGCTGGATGACCTCGCCCGCAAGTCGCGTGAGTTCGGCTATCAGGGCCTGGAGCTGGCCTGCTGGGGTGACCACTTCGACGTCACCCGGGCCCTCGAGGAGAACGGCTACTGCGCCGCCAAGCGAGATCAGCTCGAACGGCACGACCTCGCCTGCTATGCGATCTCCAACCATCTCGTCGGCCAGGCCGTCTGCGATCGGATCGATGAGCGGCACAAGGCGATCCTGCCGCCGCATGTCTGGGGCGACGGCGACCCCGCCGGAGTCAATGCCCGGGCCGCCGAGGAGATGAAGAACACCGCGAGGGCCGCCCAGAAGATGGGCGTTTCGGTTGTCAACGGCTTCACCGGCTCCTCGATCTGGCACCTGCTCTACTCGTTTCCGCCGGTGCCCGAATCGATGATCGAAGCCGGGTTCGCCGAGTTTGCCGACCGGTGGCATCCGATCCTCGACGTGTTCGCCGAATGCGGGGTGCGGTTCGCACTGGAGGTGCACCCCACGGAGATCGCCTTCGACATCTTCACGGCGGAGCGGGCTCTGCGAGCCCTCGGCCGCCGCGAGGAGTTCGGCTTCAACTTCGACCCCAGCCACCTCCACTGGCAGGGCGTCAGCTCGGTCGAGTTCATCCGGACCTTCTCCGATCGCATCTATCACGTCCACATCAAGGACGCGATCGTGACATTGAACGGCCGGACGGGCATCCTGGCCAGCCACCTGAACTTCGGCGATCCCCGCCGGGGCTGGGACTTCCGCTCGCCCGGCCGCGGCGGCGTCGACTTCGAGGAGATCATCCGGGCCTTGAACCAGGCCGGCTACGAGGGACCGCTCTCGGTCGAGTGGGAAGACTGCGGTATGGATCGCGAACACGGAGCCACCGAGGCGGCCCGGTTCGTCAAGAATCTCGACTTCGCGCCGAGCAACGTCCAGTTCGACGCGGCCTTTGCCGAATCGTGAGCCGGCTGATCGCGATCGCTCTCGCGGCGACTGTCCTGGCCTGCCTGCCTGCCATCTCGGCGACCCAGCGAAGCGAGCCGGCCCGAACGCTTGCGGAACTCGACGAGGAGTTCACGGCGGCCCGGAAAGACCTGCTCCGGCGCTGCGACAGCGAGGGCCATGCCGAACTCGGCGTGATCATCGACGCCTGGACACTGCCGGAGCCGGCAGGCCGGCAGCTTGCCCTGGCGATCCCGCCGTCGATCGAGACGCCTGCCTGCATCGACACCGACTCGGAGCGGTCGATCTGGGCTGACTTCCTGGCCGCCCGCCGGGCCCGGGCCGCCGGCATCTTCGAGCACGCCCGTTTCCTGGCCGGAGCCTTCGATCGCCAGCCGACCCGGGCCGAGCTTGCCAGTCCGCCGGCCGACTGGAACCCGGTGCGGCAGCGATCGAGCGAGGTCGTCCGGCTGCTGTTTCTGACGCTCCGGGACGATCCAACGCACGAGCGGGCCCGGGCCGCGGCCGGCTGGGAGCGGCGGGGCGACGAGTGGGTCTGGCCCGAGGCGGACCAGCGGCTCGACCGCAGCGAGGCCTACGACCCCGCCTTCGGCTGGATGGCCAAGGGCAAGCTGGCCCGGCACCGCGACGGCCTTCGCTACCGCGGCGGTCGCTGGGTGAAGGCAGCCGACGATGACGCGACGCTCCGCGAGGTGAACAGCGGCCGGCAGTTCGCCAGCGACCACTGGGAGATCGTCTCCACGGCGCCGCCGGTGATCACCGGCGAGCTGGCCACGGCCCTCGAGGCGACCCGTCTGGTCTGGTGGCAGGTCTTCGGCGGCTTCGCCCTCGAGCCCGCCGAGCTTGAAACGCGGCTGGCCGGCCGAGGTCGGCTCCGCCCCCAGCCGCCCCACTCGGCGATTCTCTGCGGCAGCCGCGAGCAATACCTGGCCGAGCTCGAGCCCCTGGAGCCCCGGATCGGGATCGCCGCCGGCCTCTACTGGCAGCCGACAGCGACAATCTGGTTCTTCGTCGACCCGGCCGGCCCGCCGAGCGAGACGGTGCGGCATGAGGGCTTTCACCAGCTCTTCGCCGAGTCGCGGCCGGACTTCCTGAAACATCGCGGCGAGCCGGGCAAGCGGTGCGGCTTCTGGGCGGTCGAAGCGGCGGCCCTTTACGGCGAGTCGATTGAGAAGGCCCGCTTCGGCTGGACGATCGGCGGCCGCGACGCGGGCCGCGGGCCGGCGGCCGAAAAGCTCCTCGCCGACGGCTTCTTCGTCCCGCTGGCGGAGCTTGCCGCCCTGGGCAGAGACCAGTTCCAGGCCGATCCGCGGCTCGCGCTGCTCTATGACCAGTGCGGCGGCCTGGCCGACTTTTTCATGAACGCCGCCGGCGGCCGCTACCGCGAGGCGTTTGTGGAGTATCTCGCGCGGGTCTATGCGGGCACCGTCGACCCCGACACCCTCGCCCGTCTTTGCGGTCGCGGGTATCCGGAGCTCGATGCGGAGTACCGGGCGTATATCGCCGCGGCCGACGGACAACAGAACGAACGGCCGTGACGCCCAGGGCGGTGAACGGTTGCGCGGGCTTCCGGGCACCGGGATCGCCCAACGGCCCGCCGTCCCCCCGGGACGCGCCGGGGTGCTTCTATGGAAAAGGGGACTGGCTCCGAGCGAAGCGAGGTGCCTGTACCCTTTTCCAACCCGAGGACACGCGGAATACGGGTTCGCGAGGGTTCGCCCGTGCCAATCGAGCGGGCGTTGCTGGCCGAGCGAAGCCAGGATGGCGAGAGCGAGGCCAGCATCGAGCGAGCGGAAGGCAGGATGCCTG
>JAQCJP010000078.1 GCA_027592945.1 Planctomycetota bacterium
GTGGCCGACGCCCCGGCCGTCCAACTGCCGATGATGGAAGCCGCCATCGAAGGACCGATCGAGCCAGACCCGCCGGCCGCTGAGCCGCCTCCCGAGGCAGAACCTCCAGCGGTGGCGATGGTGGCCGATGGCGGGCTCTTGTTGCATCGCGTCATCGCCGACGGAGCCAGTCGCTGGACGCGGCTGCCCCCCGGTGAACCGCTCGCTCCCACGGAACAGTTCGTCGTGCCGGCCGCGTGTTATCCGGTCATCACCGAGGGGTCGCTGACCATCACGCTTCTCCCCGGCACGCTCGGCTCGCTTCGCCACGACCCTGACGGCACGCCACGCGTGGAGATCGCATTCGGGCGAGGCATTGTCTGGAGCGAGGCGGCCGAGCAGCGAGTCGGCGTGATTGCCGGAGGCCTGGTGGGCGTGGCGTCCCTGGGGCCGCGTCAGCCGCTGGGGATCTCGGTCGAACTGCTTCGCGCCCCCGGCGCTGATCCGCTCGTCGCGCCGCCCGGCCAGCAGGCGGTGGTCTTTGCCGGCGGCGGAACCCGCTGGCAACAGACCGACTTCGAAGGCCAGCCGGCAGCCGCGGTCACCGGGATCGATCGCGAGCAGCCGCTGCCGCGGGGTACGGCGATCCAGTGGCTGTCGTCTGATCCGGGTGCGGCCCGACTGCTCCCGGCAGGCCGCCAGCCAGCCTGGATGCAGGATGCCTCGGCGGGTGGCCGCGGTCGCCTCTGGGCAGCCCGGGCCGCCGAGCGGATGGCAAGCCAACTGGCCGCCGACGGCTCCACCGAGGAGTCGCTCCGGCAGATGGCTGCCAGCCGTCGCCCGGAAGACCGCCTGGCCGCCGCCACGACGCTTGCGATCCTCGGCGAATACGACGAGTTGGTGAGGCTCTTATGCGAGGATCGGCCGGGACAGAAGCTTCTCGAATCGCAGTGGGAAACGCTCGAGCAAGCGATTCAACTGGCTCTTGCCAGGGGTGAAAATGCGTCTGCCAGGCTCCTGCAGTCTTTCCGTACGCAGGGTCTGGCCGGGCGCGGCGAGGAGCTTTTCAAGCTCGCCCTGGGGGTCGACCCGAACAGTTTCCCGGCGGCGGACGCCGCCGCCTTGGTCGCGTCGCTTGAAGATCCGGCTCTCGTCATCCGCCGCTACGCCTTCAAGAACCTCAAGGCGGCCTTCCCCGACCAGACAGAGGCGGCCTGGGCCTATGCGCCTGATCGCAGCCGGCTGCTCAACGACGATGCTGTCAGCCGCTGGCGGCGGGCGGTGGAATCGGCGACGGCGGAGGCTACTCCCTGACGCGAGCAGGTCGCCCAGACCCGCCTGATGGCCGGGGATTCCGCCGGTCGATTGCCCGAGCGGAGTGGCCGGTGATATGCTCCAGAGGCCGCCAGCGCGGGAGCGTGGCGGGTTTTCTTCCTCACAGGAATCGCCGCGGTGCAGATCAATGTTTCAGCCCGGCATGGCCACCTGAGCCCCGCCTCGCAGTCGAAAATCGCAGTCAAAGTCTCGCGACTGAAGCGTTATTTCGACCGGCTGACGGCCCTCAACGTGACCGTCGATCTGGGCAATCGGGCGCTGCCGGCAGTCGAGATCGTGGCTTCGGCCGAGCACTTTCACGACATGGTCAGCCATGAGTCGGCCGCCCATCTCTGGCGAAGCGTCGACGGCGCCGTTCAGAAGCTCGAGCAGCAACTGCGGAAACACAAGGAGAAGGTTCGCGACCACAAGCATGTCCAGTCGAGCCGCCGGGCCTGACCCGGCCCCCGCCTTCCCTCCCTCCCATTCCCTCCCGGACCCGATGCAAGCATGAAGTTTTCCGATTTCGTCGCGACCGACGCCATCCGCTCGCATGTCGATGCCGACACGAAGGAAGGTGTGATTCGGGAGATGGGGCAGGCCCTTGTCGACGCCGGCAAGATCGCCGCCGGTGATTTTGAGAGCATCGTCAAGGCGATCATGAAACGCGAGGATCTCGGCAGCACCGGCATCGGCCGGGGCGTGGCCGTCCCTCACACAAAACATCCGGGCGTCAGCCGTCTTGTCGGCACGGTGGCGGTGAGCCCGGAAGGAATCGATTTCGAGAGTCTCGACGGCGAGCCGGTGCAGTTGTTTTTTCTGCTCGTCTCGCCACCGGATCGGCCCGGGGACCACCTCCGGGCCTTGGAGAGCATTTCACGGCAGTTGCGGGACGAGGGGTTCTGCAAGCTGCTGAAGGCTGCGAAGGAACCGGTGGAGATCCAGCACCTGCTGGAGGAAGCCGATGCCCACGGAGTCGTCTCCTGAGATGGCTGCAGAGAGCCGGGAATCATTGCATCAAGTCCACGCGGATCCACCGCTGGCGGAGACGGTATCGCGCGAGGTTGTCGTGGCCAACAGCCAGGGGCTTCATGCCCGGCCGGCCGAGCGACTCGCGCGGGAAGCCCGCCGCTGGCAGTCACGGATCGAGCTGGTGGCTGACTCACAGCGGGTTGATGGCAAGAGCATCCTGGACGTGCTGACGCTTGCTGCCGAAGCGGGCGCTCGATTGGTGGTGGAGGCGACCGGGCCGGATGCCCGGGAGGCCTTGGAGGCGATCGGCAGCCTCTTCGACCGCAACTTCAACGAGCACGCGGGCAGCCAGGGAACCTGATCGCTGCCGGCGGCGCCGCCCGCCATGCTGAAACTCCAGGGAATCGCAGTCTCGCCCGGTGTGACCATCGGTGAGGCGCTCGTGCTCGACGCCGAGGGATTTCGGATCCCCCGGCGGTTCGTGGAACGAAGCGCCGTCGATACCGAGCTGGCCCGGCTCGCCCATGCGATCGCCGACACCGCCCGGGAGATGGAGCACAACCGCGACCGGATCCGGGCCGAGCTTGGCGAGCAGTATGCCGCCATCTTCGACGCCCACCTGGCGATGCTCCACGACCCGCGGCTCCAGCAGGAGCTGACGTCGGCCGTCCGCGATCGCAACTGGTGGCCCGAGTATGCCGTCAGCCGGACGCTTCGCCGCTACGCGAAGGTTTTCCAGAGCCTCGACAACCACATCTCGCAGCGGGCCCACGACATCTACGACATCGAGAAGAGCCTGCTTCGCAATCTTCTCGGCCAGCGGCGGGAGACCCTGGCGTCGATCTCCCAGCCAGTCGTGATTCTGGCCCACAACCTCACCCCCAGCGAGACGGCCAACCTCGACCGCCGGTTCGTCAAGGGCTTCGCCACCGAACTGGGCGGCCCCGGCAGCCACACGGCGATCGTGGCCGAGGGGCTCGAGATCCCGGCGGTGGTCGGAATGGGTCCCTTCCTGGCCGACGTCTCCGGCGGCGAGCCGGTGATCCTCGACGGCAACGAGGGGCTGATCATCCTGCAGCCCGACGAAGAGACGATCGCCCGCTACCGGCTCGAAGAGGAGGCGGCCCGCGGAGTGGCCGTCCGGCTGGGCCAGCTTCGTGATCTGCCGGCCGAGACGACCGACGGAACCCGCGTCCACATCCTGGGCAACATCGAGTTTCCCAGCGAGGTCGAGCAGTGCATCGACCGCGGTTGCGACGGGATCGGCCTCTACCGGACCGAGTTCCTCTATCTGACCAGCAAGCGGGAGCCGACCGAGGAAGACCACTTCGAGGCCTACTCGGCCGTCGTCAAGGCGATGGACGGCAAGCCGGTCGTGATCCGCACGCTCGACTTGGGCGCCGACAAGATGCTCACCGAGAGCACGCCCGAAGAGGAGCGAAATCCCTGCCTCGGCCTGCGGAGCATCCGGCTCTCCCTCCGGCAGTTGCCGATGTTCCGCACCCAGCTGCGGGCCATCCTTCGGGCCAGCGCCCTGGGAGACGTGCGGGTGATGTTCCCGCTGGTCTCCACAATCGTCGAACTGCGGCAGGCCAGGATGGTCCTCGCCGATGTGATGGAGGATCTCGCCGAGCATGGCATCGCCTTCAACCGAAAGATGCCCGTGGGCATGATGGTTGAGACACCGGCCGCTGCGCTGATGCTCGACGCGTTCATCCGAGAGGTCGATTTCGTCTCGATCGGCACCAACGACCTGATCCAGTACACGCTGGCGGTCGATCGGGGCAACAAGGAGGTTGCAGAACTGTACAACGCCTGCGATCCGGCGGTCTTGCGGCTTCTCCGCCGCTCGCTGGACGTGGCGGCCGAGGCCGGCGTGCCGGCCAATGTCTGCGGTCAGATGAGCGGCAGCGTGATGTTCACGCAGCTTCTCCTGGGCATGGGCCTCCGGCAGCTCAGCGTGCCGGCCAGTGCCATTCCCGAGGTCAAGCAGGCGTGCCGAAGCGTTTCGGTCGCCGATTGCCGCCTGATCGCTGAAAAGGCGCTGACGATGGACGGTGCGCGGGAGGTCAAGGCCTACCTGCGTGATCAGCTCCGTCGGCTGCTCGCCCAAACAGTGGCCTAGCGGCCACACCGCCCCGCGGGGCGGACTCAAACGGAAGGAAAACAATCGCGATGAAACAGGAAATGCTGATCAACGTGTCGCAGCCGGAGGAATGCCGGATCGCGATCATCGAAGACGGGCTGCTCGAGGAGCTCTACGTCGAGCGGACCAGCCAGGACAACTACGTCGGCAACATCTACAAGGGCCGGATCGTCAACATCGAGCCCTCGATCCAGGCTGCCTTCGTCGACTTCGGGGTCGGCCGCAACGGCTTCCTCCACATCAGCGACGTGGAGCCGCAGTACTACCGGCAGGGCGGCCTCGATCCCGACAAGGCCTTCGAGGTGGCCGAGCCGGCCAAGGCGGCCGCTGGCGAGGGCGAGGGGGGCGGCGCCCGCACGGCCGCCCGCCGCAAGCCCCGCATCGGCGACCGGCCCCGCGTCAAGCCGCCGATTCAGGACATCCTCAAGCGGGGCGACGAGGTGCTCGTGCAGGTGATCAAGGAGGGCTTCGGCACCAAGGGGCCGACCCTCTCCACCTACATCTCGATCCCCGGCCGCTACCTCGTCCTGATGCCGCCGCTGGGCCGGGTCGGGATCTCCAAGAAGATCGACAACGAGCGTGACCGCCGCGTGCTCCGCGACATCATGCTCGACCTCCAGCCCCCCAAGGGCGTCGGCTTCGTGGTCCGCACGGCCGGCACCGAGCGGACCAAGGGGGAGATGGCCCGCGACATGGCCTACCTGCTGCGGCTCTGGAAGAGCATCGTCCGCCGGATGCGGAAGTATTCGGCGCCGATCGACATCTACCAGGAAAGCGACATGATCATCCGCACCATCCGCGACATGTTCACGGAGGATGTCGACCGGATCCTGATCGACGAGCCGGCCGCCTACGAGCGGGCCCGGGAGTTTCTCGAGATGGTGATGCCCAAGTATGTCGAGCGGCTGCAGTTCTACGAGGGCAAGGAGCCGCTCTTCCATCGCTACGGCCTGGAGGAGGAGATCTCGCGGATTCACCAGCGGAAGGTGCCGCTCAAGGGGGGCGGTTCGATCGTGATCGACCAGACCGAGGCCCTCGTGGCGATCGACGTCAACTCCGGGAGCTTCCGGACCGAGAAGAGCGCCGAGGAGAACGCCTACCAGATGAACCTGATCGCGGCCAAGGAGATCGCCCGCCAGTTGCGGCTCCGCGATCTCGGCGGCGTGATCGTCAACGACTTCATCGACATGCGGAAGGAGAAGTATCGCCGCAGCGTCGAGAAGTCGCTCCACGAGGCGATGAAGCGAGACCGGGCCCGCACCAAGATCCTCCGGACGAGCCCCTTCGGCTTGGTCGAGATGACCCGCCAGCGGATCCGGCCGTCGCTGCGAAAGAGCATCTTCCAGGACTGCCCGACCTGCAACGGCACCGGCACCGTCAAGACGGCCGAGAGCATGGCGATCGAGGTAATGCGGATCCTCCACCTGGCGGTGACCCGCGAGGATGTCGCCAAGCTCGACGTCACCGTGCACGACGAGGTCGCCACCTGGCTCAACAACCGCAAGCGGCGGGAGATCACGATCTTCGAGGACGAGACCCACATCCAGCTCCACATCGACGGGCAGGACGGCGTCTCCCCCGAGCATCTGGTGTTCGAGGCCTTTGACGAGAACGGCCGAACCATCCGCTTCCCCTGAGCCAAGCAATCGAAAAGCCCTCCGGGGCGATGGCGGGCCGTCATGCAATCCAACCTTTCATCCGCCCTCGTCTCGCTCCTGCTCCTCACGGTGGCCGCCGCCGCCGGCGAGGTCGCTCCATTGAGCCCCGGCAGTGGTGACGCGGGCCGAGCCGACGACTTCTCCCCAACGCCCTTCGGCGCATCCCACCCGCAGCTCGACCGCTGGGTGACCGGGGAGTGGTGGCGGGATCCGTGGAACAAGCCGGGCCCGAAGGGGAAGAAGCCGAGCCGGCCGCCCTTTGTGCTCGACGTTCCCCGCGACGAGGTGGTCGCTTTCGCGGTCTACACCGTGGACGTCAGGCCGGCCGGCGGGCCGGCAACGCTGAAAGTGACCGCCCAACTGTTTCCCCTGAAGCCGGGGGAGCCGCGGGAAGCCCGGCTCGAGGTCAAGCGGGGCGATGTCTGGGAAGCGGTGGCGACCTCGGAGGTGCTTTACCCGGGCTGGGATGCCCACTTCCGCGTCGAAGGCTGGGATGCGACCAAGGCCGCGCCCTACCGCGTCCGCCACGGCGAGCGGGCCGCGTTCGAGGGGCTGGTGCGGGCCGATCCGGCGGCCAGTGAGCGGATCACCGTGGCCGTGCTCTCCTGCAACTCCTCGCGGACGCCCGGCGAGCGGGAGACGCTGGTGGCCGGGCTGCGGGCGGCCGATCCCGATCTGCTCTTCTTCGCCGGCGATCAGACCTACCGGCACACCGAGCACACCGTCGGCTGGCTCGAGTTTGGATTGCAGTTTCGCGACGTGATCCGGGACCGGCCGACGGTGACGATTCCCGACGACCACGACGTCGGCCATCCGAACCTCTGGGGGGCCGGCGGCAGGCGGTCCAGGCGGCCCGACGGCGCCGACGGGGGCTACTTCTTCCCGCCGGCCTACGTCAACATGGTGCAGCGGCAGCAGACATGGCACCTGCCCGATCCGGTCGACCCCGAGCCGGTCGAGCAGGGGATCACCGTCTACTTCACCCGGCTGGTCCTCGGCGGCATCGACTTCGCAATCCTCGAAGACCGGAAGTTCAAGACCGGCCCCTTCGGGACGATCCCGAAACTCGGTCCCCGCCCCGATCACATCGTCGACCCCACCTACGACCGCTCGGCGATCGACCTCGAGGGCCTCGAGCTGCTCGGCACGCGGCAGCTCGACTGGCTGGCCGGCTGGGCTGCAGACTGGGACGGCGTGCGGGCCAAATGTGCCCTCTCCCAGACAGCCTTCTGCGGGGCGGTTCATCTCCATGGCACGCCTGCCAACCGGCTCTTGGCCGATCTCGACTGCAACGGCTGGCCGCAGGCCGGCCGCAACGCGGCACTGCGGATCCTCAAGACCGCCAAGGCCTCCCACCTCTGCGGTGATCAGCACCTGGCGGTGGTCGTCAAGCACGGGATCGACGACTACGGCGACGGCCCCTGGGCCTTCACCGCGCCCGCGCTTGTCAACACGATCTACGGCCGCTGGTGGCATCCGCTCGACGAAAAGCCTGGGCCCAATCCGGTGCCAGGGAGCCCCTTGCCCTGGACGGGCGACTTCGAGGACGGCCTGGGCAACAAGATCTCGCTGATCGCCTACGCCAACCCGGCCGATATCGGCGACGAGAAGCAGCGGGGCGACGGCTACGGGATCGCCCGCTGGGAGTTTGCTGAGCCGGGGACGGGCCGGGCGATGCCCGGTACGCTCACCTTCGAGTGCTGGCCGCGGTTCCCAGTGACCGACTCCGACGAGACGCCGCGGCAGTATCCAGGCTGGCCGGTGGTGACGGAGTTGCCCCACTAGGCCTGACTTGCAGGGCTCACTCGCCTGCGGTCGTGATCACCTTGGCGTCCGGCAGCCGGCGGCGGAGCGTTTCGGCCCCGGCCGCGTCGATGGCGGTTCGCGTGATGAAGATTTCGCGGAGGGCCGGCAGGGCGGCGAGCTGATCGACGCCGGCATTGCTGACGGCGGTCGAGCCGACGTGGAGAAACGCGAGGTCTTTCATGCCGGCCAGGGCCGTGAGCCCCGCGTCGGAAAGGAGCGTGTTGTCGAGATTCAGCCAGCGGAGCTTGACCAGCGGGGCGAGGTGGGCGATCCCGGCGTTGCCCACCGGCACCCGCCAGAGATTGAGCCGCTCGAGCGCGGTGAGCCTGCCGATCGGCTCGAGGGCAGCGTCGTCGAGCGAGGCACACTCGCTGATGTCGAGGTCGCGGAGGTTGGTGAGCGGCTCGAGGGCGGCCAGGCCCGCTCCGGAGATGCCGGTCTTTGCCAGCCGCAGCCGTGTGAGCTTGGGAAACCGCGCGATCACGGGCACGGCCTCGTCGCCGGCAAGGGTCTGGGCGAGGGTCAGGTCTTCGAGCTTCTCGAGCGGCACGAGCGTCTCGAGCCCGGCCTCGCTGACCCACAGGAAATCGAGCATCACCGCCCGCAGGGAGCCGATCTTGGCCACGTGTTCCATCCCGGCGTCGTCGACGGTGGTCGTGCCCGACTTGCCCGAGAGCCGCAGGGCCGCGAGGTTTTCAAGGCCGGTCAGGTGGGCCAGCCCGGCGTTGCTCACCGGGCAGTCCCGCAGGTCGAGGTTCTTGAGCGTGCTGATCGTGCCGAGCGGCACGAGGGCCGCGTCATCGGCGTCGGTGCCGGCGAGCACGACGCTCTGAAGCTCGGGCAGCTCAGGGAGGGCCTTCAGCAGGTCACGATCGACGGCGGGCCCTTTGAAACGGACCTCGACGATCGCCCCGGCATCGTTCTTCTTGATGGTCGCGCCGGCTGCCGTGAGCGTGGCCGCGTCGGGGGGAGCGGCCAGCGATGCTCCGCCGGCGATGGCTGCCAGCAACAGGTACAGGCAAACGCGGACGATCGGCATGGACTACCTTTCCGAGGGGAGGGAATTGTGGCCAGGCTTTGCGGCCTGCTGACCATCAAGATAGCATTCAGTTCAGCAAGCGATGTCTCGGCACTCAAGGGTTGCTTGCCGGCTTGCGTACTCCTTGGAGAATCGTCCATGCCCGCCCGCCAACTCACCCGCCGCACGGCGCTGAAGTCGTTCTCTGCCGCCACTGCCGGTCTCTCCGCCGGGGTGTTCACCGGCGTGGCCCCGCGGGTTTCGCGGGCGGCCAACGACAAGCTCCAGATCGCCTGCATCGGCACGGCCAACCGGGCCGCGGCAAACGTCGACGGCGTGGCTGGTCAGGCGATCGTGGCCCTCTGCGACATCGACGACACCTACCTCGACCGGCTGACCAAGCCTCAGGGCGAGCCTGGCAAGGAGCGGCCGGCCCGCTTTCCCGACGCCCGGATCTACAACGACTACCGCGAGCTGATCGAGAAGGAGGCGGGCACGGTCGATGCCGTGGTCGTCAGCACCGCCGACCACCATCATGTGCCCGCCTCGATCCGGGCGGTTCGCAAGGGGATGCACGTCTACTGCGAGAAGCCGCTGTCCCACACGGTGGCCGAGGCCCGGCTGCTCACCGAGGAGGCCAAGAAGGCCGGCGTGGCCACGCAGCTCGGCACGCAGATCCATGCCGGCGACAACTACCGCCGCGTCGTCGAGATCATCCGCTCGGGTGCCATTGGTGACGTGAACGAGGTGCATGTCTGGGTCGGCAAGGGCTGGGGCGGTGGCGAGCGGCCCGAGGGGGGCGTCGAGCCGCCGGCGACCCTCCACTGGGATCTCTGGCTCGGCCCGGCGCCGGTGCGGCCCTACGTGCCGGGGCGGTATCACCCGGCCCAGTGGCGACGCTGGTGGGACTTCGGCAACGGCACGCTCGGTGACATGGGCTGCCACTACATGGACCTGCCGTTCTGGGCACTCGATCTCGAGTATCCGACCGCCTGCGAGGCCGAGGGGCCGCCGGTGCATCCCGAGACCTGCCCGCTGGGGCTGACCGTCCGCTATCAGTTTCCCGCCCGCGGTGACAAGCCGGCCGTGGCGTTCACCTGGTACGACGGCAACATGACACCCAAGGAGGTCGCCGGGCAGCGGGTGCCGGGCAGCGGCGTGATGTTCGTCGGCAGCGAAGGGAAGATGTTCGCCGACTACGGCTCCTACCGGCTCTTCCCCCAGGAGAAGTTCACCGGGTTTACGCCGCCGCCGCAGTCGATTCCGAAGTCGATCGGCCACTATGCCGAGTGGATTCAGGCCTGCCGCGAGGGCACGCCGACGACCTGCAACTTCGGCTACTCCGGGCCGCTTTCCGAGGCGGTGCTCTTGGGCAACGTCGCCTACCGGTCGGGCCAGCGGCTCGAATGGGACGGCGCGGCGATGAAGGTCACCAACTCCCCCGAGGCCGACGCCCTGATCCGCAAGGCCTACCGGTCTGGCTGGGACGTGGCCTGACGACAGCCGCACGAGCACGGTGCTCAGCCTCATCGCAAGGAGTCAGGCAATGCAGCTATCGCGACGCGAGGTGCTCGGTTCGGCGACGGCGACCGGGCTGTTGGCAGTTGCCGGCTCGACGCCCACGTGTGCCGCAGACACGGCCCCGCGCCGCGTGCTGCGGCTTGCCCACCTCACCGACCTGCACATCCAGCCGGAACGGGAGGCGACCCGGGGCGTGGCCGATTGCCTCGAGCACGTCCAGTCGCTGCCTGAGCGGATCGGCACCGAGGCTGGCACGTCGTCCTGCTCGACAGCACCTTTCCCCATCAGGAGATCTACATCGGCAAGCTTGACGAGGCCCAGTGGGACTGGCTGGAGAAGGATCTCGCGGCCGTGCCGGCGACGACGCCTGTGCTGATTGTCTCCCACATCCCGATCCTCTCGGTCTATCCGCTGGCCATTGCCCGGCCGAAGGCGAAGGGGGAGGAGTTGCCGACCTTTTCCGTCGATGGCCAGCACATGCACGTCGACCATGCCCGCTTCCAGAAGCTCTTCGCCAAGCACCGCAACATCAAGGCCTGCCTCAGCGGGCATCTCCACATCGTCGAAGACATCGAGTACGGCGGGATGCGGTATCTCTGCAACGGCGCGGTGGCGGCCGGCTGGTGGCGGGGGCTGCATCAAGGCACCGACTACGGCTACGCCCTGGTCGACCTCTTCGACGACGGCACGGTCGCCTGTCGCTACGTGCCCTACGGCTGGAAGACGCAGGCCTGAGGAGGCCACGACGGCCAGAGGTTGCGGAAAAACCGCGGGGAACAGGGCCCACTCGACCGCTGGCCAGGCGTGGGCTACGCTACAGGGCTCATTGTTGAGCCGTCCGCAAGCCTCCCAACCCCCCGATCCGAGCCATGGCCGATTCCGCTCCTGAAGCCTCTTCCGCCGCCAGCATGACCGGTGCCGGCCACACCTATGCCGTCGTCGTCGATGGCGGCCGTCAGTACCGCGTGATGGAGGGGCAGGAACTCGAGATCGACTTCCGCCACCTGCCGGCCGGCAGCGAGGTGGTTTTTGATGACGTGCTGGCCGTCAGCAAGGCCGGCTCGCTCACCCTCGGCACGCCCAAGGTGCAGGGTGCCACGGTCAAGGCCGAGGTGCTCGGCCCCGTGCAGGGCAAGAAGATCCACGTGCAGAAGTTCAAGCGACGGAAGAACTACCGTCGCCGCATCGGACACCGCTCGCTGGGCACGAAGGTCCGGGTCTCGAGCATCACGGCCTGATCTTCTGGCAGGCTGCAGGCCTGCCACCACGTGGGCCCAGGTTTCACCCTAGGCATGGCACGCTGCTCAGAGCTTGAGCCCGGCCAGGGGTCCGCCGGAGCCGCAGAGGGCATCGACCGCGGCCGAGACCGCCGGGTCTTCTTCGACCGGCGGCGCATGGTGAGGTTTGAGCCGGGCGTCGATCACCAGCGGCCCCCGGCATCCCCAATGCTTTTGGTGGATCTCGGCCTCGACGCCGTGGACATCGGCAGCGGGGTTTGAGCGGGTGAAGGTGACCCACAGGAAGTTCGCCAGCGAGGCGGCGACAAAGTCGGCGTCATCGACCACCACCAGCAGCGGAAACCGCCGCAACGGATGCTCGGGCCCGATCTGCTCGCAGAGCCGCTCGGCCTGGCCGCTCCAGGCCGCGGCGACTGCCGGCTCCCAGATCGCCGCGTCGCTGGGGGCCTCGAGCCGCGGCCGCGGCTCGATTGGCGGGCCCTCGACCGCCACCACGCCCGGCAGGCAGACCCGCGGGTTGCGGAATCCCTCGGGCAGCGTGATCCCGGCGGGCAGTTCGGCGGGCAGTTCGCGGATCGCCGGCCCGCGGGCCGCCACGACGAGCTTTGAGCCCGCGTTGAAGCCGGAGCCCGAGTAGTCGAGCGTGTCGATCGTCGTCTCGGTGTGGAAGTGGCAGTCTCGCCGCCAGTCGGCCCGGGCGAGCAGGCATTCCAGAAACGGCCGGATGTCGTGGGCGTCGAGGCCGGGGCAGTCGCCGCCGTTGACGATGAAGAGATACTTCGCCAGCGACAGCTGCCCCTGGCCGAGGATCGCCGAGGCCTGGGTGAGCAGCTCCGCCGGCCGGTCCGACTTCTTCCAGGGCATGTACCGCTCGCTGCCGACGGCCAGCAGGAGCGGGTGCACGCCCGAGGCGTCGACCGCATGGACGCTCTCGATCCCGGGCAGGACGGTGGGAATCACCGGGCCGGTCAGCTCGTGGACAAGCCAGCCAAAGAGGGTGTCTTCCTGGGGCGGCCGGCCGACGACCGTGACCGGCCAGATCGCCCCCTCCCGGTGCCAGACATGATCGACCTGCATCACGGGAAACTCGTGCTGCCGGGCGTAGTAACCGAGGTGGTCGCCGAAGGGGCCCTCCGGCTTGGTCGCCCCCGGTGAGATCGTGCCCTCGATCACGAAGTCGGCATCGGCGTAGATATGGGGCCGATCCGGGCGGCGGATCATCGGGATCCGGTGGCCGGCGAGCACCCCGGCGAAGGTCAGTTCGGGAAGTCCCTCGGGCAGGGGCATCACCGCCGAGACGGCCATCGCCGGTGAGCCGCCGACGAAGATCGCCACCTTCAAGGGCTCACCGCGGGCCAGGGCGGCGGCATGGTGGAGGCCGATGCCGCGGTGGATCTGGTAGTGGAGGCCGACCTCGCGGTCGGGTTCGTACGCGTTGCCGCCGAGCTGAACCCGGTACATGCCGAGGTTCGACCGCTGCGGGGCCGGCCGGGCCGGGTCTTCGGTGTAGACGGCCGGCAGGGTCACAAACGGGCCGCCGTCCCCCGGCCACGAGACGACCTGCGGCAGCCGCGAGAGGCTGGTCGAGCGGGCCATCACCGGGCCGCGGGAGACGCGGCGGGGGAGCGTCGCCAGGGCGTCAATCGGCGACCGCCAGTAGCGAAGCGGCTTCTGGAGGGCGGCGGTCGGGTCGATCTTGAGCTCGACCAGCCGCCGCACCCGGTCGAGCGAGTCGGCGAAGATCCGCTCGATCCGCGGTTTCGTGCCGTAGAGGTTGACGAGCACCGGGAAGTCGCTGCCCTTCGGCCGGGCAAACAGCACTGCCGGCCCTCCGGCCCGGAACAGCCGCCGCTGGACCTCGGCGATCTCGAGGCGGGGATCGACGGGGTGGTCGATGACGAGGCACTGCCCCTCACGGCGGAGCGTGTCGACGCAGTCACGGAGTGAACGAAATCCCATCCAGGGCAGCCCTTCTCGAAGCCCTCTATCCTAGGCGGCAGGACCGGTTTCGGCTGCGGGGGTAGACTCTCGGCCGCAGGTCCGGTTCCCAGCCCGCAGGATGCGATCGATGGTCAGACTTACCACCACCTACGAGGGCGGGCTTCGCTGCGCCGCCGCGCACGGCCCCTCCGGCACCACGCTGGTCACCGATGCCCCGGTCGATAACCACGGCAAGGGGGAGAGTTTCTCGCCCACCGACCTCGTCGCCACGGCCCTCGGTGCCTGCATGATGACGATCCTCGGGATCGTCGCCGACCGCCACGGGCTCGATCTGGCCGGTATGACGACCGAGACAGAAAAGGTGATGAGCGATGCCGCGCCACGGCGGATCGCCTCGCTCAAGACGCGGATCATGATCCCCCTGCCGGCCGACCACGAGCGGCGGGCCATGCTCGAGCAGGCGGCACTCGCCTGCCCGGTTCACAAGAGCCTGCATCCCGAGATCGATGCGGCGGTGGAGTTTGTCTGGACGGGCTGACCAGGCCCGAAGAGAGGAGCCTGATGCAGTCTTGTCGTTGGTTCTCGCTGCCGGCGATCACGCTGGTGATCGGATCGCTCGCAGCCGCAGCCGGGGAGCCTCCGGCCGAGCTGGAAGTCTCACGAATCGCGCTTGGCTCCTGCGCCCGGCAGGACCGGCCGATGCCGATCTGGTCGGCGATCAGCA
>JAQCJP010000079.1 GCA_027592945.1 Planctomycetota bacterium
CTATGGAAAAGGGGACTGGCTCCGAGCGAAGCGAGGTGCCTGTACCCTTTTCCAACCCGAGGAAGAACGAAACATGGGTTCGTGACGGGTGGGCCCGAGCCCTGGGCGAGCGGTGGATCTGGGATCGGCATGCTGCCCGGATTGCCCAGGTTGTCGAAGGTGCCGTTCCCTCCGGCTCATGTCTCGCGACCGGCACGACCGATACAACCCGCAGGAGTTCATTCCCGCCCGTGGTCCCGCCTGCGCCAGGCTTTCTGATGGCATCCGCTTCATCCGCAGCGTCTGCTCCTGCCGGCCCGACCGGCTGGATCGCCGGCCAGGTGGCCAATCTGGGGGAGTTTGCGATTGGCATCGTGGCCGGCATCGGCGACGTGGCGATCTTCTCGCTCAAGACGGTGGGCTGGATCTTTGCCCGGCCCCAGCGCCGGGACGTGCTCGTGCCGAACTTTTACCGCATCGGAGTGATGTCGCTGCCGGTGGTGGCGCTGACGGGGCTGTTCATCGGGATGGTCCTCGCCGTCCAGAGCTATGCCCAGTTCAAGGCGCTCGGCCTCCAGACGCGGCTGGGGTCGGTGATCAATCTCTCGCTGGTCCGGGAGCTCGGCCCGGTGCTGGCGGCTACGATGCTGGCCGGCCGGGTCGGCAGTGCGATGGCCGCGGAGTTGGGCACGATGCGGGTCACCGAGCAGATCGACGCCCTGGAGGGCATGGGCGCCAACCCCATCTACTACCTCGTCGTGCCCCGCTTTCTTGGCTGCCTGATCCTGATTCCGTCGCTGACGGTGATGGCCGACTTCATGGGGGTCTTGGGGGGCTACTTTTATTCCCATGGCCTGCTGGGCATCGACTACCACCACTACTGGGCCAACTCCCGTGAATACGTCGACGTCTTCGACTTCCTGATGGGCGTCTTCAAGAGCCTCTTCTTCGGGGCGGCCATCGCCCTGGTGAGCTGCCATCACGGCTTCCACTGTGAGCATGGTGCTGAGGGGGTGGGCCGGGCCGCTACCAACGCGTTCGTGCACTCCTTCGTGCTGATCCTGCTGCTCGATCTCTTTCTGGGCATCTGGCTCAACAACGTCCACGACTTCTTCCGTCCCGAAGGGCCCCGCCGGCTGCTCTAGGTCGCCCCGTCATGAACGCCACCCTCACCGAACCCGAGGCCGACATTGCCGGCGCGAATCCGCCGCTGCTGCGGGTCGAGTCGCTCTCGGTGCGATTCGGCCGGCAGGACGTGCTCCGCGAGATTTCGATCGACCTGGCCGAGGGGCAAACGCTCGTGGTCCTCGGCGAGAGCGGCTGCGGGAAGACGGTGCTCCTCAAGTCGCTGATCGGCCTGGTCAAGCCGACGGCCGGCGATGTCTTGTTCGAGGGCCGCTCGCTGTCGCGGATGAGCGACCGCCAGCTGGCCCACCTGCGAACCCGCTACGGCTTTGTGTTCCAGGGGGCGGCCCTCTTCGACAGCCTCACGATCGCCGACAACATCGCCTTTCCGCTTCGGGAGCACACCCGGATTCCTGCGGCCGAGATCAGCGAGATCACTTCGGCGTTGGTCGCCGAAGTGGGGCTCCCCACGAGTGTGCTGGCCAAGAAACCGGTCGAGCTCTCGGGGGGGATGCGGAAGCGGGCCGGCCTGGCCCGGGCCCTGGCCCTCGACCCGCAGCTGGTCCTCTACGACGAGCCGACCACCGGCCTCGACCCGATCATGAGCGACGTGATCAACGAGCTGATTCTCAAGGTGCGCGAGCGTCCCAAGGTGACGAGCGTCGTGGTGACCCACGATATGCACACCGCCCGGAAGGTCGCAGACCGGGTGATCATGCTCTATCCGCTGTTTCGGCTGAGGGCCGCCGAGCCCCAGATCGTCTTCGACGGGACACCGGCCGAACTCGACGCCTGCACCGACCCGCGAATCCGGCAGTTTGTCGAGGGCCGGGCCGGGACGCGGCTGATGGAACTCCACGAGGAACAGGCTCGCCTGGACCGCGGCGAGGCCGGGCAGGCCAGTGACGCCGGCGAGGAGGCCGAGGCATGAGCGACCGTGTGATGCAGTTTCGCGTCGGCGTGGTGGTCTTGGCCACCGCGATCATCGCCGGCATTCTGGTGGTGCTCTTCGGCGACCTGCCTTCGCTGGTGCAGTCAACCTACCCGCTCCAGATGCGGTTTGCCGACGCCCGGGGCATCGCCGACGGCACGCCGGTCCGCAAGAACGGAATCCTCGTCGGCCGCGTCTCGAACGTCACCCTCGACGAGCGTGGTGGCGTGAGCGTGGTGGCCGACATCGACACCTACGTGCCGGTCTACCGCGACGAGCAGCCCCGGATCGCCACCACGCTGCTGGGCGATGCCGAAATCCAACTCGTGCCCGGTGTGATCCGGCCGCCCCGGCAGCGGGTCGAGCCCGACGAGGTGCTGACCGGCGCGGTTTCGCGGGATCCGCTCGAGATGTTCGCCACCCTCGAGCCGAAGCTGGGCTCGGCCCTCGAATCGCTCACCGAGGCAAGCGAGGCAGTGACGAAGCTCTCCGGCGACATCGACCGGCTCCTGCTCGGCGATGACAACCGTTTCGGAGACCTGGTCACGAAGACCGACCGGGCTCTCGATGACTTCAGCAGGGCGATGGCCAACATCAACGACGTGATGGGGGATCCTCAGGCCCGTGAGAATCTCAAGCAGACGCTCAATGACATGCCGGCAGTGCTTGCCGACCTGCGGACGACCGTCCAGGGAATGGGCACGACGCTCGACACGGCCGACCGCAACCTCCGGAATCTCGAAGGGCTGACGCGACCGCTCGGGGAGCGGGGCGCCGGCATGGTGGCACAGATCGACGCCACGATCGGCCGCCTCGACGAGGTGCTCCAGCAGGCGGTCTTCTTCACCAAGGCGCTCAATGAGTCCGACGGCACCCTCGGCCGGCTCGTCCGGGATCCGCGGGTCTATGAGGATCTCGCAGCCGCCGCGGCCAACGTGAAGAGCCTTTCGGGTGATCTCCGGCCGATCGTCGACGATATCCGGGTCTTCTCGGACAAGATCGCCCGCCACCCCGAGAGCCTCGGCGTCCGCGGGGCGCTCGACCGGCGGCCCGGGCTGAAGTGAGCCGGCGGTATCGCCCAACGGCCCGCCCCGAGCCTGCGTGCGGTGAAGCCCAACGATTAGGCGCCGGTCGCGATGGCCATCTCGATCGCCTCGAGTGTCCAGGGGCCGGCCTCTTTCTCGAGGCCGAGTTTCTTGAGCTTCAGCCCGGGGCACTCGATGCTCATTTCGATCACGTGCCGGCCGCAGATGTCGATTCGTTCGATCATCGACTGGCTGCCGAAGCGGCGGACGACGTCCTCAGCGAAGGCGATCTCCTCAGCCGTTGGGTCGTAGCCGTCGGAGTCGGCGTACTCCTCGTTGCCGCGAAACTCACCCGGCTTGGGCCGCTTGATGGCGGCGTAGCGATATCGCTTGGCGTAGAAGTAGAGCGACTTCTCGCCCTCGAGAATCTCCGGCAGAAAGGGCTGCAGGAGATACTCGCGGCCCGGCTCGAGAATCTCCCGGATCGCCTCGGCATCACGGGGCAGCCGGGTCACGCCCTTGCCGCCGCAGCCGATCAGCGGCTTGACGACGACCTCCTCGGGCAGCGTGGCCAGGATCGGGCCGAGGTCGGTGTCGCGGCTGATCAGCGATGTCTTCGGGAAGGGCATATCGGTTCGCTCGGCCAGGTACCGCTTGTCGGGATGGGCCAGGAACGTGCGGACCGAGTTGACCGTCGGAATGCCGTGGCGGAGGATTTCCCGCATGCCGGCATCGGCATTGGCGAAGTCGGCATTCTTGGAGCCCGGCACGGGCGCTTCCAGGATCAGGATGGCGGCGCAGCGGGAGAAGTCGGCCGTGATCCATTGGCCGGCTCGGACGTCCCAGGCCCGGCCCGTAAGGCTGGCGGGGTCGAACTCATCCCAGTGGCCCATTACGATCCGGTCGTCGCAGGCGGCCAGCGTCGACTCGATCTGAATCCGGTCCGAGATGCAGTCGTAGGAAAACTCGGGTCGCTCGATGTAGCCGAGGCTGCCGATCGTGCGGGTCATCGTGGTGGCTCCGGGATCGGGCGTTCGACGAGCAGGGGAATCACGCCGCCTCCCTGCGAGAGGTTGACGACGTCGCCGGCGGGGGCGTAGCGGGCAAGGTAGCCGCTGACTTCGCAGTGGGTCAGCCTGCCACGCTTGAGATCGTATTCGTAGCAGACGTGGGCGGCGAGGTCGTGGGTAACGGTGCCGCTGAAGCCTCCCAGCGTCTCGATCGGCAGCCGGGGGCCGCGGAGTCGCTCCTGCACCAGCCAGTCGTCGCAGGCGGCCTCGGGCAGCCGCTCCGGTCCGACGATCACCCCCTCGCCGCCGTGGTCGTGCCGGCTTTTGAGGACGAGATCCCCGCAATCGAGGTCGGGCGGCTGCTCGCCGAGATTCCAGGAGCGGGGCAGGAGATCGGCCAGGGCGGCATCCTGCCGGAGCAGAAACCGCAGATCTTTGTCCTCCACCAGGATCAGCCCCCAGTGGTCGAGGCAGACGCTGCCACTTTCCAGGAAGAAGCGGCAGCAGTCGATGCCCTCCTCGATCGATGATCGCCAGGTCAACTCCCGGGGGTAGATCGCATCGATGGGCAGGCCCCGAAAGCCGAGTCGACCGTCGAGGGTTCGAAAGCCGTCCCATTCCCGGCGGGGCACGATCAGGACCTCGACGGGCCGGAGCTGCTCCTGGATGAGCAGCCGGTCGAGCCAGGGCGTCACATACTCGCGGTCGTTGTCCTTGGTAAGCAGGGCGAGCCTGCGGCAGCCGAGCCGGGCCAGCTGCCGGCCGAACGCCGCGGTGGGCAGGAGGAGCTCATGACGGGTCCGCAGATGGGGCAGGCAGTCGAGGAGAGCGGCCGTCGCCTGATGCGGCCGGGCAGTCGTGCCGACACCGACGAAGTTGAGTTCCAGCAGCTTCGGGCCTTCGGCGGTGGGCAGGAAGTCGAGCCGGGCGTTGCCCGCGATCACCGGTTGCTCGACCGGCAGCGATTGGATGAGCCGCTGGAAGGCGTCGCCGGCGAAGCGGGCCGGATCGCGACGGGCGGCAAAGGCGGCCAGGGCGGCCGCCACGATTCGCGTGGCGGCCTGCTGGTATTCGGCGTGCTCCGCCGCCGAGACTGCCAGCGGCACGAGCGAGACGTCTCGCGGGTCGTCGGCGGTGCAGAACCGTCGCCGGACGATCGCCTGCCGGAAGTCGTCGCGACTGAGCGAGCCACGTTCTGCTTCAGGTATCGGCCGGGGCATCGGCAGTCTCCATCCGCCCATCTCGTTCTGAGAGCACCGGCACGATGCCCCCGCCTGCACAGAGATTGACCTTGCCGCCGGTCAGTGAGAACCGGCTGAAGTAGCCGGCGATCTCGGCCACCTCGAGCCGCCGCTGGGCCACGTCATAGCGATATGACAAGTGGACGGCCAGATCGGTCACCGCTTCGCCCTCGTGGCCATGCACCGTGAGAACTGGAAAGGGATCGGCCGTGATCCGTTCCTGCAGCACCGACGCTGCGTCGGTCCGATGGGCGGCGATCTCTTCGGGGTCGAGGAAGACGCCTTCCCCGGAATGCCGGTCGCGGAGCTTGAGCACCCAGCCGGGTGGGACGGCTTCCGGGAACGTCTTCGCCGGGACGGTTCGCGGCACGACGGCCGCGAGCGAAGGATCCCGCTCGACGAGCCAGCCGAGGTCCTTGTCTTCGGCCAGCAGCATCAGCGGATGGTCGTGAAAGACCACGTCGGAGGCGAGCAGCCGCTCAAGGGTCTGCCGGTTGGTCGTGGCCCGTGGGCCAGAGAAGGCGGCCGGGCCGTCGAGGCTTCGCAGGTAGACGGCATCGCAGGCGAGATCGTTGACGACAACGCCACGGCGGCCGCCGCTGATGCCGGCAAAATCTCGCTCGGAGACGATGACCGTGTCGATCGGACGGAGCACCTCGCGAATCAGTGCGAAGTCGTTGGCGGCATAGACGGTGTGGTCATCCTTGACCAGAATCGCCAGCCGATGGATGCCCTGCTCGCCGAGTCGCTCCCGCATCCGTTCGGCCGGCCGCTCAACGCGGAAGTGTTCCGCGAGCGCCGGCCGGCAGTCGAGCAGGGCCAGGGCCGCCTGAGGCGCATAATCGACGCCGCTGAGATTGACCCAGCCTGTTTCAAGCAGCCGCGGTCGACCATCTTCCAGCAGAAAGTCGAGCCGCACGTTGCCGAGGAGCGTCGCAGGTGGCCTCTCCACGAGCCCCGCAATCCAAGCCAGCGGGATATCTTCGGCCTGCTCCCGGCCGGCCTGGATGTCGAGAACCCGTTCGATCGAGGCCTGCACGATCCGGCGGCTCACGTCCGCCAGGTCGGCGGCCTGGGATCGACCAACGACCCGGGGCAGGATGGAGATATCGCAGGGTTCCGGATCCCGACGATCGTAGGCCCCACGTCGCTCGGCGGCAGCCAGCAGCCGCTCCCGGTCTTCCGCCCGGGATCTGCCGAGGAACGCCACCCGTGGGTCGGCGGGCCTGATGGCTGGTTACCTCCGCACCGGCCGGAGGGTGAAGCCGGCCTGGATGGCATCGACGAGCCGGCGGGCCCGGGGTGTGAGCGAGCGGCCGTCCGGGCCGAGCACCGGCTCGTAGGTGTAGACCTTGCAGATCTCATCCGACTGTCGCAGCAGGTTGGTGCCCTCAACGGGAATCTCACCGCTGATCACGATCTCGTCGTAGGCCTCGGTCTGGGAGAGCCGCTCAGCGGGCCCGAGAAACTCGAGGCCCCGGTCGCTGAACGAATAACGGCCCGGCTCGATCGCCTGTTCCACCACCATGTCCTCGCCGGCGACGTTATGGAGGCAGAGCTGCGAGACCTCGAGCGGCTCGGCCGCCGCGTTGTACTCCTCGGCGAATTCTTCGTCGACGGTCATGTCGGGGAGGAAGGGCACCATGTGCAGAAAGCTCATCGGAATCCGACCGAGCTCCTGCTGCCGGTCGGCCATCAGGGCGGTGGTGCCGAGGAATCGCGGGTTGATTTCGGTGAAATAGACATGCTCACCGTCCGAGATGAAGTCGACCCCGAAAATGCCCCGGAAGCCGCATTGGCTGCCGACGCAGAGGTCGCCGAGCCAGTCGCCGACGCGGCTTTGGATTGCCCGCATCTGGTCGACCTCGTGCTCCTGGAGGTGGCGGCCGCAGAAGTCGTTTCCGCACCAGCCGAAGTTGAGATTGGTGAGACCCGGCTGACCGATCACCTGCAGCGACGGTTCGCCAAGCAAGACCGTCTCATCGGTTCTGACGCCCGCCATGCTGAGGCTGCGGCCATCGATGAACCGCATGACCGAGGCGGCTGCCCCGAGATGGGCATCGGCCAGAGCCCGGAAGTCGGCCTCGTCATGGGCCAGGTGGACGCCCGAGCCGGCAGCCGAATGATCGAGGCTGATGACCAGCGGCAGGCCGTGCCGCCGGGCGAGCGTCGCAAACTGCCAGGGGGCCAGGCGGACCTCCGAGCCCGGGATCACCGGGACGCCGAGCTGCTTGAGCTGCCGGCGCACCCAGCTTTTGCGGTTGAGCATCTCGGTGATGGCGGCGGCCGGGTTCATGATCCGAATGCTGGGATACTCCCGGGCCAGCCGCTCGAGCGCCCGCGAGGACTGGTAGCAAAGCACGTACGACTCGGGGAAGTTCTCGTGGAGCCGCCGCATGCTCTCCTCGAGGAACGGCTCGAGTTCTTCCATGCTCGAGTCGGTTCGCACCCGGGAGGTTTTTTCCGAGGAGAAGAAGAAGTCGAACGAGTTCTCGACCCGGGCCGGCTCCTTGCCGTACCGGGTGATGGCCATGACATTGATGTGGGGTTGCAGGAACTCCCCGGACAGCCAGTCGAGGAGCCGGAGGGAGTAGCAGCCCAAGCCCTTGTCGAGCAAGGCGGGGTGACGATCGAAGTTTTCGAACAATCGCTCGACGGAAGCGGCCGGAGGGGTGACGGGGCTCATTGGCCTCGACGCTCGCATTTCCAGCGGACGGGGGGTCCGCGCAGAAGGACTAGGGGTGGCGGGGGTGGACGATCTCGCTTGCGGGCAAAGTCATGCACGTTTTGTGCCAGCCGCGATGAAATCGGAAGGTAGCGGGAAAAGTGCCCGAGGAACGTGCAAAACGGCAGCAAGGGTTACTCGTCGGCATGCAAAAATGACAAACCAAAAACCAGGCAGGACACGACCCGACGGCGACATCGAAAAATTTTCAACGAGTCTACTTCGCCCGGGTCCGGAGTTCACGCGGCAGGAGTTGACGCCGGCCGACCGGCGGTCTGGGCATCCGGGACACCATGGAAAAATGGTAGAAGTTGAAGTGAACCCCCGCAAGCGACCGTTGCCCGGGTAAAACTGGCTCCTCAGCCGTCCCGCCGGCGGTGCCTCCGTCGCATGACCCGCTCCACCAGCCCAGCCCACCGTCTGTCCGCCGAAATTGAGCCTCAGACCGGGGCTTTTTTGGCGGTTCCCCCGGGATGGGAGGCCCTGGTGTCGCCCGGGGAGGCGGTGCTGGCCAGCTGCCGCTTCGATCTCGATGCCGCTGGCCACTTCGCCACCGGCCGGATCGTGCTGACCGACCGAAGGCTGCTGGCAGACGATCCGGCGACCGGCGACGACGGCCGGCCCCCCCTGGCCTGGCCGCTCGACGTGGACAGTCAGCTCACCGTTCGGATGGCTACTTCGTTCGGCCGGGTCGCGCTCGAGCAGTCCGGCCAGCCAGTCGCCTCCTGGCAGTTCACGGCTGCCCGGGCGGCCGATGTGCAGGCGGTGGCCGCCGCCTGGCGAGCGCAGCAGCGTGGCCGGCCAGAGCTGTCAGCCGAAAACGAGGACGGCCCGGCGGCGACTCCTGGCTGGCTCGCCGACGATGAGGCGGGAGCGGCTCGCAGCTCCTGGCGGCCGCTCGTTCGGGTGCTCGGCTTCGCCCGCGAGCACCTCGCCGTCGCCTTGCTCGGCTGCCTGCTGTCAATGGCCAGCACGATCATGGCGCTGGTGCCGCCGTATGTGACGATGCCGCTGGTCGACGAGGTGCTGATTCCCCGGCAGTCGGGAGCCGAAGTCCCCTTCACCCGCGTCTGGCGGTATCTCGGCCTGCTGGCGGCAGCGGCGATCATCTCTTGGTTGCTCTCCTGGGCCAAGTCGTGGACGCTCGCCTGGGTGAGCGAGCGGATCGCGGCCCGACTCCGCAGCCACACCTACGCCCACATGCAGAGCCTGTCGCTCGACTTCTTCGCGGCCCGCCGTACCGGTGATTTGATCTCCCGGGTCTCGAGCGACACCGAGCGGATCAACAACTACCTCTCCATGCATCTGATCGACTTCTCGTCGAACGTCCTGCTGGTCGTGTTCACGGGGATCGTACTTGTCTGGATCAGTCCCAAGCTCGCGCTCGTGACCCTGATCCCGTTTCCCTTCGTGCTCTGGCTGGTACACGGCGTGCGGGAGCGGATGCGGCGAGGCTTTGCCCGGGCGGGGACGGCCTGGGCCGACATGACGAGCCTGCTGGCCGATGCGATTCCCGGCACGCGGGTGGTCAAGGCGTTCGCCCAGGAGCAGCGGGAGTGCGATCGCTTCGATGCGGCAAACCAAACGGTGGTCACGGCGAACGACCGGGTGAATGTAATCTGGTCATTCTTCGGGCCGCTGGTGAGCCTTGCCAACGAGGTGGGCCTGCTGATCGTCTGGGCCGCGGGGGCCTCGCTGGTGTTTGCGGACTCGCTGACCGTCGGCGCCCTGACGGCCTTCCTGGCCTACATCGGGCGGTTCTACGGGAGGCTCGAGTCGATGGTCCGGATGGTGCCGGCCACGCAGCGGGCTGCCGCCAGCGCCGAGCGGATCTTCGACATCCTCGACTGTGCCCCGACCGTGGCCGAACCGACCCGGCCGATCGATCCGGGCCGGCTCGAGGGCCGGATCGAGATCGAGGGTCTGACCTTTCGCTACGGGGCCCGCGAGGTGCTGCACGGCATCGATCTGACGATCGAACCCGGCGAGATGATCGGCCTGGTGGGTGCCAGCGGGTCGGGCAAGACCACCCTGGCCAATCTCATCTGCCGCTTTTACGATCCCGCAGCGGGTGTGATCCGAGCCGATGGGATCGACCTCCGGCGGCTCTCACTGGAGGCCTATCGGGCCAACCTGGGGGTGGTGCTCCAGGAGCCCTTTCTCTTTTTCGGAACCGTTGCCGAGAACATCGCCTATGGACGCCCGCAGGCATCCCGCGAGGAGATCGTGGCCGCAGCGCGGGCGGCCGGCGCTCACGAGTTCATTCTGAAACTGCCGGCAGGCTACGACTCCAAGGTCGGGGAACGGGGTACGGCACTCTCCGGTGGGGAGCGGCAGCGGATTTCGATCGCCCGGGCCTTGCTGGTCGATCCCCGGATTCTCCTCCTCGACGAGGCGACCTCGAGCGTCGATGTCGAGACTGAGGCGGTGATCCAGGCCGCCATTGATCGGCTCGTCACCGGCCGCACGACCATTGCCATCGCCCACCGGCTCCCGACGTTGCGGCGGGCGAATCGGCTGGTCGTGCTCGAAGCCGGCCGGATCATCGAGGTCGGCACGCACGACGAGTTGCTCGCCGCCGATGGCGGCTACGCCCGGCTGTACCGCGCCCAGCAGCGGGCAGCCGCCGAGGAGGCGACAGCATGAGTGCCGCATGGAGTCTCGAGCCGCGGCGGACCGGCGGCGTCGACTTTGTGGCCGCCGATGGCACCAGGCATCCAGACGTCGACCTGCGGCGGGGCTTCCCGCTCTCGGCGCCCCGCGAGGGTGTGGCGGTGGTCGGCCCGGACGGTTCCGAGTTGGCCTGGATCGCGTCGCTCGATGCCCTCGTGCCAGGCGTGCAGGCCCTGGTCGAGGAGGTGCTGGCGGCCCGGGAGTTTGTCCCGGTGATCGAACGGATTGAGGGAATCATCGAGGGACGGCCCGCCGAGTGGAGCGTAGTCACCGATCGCGGAGCTTGTCGGTTTGAGCTGGCTCATCCCGACGACATCGCGCGTCAGCCTGACGGAGGGCTGTCAATCACGGATACCAGCGGCATTCGCTATCGCGTACCGGAGCCGGCCGCGCTCGACGTTCGGAGCCGGCGACTGCTCGACCGGCTGCTTTGACAGCCGGCATGGGAACCCTCCTCACAGCCACCCTCTGGGTGGGGTGAACGGCGGGGGCAGGGAGGTCTGCGGAAGGGAGGTTCGCCGGCTGCCTTCCCCGGGGCCGTAAGATGGATCGGTTGCACGGTTCATGAGGGAACAAGGGGCCTCGGGCCGCAGAAAAACGGCCTTTTTTTCTCAACCAGCCGCTTGCGGGCTGCGTACAGCGGATTACCCTCCAAGGGTCTTTCAAGGAGTCATCCCATGCACATGTCGACTCGTTCTGGTGGTCCGAAGGCGGTTTGGCGGCAGTCCGTCGTGGCTGTGGCAGCTGCGGGCATACTCCTCGCTCCATCGCAGTCCCTCACCGTCCGTGCCCAGTGCGGGTGTGCTCCCGCGCCGGTCGTGGCCGCCGCTCCGGTGGTCACCGAAACCTACCGTCTCGACTATCAGACGGTTTACGACGAGAAGCAGGTGACCGCCTATCGCGTCGAATACGAGACGGTTTACGAGACCAAGACCTACACCGTGCAGAAGCCGGTCTGGGAGACGCAGACGCAGGAGAAGCGGTATACCGTCCAGCGGCCGGTCTGGGAGACCCAGACCCGCGAAGAGCGGTACACCGTCATGAAGCCGGTCTGGGAGACGCAGGTTGAGGATCGCAGCTACGACGTGACGCGGGATGTGGTCGAGACGAGCACCCGTGAAGAGCAGTACACCGTCATGAAGCCGGTTTACGAGACCGTCATGCAGCAGCAGGTGCAAACGGTCCGCCGGCCGGTCTACGAGACGAGCGAGCGGGAGCAGAGCTACACGGTCAGCGAGCCGGTCACCACGATGCGGACGGCCTACTCGGTCGGCAGTCAGGCGGTCGACACGGTGACGCCGGTCGTCACGCCGGGCACGACATCGCTCGGCTGGACGCCGGGTGCCTGGGTGATCGACCCCGTAACCGGTTTGGCCGTCTGGCAGCGGGGCGGCTACGCCTGGCAGATGACGCCTGGCACCGTGGTCAATCAGGTGAATCGGAGTTACCGCCCGGTCTACACGCCGACGCAGGTTCCCGAGACGACCTACGTCAACCGGGTCGTCACGCAGAAGGTGCCGGTGCAGACGGTTCGCTACGTCGATGAGCAGGTCGTCCAGCAGGTGCCGGTGCAGACGATGAAGATGGTCGCAGAGACGGCTGTCCGTCAGGTGCCGGTGCAGACCGTCCGGAAGGTGGTCGAGCGGGTCGAGAACAAGGTGCCGGTGCAGGTCTGCCGGATGGTGCCCGAGGAGCAGGTCCGCCAGGTGCCGGTTCAGGTCTGCAAGTACGTTACCGAGGAGCGGGTCGAACCGGTCGAGGTCAAGGTGATGAAATACGTCACCGAGGAGAAGACCGTGCAGGTGCCGCGGGTTGTGGCCAAGCAGGTGCCCTATACCTACACCGTCCGCACGCCCCGGGTGGTCGTGACCAAAGTGCCCGTCGATAGCTGCGGCAATCCGTTGCCGACACCGCCGGCCTCCGCGGCCCGGCCAGCTGCCGGCGGGGCGGTCGCTCCGTCCCTCGCAGGACAGCAGTCGGCCGCGGCCGCGGGGCCGGTCAAGACCTATCGGGATCGCCCGACCGAAGGATCGCGGGCCGAGCAGGCGGCTGAAGCGGAGCAGGGCTGGGGATCGTCCGAACTTCCCCATGTCGATCCGCAACAGGGCAAGACGGCCACCGAGGCTCGTCGGGCGGAGACGGCCGCCGAGCAGGCCGCCGAAGACATTCCCACGCCGGCTGTCGGTGCGGAGGTCCCTGAGCCCACCGTCGCGCCACTCGGCCCGGCGGTCGAGCCTGCTCCACCCGCCCACGATGAGCGGGACCTACCGGTGAGTGAGGCCAGCGGTCGCCCGATCCTGCGGTCGCTGCATTCCGGCCACACCACCTGAGTGGCCTGGCCGCGCCTCGTGGCCCACGAAAATCGCTGGTCCGCCGACATGTTTTCGGTGGGCTGCTAGGAATGCCAATCTCGGGGCGTTAGATTCCGGACGGGAATGATTCCCTGAAAGGAATGACGCCGGGCATGGATCAGCAGGTCAGGGACGACCAGTTCGCCGACACCACTTCGGACGGCGACCAGTCAGGCCGCTCAGCCGCGGTGCCTTCGAGCGGTCGCTACTCGGCCGCGACGATGGCCGACGTGCTCGACGTGCCTCCTGCGGCAGTTCGACACTGGATTCGGGTCGGTCTGCTTGAGGTGGCCGATCGGATCGGTTCTCTCGAGTGGCTCGACTTCGGCCAGTTGGTGCTCGGTCGCCGCCTGGCAAGTCTGCTGTCCTCCGGCCTCTCGTTACGGGAGATCGATGCCAAACTGGCGAGTCTGGCCCTGGGTGGCGGCAGGTCGGCCGCCACGGCCATTGACCGTGTCGTGGTGGATGGTCGCCGGTTGTCGATCGACCACGATGGAAGACTCCTGGCAGCCGGCGGGCAGATGCAGTTCCCCTTTTACACCGAGTCGCTCGGGCCACCATTCGATCGGAGCCACCAGGAAGAGCCGCCGGTGGTTGAGTTTGTCGGGCGAGTCCCGTCGCGGCTCCCGTTGTCGCCGCCCGATGTTGGTGATGGTCCGGCCGATGTCTCAGCTCCGGGGAGTGAGGTCGTCGCGGAGATCCTCGACCTGGCCGATGATCTCGAGGCGGCCGGTGAATATGTCGAGGCAGCCGAGGCGTTGCGGGCGGTGCTCCAGGCTCAGGGACCGACCGCCGGCGTCACCTTCACGCTGGCGGAACTGCTCTATCGGGCCGGTGATTTGACTGCTGCCCGGGAGCGGTACTACGCGACGCTGGAAATCGTCCCAGATCATCTCCAGGCCCGCGTGAGCCTCGGCTGCGTGCTTGGCGAACTCGGCGAGTTGGAACTTGCCGTGGCGGCGCTGGAAGGAGCCCTCCGGCAGGAGCCGGAGTATGCCGATACCCACTGGCATGTAGCCGGAGTTTTGACCGAGCTGGGGCGGTCAGCCGAGGCCTGCTCCCACCTGTGTCGGTTTCTGGAACTCGCGCCTCAGAGCCCCTGGGCCAAACTTGCCCGCGAGCGGCTGGCGGCATTACGCGAGGACTGAGCCGGGAGTTGGACGCCTCAGCATCGGTGGTGGGCTGCTGGT
>JAQCJP010000080.1 GCA_027592945.1 Planctomycetota bacterium
TGATCATTCTTGACGACGACTTTGCGGTGTCTTCACTGACGAAAGACGGCACTCTCAACCAGGATTCGACCGGATGGCATGCCGCGAGTTCGGGCGCCTGGACCCAGGGGCTGGGAAACTCGTGGCTGTTCAACACGAGTAATGCGGGCGGATCGGTGAGTGACGGAGCCGTGGCGCAGATCGTCAGTCTCGGATCGCTGGGTTCGGCGAGCGAGGATCGGGTGAAGGCGGACTTCACCTTCAACTCATGGCAGGGGACAACCGGCGACAATATTTACGTTCATGTCTGGGGGTTGGTTGATGTCGCCGCCTCCGGGACCGCATCCATTGCCAACCTGTAAATAATCACTTCTAACCCAATAAAAATCATGTCATGAAAACTCCATACATTACTCAATTATCCATCGCCGCTCTCAGCGCATTGGCCGCTTTTGCGATCACTTCGCAAACATCAGCAGCCACTCTCACTTGGACTGGAGCCACTGACGCCGATTGGAATGAAGTGGGCAACTGGGATACCGGGATTCCAGTTGGTGGCGATGACCTGATCTTCAGCGGCACAAGCAATACGACCACCAATAATGATCTTGCCATCATTGCTATCGCCGGTATCCAGTTTAACAACAACACCGCAGGGGAGAGTTTCAGTCTCGCCGGCAGTGACATCAACCTCACTGGTGCCATCACGACTGCTGCCGTAGCAGGCGGCGGGACCATTGAGGACACAATCTCGCTGCGTCTGCGGCCAACCGGGACGGTTCAAGATATCGATCTCGGGGCTGATCACAACCTCACTATCTCTGGAGAGATTTATGGTCCTCAGGCGATCCAAAAGCTGGGAGCAGGAACCTTAACACTTTCCTCCGCCAATACGTATGCGGGCGGAACGAGCATCAGAGCGGGCAAAGTCATTTTCACCAATCAAGATGCCTTCAGCAACGGCAATATCACCTTGGGACTTGATACGGGAACTCAAGAGCTTGAATTTGGCGCCACCGGGATGGATCTCTCTAATTTTACCCAGTTTCAGAATTCCTCCGGCAAGAAGACCATCACCTTGGACCTGGCGGGTAATGCAACAGGCACCATATCAGGCACCACGGATATCAGGAGATCAACCGCAGGTGAGGCAGAGTTTGTTATTGGCGACGGCAATACCCTCACCTTAAGCGGAACTGTTGTGACTCAAGCTGGCGGCGGCGCGGGCATCACCAAGGAAGGTGCTGGCACCCTGCGGCTTACCAATGCCACGAACACGTTCTCGGGCCGCTTCTACGTCAATGCGGGCGAAGTCCAGATTGCTGACTCAGGGCGCATCAACGACCAGCTGATCGAGGTTGCCAGTGGTGCCACATTTCGCTGGAGCAGTACTGCGCCAGCTGATTCGGGAAACGGCTACTACGATGGCGGCATGAGCGGGGACGGCACCTTCATCAAGGATGGGACAAACAGTGATTTGACCCTGCGCAACTTTTCCGGAGCAACTATAGCCAATATGGAGGTCCATCAGGGAACTCTGACCGGTGCTGGAAGCATTAACGCGTTTGGTGAAAACGCCACCACCAACTATCTAGGCGAGAACGGTGGAGCCAATAACGCGACCCTGAAGTGGATTGGAACCATCAGCGGCACGGTGACTGAGAGAGCCGGCATCATTGTCCAGGCTGGCACTGGTATCAAGACCTACGCCAAGGGAAATGACAATGATATCACCGACAACACCGACATCACCCTCAACGGTGATTTGACGGTCAACGCGAGCAGCACTGGCACCTTCACCCTGGGTGGCGTCATCAGTGGTAGCGGCGAGCTCACTAAGACCAATACGGGAACGCTCGGGCTTACTGGTAACAACACTTACACCGGTACGACGGATATTCAGGGAGGCACGCTCCAGCTGGCCGCGGCAGACTCGATCAGCACGAGCGGCGGGATCCGAATCGGGGCTGGTGCGGAGCTCGACACCGTGTTGCTTGGATCGTTCGCGCTGGGCAGCCAGCAGCTGACCTTCCAGCTCGATCCCGCCGGCGGCGGATCGGCGGGCCTGCTCGATGCCGTGGGCCTCGACGTCTCGCTTGCCTCCCTGGCGTTCGATCCGGCCGGCACGCTCGACGACGATGCGTACGTGCTGGCCAACTACACCTCGCTGACGGGCACCTTCGCGAGCGCGTCGCTACCGACCGGCTACACGCTCGACTACGACTATCAGGGTGGCAATCAGATCGCCCTGGTGGTCGTGCCCGAGCCCGGCCAGCTGCTGCTTGGTTGGCTCGGCCTGGCCGCGGCCGGCTGGCTGGGCCGTCGCCGGCTGGGCCGCCCCGCTCGCTGACCGCGGCCGTCGCGGGTTGCGGAGCCAGCGACAGGTCAGGGCGTGGGTGCAGGCTTGGGGCTGATGCAGGCGGGATCCGGCATCTCCGGAAGCGTTGCCTTCCATTCACGTGCCAGTCGGGTCAGCCGCTCGACCACGGCCGGGTTGTCCTGGGCGACGTCATGCCGCTCGGGGCGGTCGTCGGCCAGGTCGTGGAGTTCCACGCGGTCGGCGTCGGCCGTGAGCACCAGTTTCCAGTCGCCCTCCCGGACGGCCAGCCGCGGCCACCAGTCGGGCTCCGTTGCGTTGCCCCGCCACTCCCAGAAGATTGGCCGCGTGCGGATCACCGGGTCGCCGGTGAGGGCCGCGAGCAGGTTCTCCCCGTCACCCTGATAGCCGTCGGGCAGTGGGACGCCCGCCGCGGCACACAAGGTCGGCAGCAGGTCGACGGCCGTCACCACGGTCGCGTCGTTCTTGACGCCGGCGGGGGCACGGCCCGGCCAGCGGACGATGAACGGCACCCGCACGCCTCCCTCGAAGAGGCTCCGCTTCCGGCCTCGCAGGCCTCCGGTTTCGCCGACGCTGTAAAACGTGTCGTAACCGCGGGCATTCACGGTTTTGTCTTCCTGCATCGCCTTGCGGGGGCTCGTCCACTCCGGCCCGTTGTCACTCGAGAACACCACGATCGTATCGTCTTCGACGCCGGCCTCACGGAGCGCCTCGAGGATGTCACCGACGGCATCGTCGCCATCGGTGACCACCGCGGCGTACACCTGCCGCTGCTCGTCGAGATGCTTCCACTTCTCCATGGCAGCCGCCGAGGGCACGTGCGGCGTGTGGGTCTCGTGGAGCCAGACGTTCACAAAAAACGGCCGGCCATTGCTCTCCCGAATGAACCGCACCGTGTTGGCGGCCGTGGCGTCGAGTTTCGCCTGTTCGCGGGCAGGCTGTGGCCCGTTGAAGGAGGCGCTCTCGTCGAATCCGTAGGCAGCCAGCGGCGGCGCGGCGACCACGCCGGTGTTGGTGAGATGCCACTTGCCGAAATGGCCGGTGCGATAGCCGGCGTCTTTCAGGAGCCGGGCGATGTTGGGGGCCTGCGGGTCGAGCCAGTCGGGCATCCCGCGCTTGAGATTGATCCCGGGAGCGAAATGCTGATGGATGCAGAATCGGGCCGGATAGAGCCCGGTCATCGCGGCCGCACGACTCGGCGAGCAGACCGGATTGAGCACGTTGAACTGCTTGAAGTCGATGCCCTCGCGGGCCAGCCGGTCGATGTTCGGTGTCTGGAGCCACGGGTGACCGTGGCACGACAAATCGCCCCAGCCCCAGTCATCGGCGAAGATGAAGACGATGTTGGGCTTCACCGGGTCGGGTGCCACCGCAGCGAGACAGGGACTGCTGAACAGCCCGATCGACAGGAGCAGCCAAACGACGTGCAGGCACCGAGCTTTCATGGTGATTCCGCCGGGACGAGGGCCGCCGATGCAGATGGCCAACCGGCCGCGGGCGACGGTGCGGTAGCCACGGAGTCTTTCAATCATTTCGCCACCAGGTTAAGAATAACACAACGCTTGCTCCCGGATTGGAGAAATGCCTGCATGTCGACATCTCCCCAGGCCATCGGCCTGCCGCTGCAACTGGCCGACTTCATCAAGGTCGTGCGGATCGCGGCGCTTGCAGCCTGGCTTGGATTCGGCGGGATGACCGCTGCTGGTGCGGCTGAGTCGAACGCGGATGGATCCGGGGCGGCAGCCGCGATCCTCGACGTCTTTCCCCGTTCGGTGGCGGAAATGCCCGCCGCCAACCGCGGCTCGGCGACGATCACCCTTGCCTACACGCCCAGCGGCAGCGTCTGGGCCGAGGGACTCGACGAATCGCAGGTCTTTCTGGCGGAACTCGAGCATCGCCAGGGGCCGGCTGATTCCTTCGCGCTGCGGGTGGGGCAGGGGGGGCAGATCTATTCGCTCCGGGCCGCGTTTGGCGAGAGCGTGCCGCCGTCGTACCGCGATGCCCGCAGTGATCGCTCCCCCTGGAACGACGAGGTCTGGCAGTTCGTGGCCGTCTGCTCGAAATACAACGGCCCCGGGTCGCTTGAGAAGGCCGGCCCGGTCCCGGAGGCTTTTGCCCGGGCGCTCGCCGACTCGCCCTACCAATCCACGTTCTTCATTCACAACTCCGGGGCCTACATCCCCGGCGACGCGGCCGTCGCGAGTCTCTATTGCCCGCTGCTCGCCTTCGAGGCCGACGCCGGCCGCCGGACGATCCGCACGCTCAACTGGGGGCTCGTGCCGCAGGTCCGCACGATCCATCGCTCCCCCGTGCTCTTCTACGGCCAGACGCGTGACGTCGGCGAAGGCGTGATCGAGCTCACCTGGGTCGTGCACAACTTCAGCACGCAGGGCATCGTCTTCGATTTTCTCAACGCCCCCTGGGGCGGGACGCGACGTTCGAGCCTGCCGGTCCAGGCAATCGCTCCGCCGCCGGGCGAGCAGCCGCCGGCGGCCCCGCTGCTCACCAACCTTCAACCGCGAGGCGACTCGGGCGTCACCATCGAAGCGGTCAAGACCGGCGGCTGGAAGCTGGCCAGTGTGACGCCGGCTGCAGAGAGCCCGAGCCTGGCCCTCGTCTTCGGCCGCGACCGGAACCTGGCTGCCGAACGGGCCAGGGCCGCCCGTGGCGAGCCTGCCTCTCAGAAGGGCTCCGGCCTGCTCCGTGATCATCTGGCCCACTTTCCCGTCTACGAGACCAAGTGGAAGGACTGGCAGACCCGCCCGGAGAACTCATTTCGCAACTACGACGTGGTCGAGTTCATTCCCCGGCTCGAGCTCGTGCCGCAGGCGACGATCTGGTACCGGGTGTTTCTGGTGGTCAATCGCCGCGACCGGGCGGCCGAACTCGCCGCCGGCCTTGTGAAAGACGTCGATTACGGCTTGCTCACGTTCGACCCGGCCGACACGCCGCTCCTGCCGGTGCACCTGCGGGAGGGCAGGGTGGTCGCGCCGGCCGCGGCCGGGGAGCCGCCGGCGTTTCTAGCCTATGCCAGGCCGGTGCCCGGATCCCTGCCGCTCTTTCTCCTCGAAGACACCGCGACCGGCCGGGAGGTGATCTCCACCGATCCCTACCGGTTTGTGCCGCAGGAGCCGCTCGCGCTCGACCTGCCTCCGGAGCATCCGCACCAGGCCTACTATCGATCGGTCCGCGGGATCTCCCTCGACCGCCACACGTCGAAGTGGAAGCGGCTCATCGGCTACGGTCTCGTCGAGAAGCCGAAACCGCCGGGGGCCGAATCCGCTGGCTTCATCCGGCTCTCGGCCGCGGCCGGCAGCCTCGCTCCGAAGCCCGACGACCACCACCACGATGTCTGGGTGAAATCGCCAGCCCCGCCGGCCGGCCACGGAACCGCTACGGAGAGCCGGCCCGATGGGCCAGGTCGCTGAACGTCAGGCCCTTTTGCTCGAGCGTCCGGCGATCGACGGGCGGGTCGATCACCAGGAAGTTGTTCGTGTCGATGAGATTGATGAAGTAGTGCGTGGCATCGGGCGGAAGTTCCGCGGTCACGGTCGCCTCATCGCGGATCTCGGCCGGTAACCGCAGCCATTCGCGGCCACCGTTCGGTGAATAGATGATGTCGGCCGCGGCGAGGTCCGCCCCGTTGCGTCGGTAGCCAATGCGGAGCTGGCGGCCGGTGCGTTCGTGGGCGAGGATGGTCGGAGCCTCGTGCCGGTGCGGGAGGGGGCGACGAGCATTCGGGTTGCCATGGGGGCGGCGGCCCCCGCTCGCCTCGATCAGCGCGGAGAGCCTCGCATCGAGCCTGTCTCGAAGCTCAGGGCTCTCGGCGGCCAGATCGTGCCGCTCTTCGATATCGGCCCGGCGCGGCCGGCCGCTCCCCGAATCGGTCAGTCGATAGACGGCGGATGTCCACGACGTGTCGCGATAGCGGCGGAAGAGTTTGTGGTCGCCGACGCGGATCGCCGAGCTGTTTTCCGAGTGCGGAAAATGCCAGAAGAGCGTGTCTCGGGGCTTCCCGGCGGCATCTTTGACGAGCGACGGATCGGTTGGATCGGTCGTGAGCAAGGGGGCGAGGTCGGAGCCGTCGAACTGCTTGTTGGGCGGCGGTGTCGCGCCGATGAGCGAGAGAATCGTGGGGTAGATGTCGAGCCCGTTGGCCATGACCTGGGTCTGCACGTTTCGGGGGATGCCCGGGCCGGCGATGATCAGGGGCACGCGGGTGCCCCCCTCGTGCAGGGAAATCTTGCCGCGGTCAAGCGGCGCGTTGTCCGTGTAGATCTCGGCGGAGGTGCCTTCCATGCCGCCGTTGTCGGAGGTGAAGATCACGAAGGTGTTGTCGGCGAGCATGTGTCCCGGCCAGCGGGGATCGGGCGTCGCTTCGAGGAACTCGAAAATCTGCCCCATGTAGTAGTCGAGTTGTTCGACCATCGCGCAGTAGAAGGGGTTGGTCTGGCCCGGCTGCGTCCACGACGTCGCGTGCTCCTCGGTCAGGGTGACGCCGAGTTTGCGTTCGTACTTTCGCAGCAGCGGCTCGCTCCGCATCACGATCGGTGCGTGAACGAGCCAGGTGGCGTAGTAGAGGAAGAACGGCCGGTCCTTGTTCATGCGGAGGAAGTCGAGCGCGGCAGTCTGCGGGGCATCGGTGGGAAACCCGTTGGCATCGAGCCGGAAGGGATCGTCCTTGTCGTGGGTGGCAAAGCCTGTCAGCCGGTCGGGCTTCATCGGAACCTGAACGCCCCGGTCGTGACAGGAGACATCGAAGCCGTGGTCAAAGGGATTTGGAAAGTCGTAGTGGTTTCGGGCGATGTGCCACTTGCCGGAGTGGCCGGTCGCATAGCCCTCCTGTTTGAGGGCTTCCGCCAGCGTGAACCGGGCTGTGGGCATCCGCGCCGTGTTGTAGGGGGCGATGATCGGGGCGTGCGGGCTGGCCGGGCAGGGCGGATCACCGCCGGCGACACTCGTCATTTCCCCTCGGGCCGGATGGAGGCCACTGAGGATGGCCGCCCGGCTTGGTGAGCAGACCGGGGCGGGCGAGTAAGCCTGCCAGAACATGACGCCCCGGGTGGCGAAGGCATCGAGATTTGGCGTCTCCATCGGTGACGGTTCGTCAATGTCATAGCACTTCAGATCCTGCCAGCCGAGGTCATCGACAAGCAGCAGCACGACGTTTGGCCTGGCGGGTCTGTCGGCGGCGTGGGCCCCCGCTGCCACTGACAGTGGAATCGCGAGAACAAGCCAGACAAGTCGGGATCGGTACATCGGAAGAGCTGGAAGCGGAGGACCTGGCAGACGTTGGCGATCGCGGAGGCCGGCCGCGCGGGGCGAAGGCTTTGCGACTGGCGGGCTGGGGGCTGCTGCACCCCCGAGAACTTCCCCCAGTCGTTCTGGAAAACTATATTCTATAAAGAAGAACACGATCCCGCCGATCGACGAAGAGTCCGCGTTTGCAGCGAGGGTGCCCCCGGCAAACGGCGACGCGGGTGTATCCCTCGAGGAGTATCCGATGGGACACGCCACCGCCTGGCGGCTCTGGCTGTCGTTGCTTGCACTGCCCGCCTGCCTGGCTGCCTGGCCCGCCGCGGCGGGTGGGCTCGACTTCAATCGCGATATCCGGCCGCTGCTGTCCGACCGCTGCTTCGCCTGCCACGGGCCGGATGAGGAGGATCGTCAGGCGGGCCTGCGGCTGGACGACCGGACGGCCGCGACGGCCGAACTCGACAGCGGCCTGTGGGCCATCGTGCCCGGGCAGGCGGAGGCGAGCGAACTCCTCGCCCGCGTCACCAGCGATGACCCCGATCTCGTGATGCCGCCGCCCGAGGTTGGCAAGCCGATCAGCCCGGCCGAGGCCCAACTCCTGGCCCGCTGGATTGCCGAAGGTGCCGAATACCGCGACCACTGGGCCTTCGAACGGGTGGAGCGGCCGGCCGTGCCGGATGCGGCCGACAGCACCTGGCCGCTCACCCCGATTGACCGTTTTGTTCTGGCCCGACTGATCGACGCGGGGCTCGAGCCCAATCCCGAGGCGGATCGGGAAACGCTTGCCCGCCGACTCGCGCTCGACCTAACCGGCCTGCCGCCCGAGCCTGCCGCCGTCGCCGCGTTTCTGGCCGACGAGGCCCCCGAGGCTTACGACCGCTATGTCGACCGGCTCCTGGCCAGCCCGCACTACGGCGAGCGCATGGCGATCGAGTGGCTTGATGCCGCCCGCTATGCCGACAGCCATGGCTACCAGACCGATTCCAGCCGTTCGAACTGGCCCTGGCGCGACTGGGTGATCGACGCCTTCAACCGCAACCTGCCCTTCGACCAGTTCACGATCGAGCAACTGGCCGGTGACATGCTGCCGGAGCCGGCCCGCGAGCAGATCGTGGCCACCGGTTTCAACCGCAACCATCGCATCAACGGCGAGGGGGGCATCATCGCCGAGGAGTGGCGGGTGGAGACGGTGATCGACCGCGTCGAGACGACCGGCCAGACCTGGCTGGGGCTGACGGTCGGCTGTGCCCGCTGCCATGATCACAAGTACGACCCGCTCTCACAGCGAGAGTTTTATGCGCTCTTTGCCATCTTCAATAACGTGCCGGAGAGCGGCACGATCATGGGGCAGTCCAACCGCAGCGGCGGCAACTCGAGTCCGATCCTGCGATTGCCCGACGAATCCCAGCAGGCCCAGCTGGCGAAGCTCGAGCAGCTGGCGGCCGATGCCAGGGATGCGGTTGCCGCGGAACAGAAGAACGTGCCCGGTCTGGTCGAGGCCTGGGCCACCGAAGCACGAGCCGCGCTCGAACAGACAGAGGACGCCTGGGTGCCGTTCGAGCCCCTGGAGTTGGCGAGTGCCGGCGGGGCGAGCTTTCACCGTCGTGAAGACGGCTCGTGGCTAGTCGAGGGAACGGCACCGCCGCAGGACAGCTACACCGTCCAGTCGCTGATCCCGGCGGGCAACTTTGCCGGCTTCCGCCTGGAACTGCTGCCTGCCGAAGCGGCCACGGGGGGCGGCTACGCCCGAGGCGGCAACGGCAACGTCGTCGTCACGCAGATCGAAGCCCAGATCGAGCCTCCCGGCGATGGCGGGACGATCCCGATCGTCTTTCAGCGGGCGGAGGCGAACTACGCGCAGCAAGGGTGGGATGCGGCCAAGCTGCTGACGGGGAAAAAGGGTGACGGCTGGGCCATCGACGGCCATCTGCCGGGCGTGCAGGCTCCCCGGATGATCGCGGTGTTTCCCGAGAAGCCGGTGGTGGTGCCGGAAAACGCTCGGCTCGTAGTGACGGTCCGGCAGGAGTCGCAGTTCCACGGCCATACCATCGCCAGGTTCCGCCTGGCGCACGCCACTGGAGATCCGGGCCTGCTCGGCGTGAGCGGCCTGCGGCTCCCGGAAGACGTGCGCGAGGGCTTGAGCGTTGCCGCCGACGAGCGGACGCCCGAGCAGCAGAAGCACCTGGAGGGTTTCTATCGCTCGCAGGTCGATGGCCCGCTCAGGCAGGCTGAGGCCGCCCGCGATGCCGCCGAGAAAAGCCTCGAGGCCTTCCGGCAGAAGCTGCCCAGCGCGATGGTGATGCAGGAGGGCAAGCCGCAGGAGGCTTTCGTCCTGGTGCGTGGCGAGTATGACAAGCGCGGGGACACGGTCGAGCCGGGGCTGCCGGCCTTTCTGCCGCCGCTGCCGGAGGGCGAGCAGCCCGACCGGCTGTCTCTGGCCCGCTGGATCGTCTCCCGCGACAACCCGCTGACGGCGCGGGTCTGGGTGAACCGGATCTGGGAGCGGTTCTTTGGCGTTGGCCTTGTGAAGACCAGCGAGAACCTCGGCAATCAGGCGTCGTATCCGAGTCATCCTGAACTGCTCGATTGGCTCGCCGCCGAGTTCATGGAGACCGGCTGGGACATGAAGCGATTCGTCAAGCTGATGGTCACCAGCCGCGTCTACCGTCAGGCATCGACGGTCAGCCCCGAGGCTTTTGCCACCGATCCGGAGAACAGGCTGCTGGCCCGAGCCCCACGGATTCGGCTGCCGGCCGAGATGGTTCGCGATGCGGCGCTCGCCTCGGCGGGCCTGCTTGTGCCCTCGATCGGTGGGCCGAGCGTCCGGCCCTGGATGCCCGATGGGGTCTGGGATGAGACGAGCAAGTATGGCGACCTGCGGGGCTACAGGCCGGCCGCGAACGACGATCGGTATCGCCGCAGCATGTACACGATCTGGAAGCGGACGGCCGCCCCGCCAACCATGTTGTTGTTTGACGCCCCCAATCGTGAAACCTGCACCGTCAAGCGGTCACGGACCAACACCCCGCTGCAGGCCTTGGCGTTACTCAACGAAACGACCTTCATCGAGGCGGCCCACGGCCTGGCCAAGCGGATGCTGGCCGAGGGGGGCGACCAGCCGGCCGGCCGGATTGCCCACGGCTTCCGGCTCGTGCTGGGCCGTTCCCCGACGGCGGCGGAACAGCGGACCCTGGTGGGAGGTCTGGCTGCCGACCTGGCCGCGTTCGCGGCCGATGACGAGGCTGCGGAGCAGTTGGCCCAGGTCGGCATCGTGCCCCGGCCGGAGGGCGTGCCGCTGGCTGAGTATGCCGCCTACACGCTGGCGGCCAATGTGCTGCTGAACCTCGATGAGTTCGTGATGCGGGAGTAATGCCATGCGTTCGCTTCAGTCGCTCCATCTGCAGGATCGTCTCAACCGGCGGGTTTTTCTGGGCGGGGCAGGGGGTGGCCTGGGCTCTGCGGCCCTCGCGTCGCTGATGCGGCCCGCTCCGGCAGAGGCGGCTGCTGCCGCCCGCCCGGCATTTCCAAACTTTCCCCCGAAGGCCAAGCGGATCATTTATCTGTTTCAGTCGGGAGGCCCATCGCAGATGGATCTCTTTGATCCGAAGCCGCACATGGAGAAGCATCGGGGTGAGGATCTCCCGGAATCGATCCGGCAGGGGCAACGACTGACGACGATGACGAGCGGCCAGAAGAGTTTTCCCGTTGCTCCATCGATGTTCTCCTTCGCCCAGCATGGCGAAAGCGGCATGTGGTTCAGTGATCTGGTGCCCCACATCGCCCGGCATGCCGACCGCTGGTGCATGGTCCGCTCGATGTACACCGAGCAGATCAACCACGACCCGGCCATCACCTTCTTCCAGACCGGCCACCAGCTGGCCGGTCGGCCGAGCATCGGGTCCTGGCTGAGCTATGGCCTCGGCAGCGACAATGCCGACCTGCCCGCCTACATCGTGCTGACAAGCTTCGGGTCCGGGCGGACCGACGATCAGCCGCTCTACGATCGGCTCTGGGGGGCGGGTTTCCTGCCCAACCAGCATCAGGGTGTTCGCTTCCGCAACACCGGAGATCCCGTGCTCTACCTGGCCGACCCGCCCGGCGTCGACCGGGCCCTTCGGCGGGCGACGCTCGACCGGATCGCGGCGCTCAATAGCAGTCGGGGAGCGGCCATTGGCGACCCTGACATCGCCGCTCGCACGGCCCAGTATGAAATGGCCTTCCGGATGCAGGCGAGCGTCCCGGAGATCGTCGATTTTGCCGACGAGCCCAGGCACGTGCTCGATTCCTACGGACCGGATGTCCATCGGCCTGGCAGCTATGCCTTCAACTGCCTGCTGGCCCGACGGCTCTCGGAGCGGGGGGTGCGATTTGTCCAATGCTTCCACATGGGCTGGGATCACCATGGCGGATTACCGAAGGCGATCAAGGGCCAGGTGAAGGACACCGACCAGGCGACCGGGGCGTTGCTCGACGATCTGCAGCAGCGGGGGCTGCTCGATGAGACGCTGATTGTCTGGGGGGGCGAGTTCGGCCGGACGATCTATTCGCAGGGCACGCTGACCGAGACCACCTACGGCCGCGATCATCATCCCCGCTGCTTCACGATGTTGCTGGCGGGGGCGGGCGTTCGTGGCGGCCTCACCTGGGGGGCGACCGACGACTATTGCTACAACATCGTGACACCCGATCAGAAGGTGCACGTGCATGATCTCAATGCCACCATCCTGCACCTGCTGGGCATCGACCATCTGCGGCTCACCTACCCGTACCAGGGCCGGGATTTCAGGCTGACCGACGTGCACGGCGAGGTGGTGCACGGGATTCTGAGTTAGGGACCTCCGCCCGCGGCTACTTGCGGCTCCAGCCGGTGCCGTCGGGACGATCCTCGAGTACGATGCCCGCCGCACCGAGCTTGTCGCGGACGAGGTCGGCCGTGGCGAAGTCTTTCGCCTTCCGGGCATTGGCCCGGATCTCGATCACGAGCTCCATCAGCGCGGCCACGAGCCCCTCGTCGGCCCCGCCGCCAGCGGGCTTGGGGGGCTCGAGAAACATTCCGAGCACGCCGGTCAGCTCCCGGAGCACGAGCATCTTTGCCTCGAGGGCGGCGAGTTCCGCGGCACCCTTGGCCTTCTCGAGGCCGTGCTGGTCGATGTACTTGTTGACCGTCCGCACGAAGTCGAAGAGGGAGGCCACGGCAATCGCGGTGTTGAAGTCGTCATCCATCGCGGCCAGAAACTTTTCCCGCAGCCCCGCGATTTCCTCACCCGCCTCGGCCGCCGCCGCGTCACCCGCCCGCCGGTCGCGGCAGGGAAGCGCGTAGAACGACGTCCCGCTGATCCGCGCACACCGCTCGAAGAGCCGCTCGAAGGCCTCCATCGCCTTGGCACTCTCCTGGAGCGGCTCTTCGCCGAAGTGGATCGGGCTGCGGTAGTGGGTCGAGAGGAGCAAGAGCCGGATCGCCTCGGGGCGATGGCGGGCCAGCAGCTCCTTGAAGGGGGCCGCGCCGGTCGACTTCGAGATCTTGGTGGCCGCCTGGGCGGCCGCGTCGTCGCCGCCGTCGCGGGGTCGCCCACCGACCTTGCCGGCGGCGGCTCCGGCCTGCATCAGCCCGTTGTGCATCCAGACGCTCGCCATCGGCCTGCCGTGGAGCGACTCGCTCTGGGCGATCTCGTTTTCATGGTGGGGGAAGACGAGGTCGAGGCCGCCGCCGTGGATGTCGAAGGTCTCGCCCAGGATGGCCTTGCACATCGCCGAGCACTCGATGTGCCAGCCGGGCCGGCCCGGCCCCCAGGGGCTCTCCCAGGAGGGTTCCCCCGGTTTGGCCTTCTTCCAGAGGGCGAAGTCGGCCGCCGACCGCTTTCGATCGGCCGTCGAGCCCCCCTCGCCCTGGGTCTGGTCGATCGAGCGGTTGGTGAGCTTGCCGTAGTCGGTGTCGCGGGTGACGTCGAAGTAGACGTCGCCGTCGCTCTCGTAGGCGAAGCCCTTGGCGACGAGGCCCTCGATGAAGGCGATGATCGTGCCGATGTGCTCGGTGGCCTTGGGCATCTCGTCGATCCCGCTTACGCCGAGGGCCGCGAGGTTCTCGAGATAGTCGGCCGTCATCTCCTCGGCGAGCGCGGCCATCGTCGTGCCCCGGACGGCGCTCTCGGCGATCAGCTTGTCGTCGACGTCGGTGATGTTGACCACCCAGGTGACGTCGTAGCCCGAGTAGGCGAGATGCCGCTTGACCGTGTCGAAGATCACCGGCCCGACCATGTGGCCGATGTGGCTCGGCTTGTAGACCGTCGGCCCGCAGAGGTACATCCCGACGTGGCCCGGCCGAATCGGCTCGAGCGGAGCCTTCTGCCGGGAGAGCGTGCTGTAGACCTCGATCGTGGGCAATCCGTCCGCCGCCTGCTTCGCCATCTGGCTCCTCTTCAGTCACGTGGTCCGGCTGCGGGGCGG
>JAQCJP010000081.1 GCA_027592945.1 Planctomycetota bacterium
GATGCTGGCTCGCTCTCGGCATCCCTGCCTTCGCTTCGCCAGCAACGCCGGCTCCACGGCACGGGCTCATCCCACACGAACCCGTATTCCGGCCCCGGCTTCCTGATTCTGCTACCTTCCTCGGGATGAGCAGTTTTCCCGACGAACACGTGCTGGTGGTGCCGCGGTCGCTCTTCGAGCAGGCCGGGGCATTCCAGGGTTTCTCCGGCGACACGGCAGCCTACCTGCCCCTGCTGCTCGACCCGACGCACACCTCATGGCGGCCGCGGGCGAGCGTCGAAGAGGATCCTTCCTTCAAACAGTTGATCCCCTACTGCGTGCTCTCCTGGCGGGACGCCGCCGGCCAGCGGCACTACTTCGCCTACACCCGCGGCGGCGGCCAGAGCGAGGCGCGGCTGCGGGCCAAGCGGTCGCTCGGCATCGGCGGCCACATCTCGAGCACCGACGGGGAACACGGCGACGACACGAGTTACGAGGCGGGGATGCAGCGGGAACTCGCCGAGGAGATTGCCATCGGCGGCGGCTGGACGGGTCGCTGCGTCGGGCTGATCAACGACGACTCCAATGCCGTTGGCCAGGTGCACCTCGGGATCGTCCACCTCCTCGACCTCGAGCGGCCCGAGGTCAGCCCGCGAGAAAGCGAACTGCTCGAGTGTGGGTTCGAACCGCTCGGGTCGTTGCTCGCCGACCGGGAGCGATTCGAGACCTGGTCGCAGATCGTGCTCGATGCCCTGGCTGCCGATACGCTCCGCGGGTGACGGCCATGGCCGGAGCAATCTATCTCGACAACCACTCGACGACGCGGCTCGATCCGCGTGTGCTCGAGGCGATGCTCCCCTGGCTCACCGATCACTACGGCAACGCCGGCAGCACGACACACGAGATGGGCCGCGAGGCGCGGGAGGCGGTCGACGCCGCGCGCGAGACCTTTGCATCCGCGATCGGTGCCGCCGGCCGCGAGATCGTCTTCACCAGCGGCGCGACCGAGAGCAACAACCTGGCGATTCTCGGCACCGCGTCGCGGGCCGAGCATCTCGGCGACCCCGCCCGCCGGCAGATCGTGACGCTCGTCAGCGAGCATCAGGCCACGCTCGACCCGGTCGCCGAACTCGAGCGACGCGGCTTTCCGGTGACCCGGCTGCCGGTCGAGCCCCAGGGGAGCGAGCGGCCCGGGCGGGTTCGCCCCGCCGAGTTGCGGGCGGCCCTCGGTTCCCAGACCCTGCTCGTCTCGGTGCTGCTGGCCAACAACGAGATCGGCGCGATCCAGGATCTCGCCCCCATCGCGGCGGCGGTCCATGAGGCAGGCGCGATTCTCCATGTCGACTGTGCCCAGGCGATCGGCCGGATGCCAGTCGAGGTCGATGCCCTCGGAGCCGACCTGGCGAGTTTCTCCGCCCATAAGTGCCACGGTCCGAAGGGAGTCGGGGCCCTTTATGTCCGCCGACGGGGCCGGGCCGTGCGGGTGGAACCGCTCGTATTCGGCGGCGGTCAGGAGCGGGGCATGCGAAGCGGCACCCTTGACGTGCCGGGGATCGTCGGCCTGGCCGAGGCGGCCCGGCTGGCCAGCGCGGGGCTCGCTGACGAGGGGCCGCGGATGCAAGGACTCCGCGACCGGCTCTGGGAACGGCTGGCCGCCGGCATTCCCGGGCTCGAACTCAACGGCCCGCCACTGGCCGCCGTCGCGGCCGACGGCAGCCCTGCGCGGCTGGTCAACAATCTCAATGTGCACGTGCCGGGCGTGGACGGCCAGACGCTCCTGGCCACGCTCGCCAGCGACGGACTGGCGGTTTCGTCGGGAAGCGCCTGCTCGTCGGCGTCGCCCCGGCCGAGCCACGTCCTGCTGGCGATCGGCCGCGACGAGGACCAGGCCCGGGCGAGTCTCCGGTTCGGGCTCTCGCGGTTCACGACCGAGAGCGAGGTCGACGAGGCCGCGGCGCGGATCGCGGCGGGCGTGGCGGGGCTGCGGGCGCTGTGAGCGGGGCGGGCAGCGGGTCGCTTGCCAAACGAGCGGGCTTTGCCTGCACGCTGCGAGGGTATACACTTTTCACACAAGGGCTTGCGACAAATGCCCATTGGCCACTCAGGAGAACAACGATCATGTCGGTCACGCTCACGGAAAAGGCGGCCTCTGAAGTCAAGAAGATCATCACCGAGCAGCAACTCGCGCCGGAAACGGTTCTCCGTGTAGGCGTCGCCGGCGGCGGCTGCAGCGGGTTCAGTTATTCGCTCGGCTTCGACACGCAGTTTGATCCGGCCGCCGACACGAAGTCCGAGCAGCACGGCGTGGCCGTGGTAGTCGATAAGAAGAGCGACCTGTTCCTCGATGGCACGACGCTCGACTTCCACGAGGGCATCGACAAGCGGGGTTTCACGTTCAACAATCCCAATGCCAAGAAGAGCTGCGGCTGTGGCAGTTCGTTTCAGGCCTGAGCAGACGGCGATTGGTTCGCAGTCTGGAGCGAGTTGGGAGGACCGGCTCCGCCGGTGAGCGACGTGACGGCGGCCGGAAGAGTCCACATCGTCGGCATTGGCGACGATGGTGTGGAGGGAATGACAACCCAGGCCCGTCGGCTGGTCGAGGATGCCGAGGTTCTGCTCGGCCCGGAGTCATGCGGTGAGATGGTGCCCGCGGGGCTGCGGAATCGCCTGCAAACAGCCGCCAGTCTCGATGACCTCGTCGAGCAGATCGAGGCGGCGGGGGATCGCCGGACCGTGGTGCTCGCCTCGGGTGATCCGCTCTTCTACGGCACTGCTCGCTACGTCTGCAACCGGCTGGGGAAAGATCGCTTCGAGGTCGTGCCCCATGTCAGCAGCATGCAGCTGGCCTTCGCCCGCGTGAAGGAGTCGTGGGAGGAGGCATTTCTCGCCAACCTCGCCGGCCAGTCGATCGAGCGGGTAATCGATCGGGTCCGCACGAGCGAGACGGCGGGCCTGTTCACCAGCGAGCAGTGGCCGCCGGCCGCGGTGGCCCGGGCCCTGCTCGACCATGGCATCGACGCCTTCCAGGCCTACGTCTGCGAAAACCTCGGCTCGCCCGACGAGCGGGTCACGCAGGGTAGCCTGGCCGAGATTGCCGGCGACGCGTTCAGCCCCTTGAATGTGATGATCCTTGTCCGCAAGCCAAGGGCTCCCGAGCCGGCTGGCGCGGCGGGCCGTCGGCTGTTTGGCAACCCCGACGAATGCTTCCTCCAGTCGCGGCCCAAGCGGGGCCTGCTGACACCTGCGGAGATTCGCTCGCTGGCCCTCGGCGAGCTGGGTCTGGAGGCCGACAGCGTCGTCTGGGACGTCGGTGCGGGCAGTGGTTCGGTGGGGCTTGAAGCCGCCCGGCTGGCCCGGGCCGGCTATGTCTACGCGATTGAAATGGATCCCGACGATCACGCCCTGATCCTCGAGAACGCGCGGCGGCTGGGGGTGATGAATCTCGAGGCCGTTCTCGGGCGGGCGCCGGAAGCCTGGGCCTCGTTGCCAGCGCCCCACGCGGTCTATGTGGGAGGCAGCGGTCGCGATGTCGCCATGCTCGTCGAGGGGGCCTGGGAGCGGTTGCAGCCCGGTGGCCGACTCGTGACTGCCTGCAACTCGATTGAAAACCTCGCCGCGGTGCACGCCCTCCTGCGAGCCCGTTCGGCAGACGCCGCCTACTGGATGGTGAACATCGCCCGCGGCTATGAGCAGATGGACCGAATCCGCTTCGAGGCGATTAATCCGGTGTTCCTGATTGCCGCGACCAAGCCGTCGGCCTGACGCCGGCCGGCGCGACGTTCCCGCGTTGTTTCCCCCGGACCTTTCGCCAGCATGACCGACCCGCTTCCCGAACCGCTCGATGTGATCGCCGTCGGCGCGCATCCCGACGACGTCGAGATCGGCTGCGGCGGCACCCTCTCGCTGCTCGCCTCCCAGGGCCACCGCGTCGGAATCGTCGACCTCACCGACGGCGAGCCGACGCCCCGTTCCAGCGGGCCGGAAGAGCGGCTCGCCGAGGCGGCTGCGGCGGCAAAAGTACTCGGCGTTGCCCATCGGGAGACGCTCCCGTTTCCCAATCGGCGGCTGTTTGACGGCTTCGAGGTCCGCGTCGCCTTGGCGACGATCTTCCGCCGCTGGCGGCCGCGGCTGGTGCTGGGCCTGGCCGACAAGACGCCAATGGCGTCCCCCGACCATGCCCAGACGGTCGCGATCACCGAGGCGGCGGTCTTCTATTCGAGGCTGACGAAATGGGATGACCATTTCGCCGGCCTGCCGGTTCATACGGTCCCGCAGTTTCTCACCTACTTCCTCTTCGCCGGCGTGCCCCAGGTGCCCCACGGCCACTATCCGATCGTGGTCGACATTGCCGGCCAACTCGACGCCAAGCTCGAGGCGATCGGCTGCTACAAGAGCCAGTTTCCCCCCGAGAAGGCTCACGTCTTTCCGCGGGTCCGGGCGATGGCCGAGACGGTCGGGCTGATGGCTGGGTGCGCCGCCGGGGAGCTACTGGCCGGCAGCCGGATGCCCTTCACGACCGAGCCGCTGCGGATGCTCTTCCCGCCGCTGTCTGCCGGCTGATGTCGCCGGATTCGGGGAGGCGTTGCTCGCTTTGCCCGACCGGGTGGCCGAGGGAACGCTGACTGCCACGACCGAGGCGATTGCCCAAAGCCGGCACCACATCCTATTCTGGGAGTTGGTGAAAAACGCTTTTCACCGCAGCGAAGCCGAGCCCCCCAGGCCAAAAACGTAGCCGTGGACAATCTGTCATTTCCGGGGTTTCCGCTGGTCGGCAGCCTGTTGACGGCCGTCCTCGCGATCTCGATCGGGGCGTTTGCGGGAGCCGCCGCATGGGTGCGGCGGACGGCTCGAGCGCTGGCCATGCCGCAGGCTGGTCGGTGGAATCTCATCTTTGGCGGGCTCTGCCTGGCGCTGCTGGCCGGCACCGTGGTAGCCGGCCTGTCGGCGGTGGTGGTCGGATGGGGGCTCCTCCTGGGCAGTCTGATCGGCTTCACTCGCCAGCGGGACGCGCTGGTGCCCGCGTCGAACCGCTACCTCTCGTCCCGCGGGCCAGCCGCGATCATCGCCGATCTCAAGACGCTCGGAGGGGGCGAGAAGGCCGCCCGCAACGCGGGCCCGCGGGCGGGGCTCCGCGAACAGTTTGCGGAGCTCCTTGGGCGCCTGCGGGCGTCGGCGGTGAAGGGCCGAAAGCGGGGCGTTGCGGCGGCGGACAAGAAGGCGGGCGATGCGGAGGTGGCCGGAGGGTTCGTGTTCCTCAAGAAGGACGGCACCAAGGCGATCGAACTGGCCGCCGAGGGAGATTGCGAGACGGCAGGCGTCAACGTGTCGACCAATGTCTGCAACGCTCGGAATGTGATGCTTGACGGCATCCGGGTGGATGCGACCGACATTCACATCGAGCCACACGAGCAGGAGTATGTGGTCCGGGCCCGCATCGACGGCGTTCTGCGAGACGTCCGGCAACTCGACGCGGAGACGGGCAAGGGGGTGATTTCGGCGGTCAAGGTCATTGCCGACATGGACATCGCCGAGCGGCGGCGGCCACAGGATGGCACCTTCGCAGTGCAGTGCGGAGGCGACAAGTTCGACATCCGCGCGGCGTCGACGCCGACGAGCTACGGGGAAAAGATGGTGATGCGGCTGCTCCGTTCGTCGGGCGGCCTGATCGGGGGCGGACTCGACTCGATCGGCCTGCGGCCGCCCGTGCTCAAGCAACTCCGCGAGATCGTCCACAAGCCGTATGGCATGTTTCTGGTGGTCGGCCCGACTGGCTCCGGAAAGACCACGACTGTTTACGCCTCGCTCAGCGAGATCGACGCCCACAAGCACAACATCACCACGATCGAAGATCCCGTCGAGTATCGGCTCGACAACATCACGCAAATCGCCGTCAACACGAAGGCCGAGGTCTCATTCGCGAGCATCCTCCGCAGCGTGCTCCGTCAGGATCCCGATGTTCTGCTGGTGGGCGAGATTCGCGACCGGGAGACGGCAGAGATCGCCTGTCAGGCCGCATTGACGGGCCACTTCGTCTTCTCCACGCTCCACGCCAATGACTCTGTCGCCACGATTACGCGACTCCTCGATCTCGGTCTCGAGCCGACTCTCATTCAAACCGCGATCACCGCGGTCCTCGGGCAGCGGCTGGCTCGGCGGCTCTGCCCCGACTGCAAGGAGCCTTGCGAGCCGCCGGCGGGAATGCTCAAGAAGTTCAAGCTCAAGCCGGGGGCCGTCGACCACATCTACCGCGAGAAGGGCTGCGAAAAATGCGGCGGGACGGGTTACCGTGGCCGGCTCGGCATCCATGAGCTGCTCGTCATGAACGACGCCGTCCGCAGCTTGGTCGTCCCTCATCCTTCGATCGTGGACCTCAAAAAAGCGGCCGTCGAGAGCGGCACGCTGACGCTGCAACTTGACGGCCTGATCAAGGTCATGCAGGGTGAAACGAGCGTCAACGAGGTCTTGCGGGTTACCAACTGAATCTGGAACTCCGTCTCTGCCATGATCAGTCTGTTTGACATTCTCATCGTCGCCGCCGTGCTCGGCTTCGCCTATTGGGGGTGGCTCGAGGGATTGGAGCGGGCCAGCGTCGCCGGCCTCGAATTGTTCGGCTGCATCACGTTTGCCGTCATCTTTCACGAGACGCTGGCAGGCTTTCTCTTCGCGGGAGCCGAGTTGGTCGTCGGCGAGTGGGCTTCCCAGGCCTGGTCGGTCCTGCTGGCCTTCGCCCTGCTTGCCTGGGGATCGTTTGCCCTGCTGCGGTGGCAGCTGCACGGCGGCCCGGCGGATGACGAAGAAGACGAGGCGGCGATCGACCCACTCGCCGACAGGCTCGGTGGTGCCGTGGCCGGCGGCTTCGGTGGCGCGGTGCTTGTGGGTGGCGGGCTTGTGACCCTCTCGATGGTGCCATTTCTCGCCGGGCTGAAGCCGGGCGACACGCTTCTCCTGGACGTTGGCAAGATGACCCTCCGGGCGGCTGGAGCGTTCGCGGGGGGATGGGAGGAAGGTCGCTCGGTGCCGCTCTGGGGCGAGCCACCCTCTCGGGCGAGCGTGGCGTCGGCTCTCTTGACCAGCGAGCCGTGGTTTGATGCCGATGACGACGGCAGTTGCACCGAGGCGGATCGCTATCGGGATGTCGATGACAGCGGCACCTTCACCCCGAGCCTGTACTTCGAGGATCTCGATCGCGACGGCCTCCGCCGGATCGGATTGGTCGATAAATACGCCGCCGGTCGCTGGGATGGCGAACTCTTCTCGCAGGATCGACCGCGGCCAAAACCGAAGGCAGTCGCCACGCCAGCGGCCGGATCAAAGCCGACGCCCGGGGCCAAGCCGACGCCCGGACGCAAGCCTGCCCCGAGTCCGAAGCCCGAGAAGCCGACGGTGCCAGAGAACCAGGCCAAGCCCATCCCGCCCGGGACGAAAGCGGAGCCGGCTGCGGGAGATGGCCCGGAAACCGAACCAGCTGGCCCGGCGCCCGAGCGGCTCCCTGGAGATGATTTCTGATGACGGGTGGTTGCAGCAGCGTTGCGGCTCTGGCCGGCCCCGCGGCCCATCACGAGGGCATCGTGCCGAGTGCCGTCCGATCGCCCGTCGGTTTCGTGGGCCTCGGCTGGGCCGTGCTCTGGCTGGCGGTCGGCTGCGTGGCCGCGGCGTTGGCCGCCGAGCCAGCTGAGGAGCCACCTCCCGACTGGGACGGGCTGAAATCCTTGATGGACTCAGGCCGCTACGAGGAGGCTGCCGGCGCTGCCGCTGCCATCGCCAAACAGATCAAACCGAAGCGGCGGGCGCCGGACTATCTGCCTGCCATGGTCGGGCTCACGCAGGCCTTGATGCAGCAGGGCATCGCCGAGTTGAAGCTTGGGCGGCTCGATGACGCCGACACCGCGTTCACGGAAGCCTACCGTAGTTTTCGGGATCGGGAGTTCCAGCGACTCGTGTCGATCGAGGTGCGGCGGGGAAAAAGTGTGCCGCAGCTCGTCATGCTGGAGCTTTCCTGGATTGAACTCTTGAATCTGCGGACGGAGGTGATCCTCGAGCGGCTCCGGCAGGTCGGTCGTGGGCCGTCCGGGGCTGAACCGGCGGACGATGATCTCGAGAAGCTTCGCGTCCAAGTCGCGGATTGGCTCGAGGAACTCGAGCGGCAGGAGAAGTTGGCGGTCAAGGCCCGAGAGGCGCTCGCTCCAGGCTTTCAGAAGGGAGGCTCAAAGATTCTTACTTCGCCGCGGTGCCAAACCCTGATCAGCTCATTTTATCCTGCCTTGCATGCCGGGGTACGCGCTCGCGAGCTTGCCGGGCTGCCATTTGCGGTCGAGGTGGACGGGGCCGAGGGGTTGGTGACAGAGGCCGGCAACACCGGGCGGTCCGCGCTCGTGCGGGCCGCACTCGAGCGGTTCAAGGAGGCCCGGGATGCTCTGGATGCCGCCCTGGCCGCGGCCCTGCCCCGCAACGCTTCGGGGCTGAAGGCCGAGCAGCGGATCGAGGCGGCGATGCTCCAGGCGGAACTGTTGCTGCACGAGGGAATCGCCCTTCTGGAGGCGGGCAACCTCGACGCGGCCAGAAAGGATCTCTGGAACGTGCTCGATCTGCAGAAGGAAATCGCCACCCTCCGCAAGCGACCGGCCGATGAGCTCCGTGTCGACCGATTGCTGCCGCTGCTGGCTGCTGCCGAGGTCGCCGTTGCCGAGTCCGAGCAGCACCTCGCCGATGCGGTTGCCGACGCGGCTCGGGAGGCCGCTCTCGAGGCATCCGCTTTGCTGACGCAGGCTGGTCAACAGCCTCTCGCCGAAAGCCATCCGCTCGCCGTGAAGCAGGAACAACTGAAGGCCAGAGTCGCGCGGCAGGTAGCCGCTTTGGAGCGGTCAATTCCACGGTCTGACGCGGCGGATGCTGCGGCGCGTCGGCTTCGCGTCGGAATCGATCAGACTGACCCGACAGGGGCGTCGTTCTGAGGTCGCCGCCCGGGCTCGAGCAACTCCCGCCACCAGGCCACCAGGTCGGCACCAAACGTCACGGTTGTGAGGCCTCACCGGTGCTCGCCAGCCGGTCGACGGCGGCGAGCGTGGAAGCCGGATCGGCAGCCTGCAGTGCCAGGGAGCGTGCCCGCCGAATCGCTGATTCACTGGCTGCTCGGTCACCGACAGTCGCGTAGACATGGGCCGCGCGGGCGGCGGTGTACGCAAGCCGGATTCGGTCTGCCTCGCCGGGCTTGGGGTGATCCCAACAGGGAAGCGAGAGCGCCGCTTGGAGTCGAGCCACGGCCCCCTGTCGATCTCGGGCTACGATCAGTCCGGCGAGTTGCACCATGTGGCCGGCCCGCCGCACCGGGTCGGAGAAGGATTCGGCTCGGCAGAGTCGCTCCAGGAGTTCCAGTGACTGGTTTGGCTTTCCCGCTTGCAACAGGGTCGCGACCAGGACGTCGAGAGCAGCCAGGGTGCCGGGATGGTCTGCCCCGGCAGCTTCTTCCCAGGCCGCAACTGCTGATGTCGCTGTCTGTTCGGCAGCCACGAGGTCACCGGCGGCTCGTTCAGCGTGGGCCAGCAGAGCCATGCTGGCGGCTGTTTCAGGATCGTCCTTGCCGAGCGTGAGCCGCTGGATGGCGACGGCGCGGGTCAAATATTCCCGAGCTGCCGGCCAGTCTCCGGCGGCCAGCCGCTGGCCGCCAAAAAGTGCCCATGCCATGCCGACGTGCGGATGGTGTTCACCAAACTGCCGGCTGCGGGCGGCGATGAACGCCTCACGGAGCGCCGGGTTGCCGGTCTCGGCAGCCAGCCTGTCGTAGATGCCGACCGCCATCCGCTCCCAGTCGGTGGAGGGCCGGGGCAGGCCCCGCGCCAGGGCAGTTCGGGCCAGGGTGGTGGCCTGCGAGCCGTCTCTTCCGGCCGCGGTCGCCGATGCGAGCAGCATGCGGAGGGTGGTCGTGCGGGCGTCGCCCGGGCCCAACGCCTTCTCCGCCGCGGCCAGGGCCGTCGTGGCAGTCTTCCGAGCTGCCGCCTGATCGCCGATCGCCAGCTGGGCCGCCGCCAGATGGCAGGCTGCATCGGCGGTGTCACGGGCGGACGGAGACCGTGCCCCCTGAGCAATGCTCCAGGCCCGCGAGGCTAGCTCCGCTGCCGTGGCGAGGTCTGCCCTCCTCGTTGCCACGGCGGCCGCCGCCAGCAGCCCTGCTACGCCGGCGGCTGATTCCGACGGCGGCGTCTTTCGCAGTGCCGCGAGCGTCGGCTCCCACCAGTCGGGCATGTTTGTGACGTTGTTTCGGTGAACATCGACCAGGAGGCGACGGCATCGATCCGCCGCAAACCGAATCGTCGGCGGTCCCTCGGCCGCACCAGTGGCCTTGAGAACGCCGTCCAGGGTGGCTTCGGCGAGGATCAGCTGGTCGGTGGCCAACTGGGCGGTGGCCAATGACCGCAGGGCGTCGATGCCCGCCGGGGAGTCGGGCACGCTGGCGGAAGAAGAGAGAACCCCATCGAGCATGTCGATGGCTTGATCGGGAAAGCCGGCTGTCACGAGCATCTCGGCAAGGTCGCCGGCCGCAGTCAGGACGTCGGTCGGATCACCGCCATCACGAGCTTTCAATCCGGAGACGATCTGCTGCAGCGCCGCGATGGCGGCATCGGTCATGCCGAGCGAGCCAAAAATCGCGAGCAGTTCGCGACGCGCAGCCAGGGTGGCTGGGTCGGCCGGCCCCAGCAGTTTGTCGAGAGCGTCTGCAATACGCTCCAACGCGTCGCATGCCCGTGCGACGGAATCGCTCGAAGGTCCGGCAGTCTGATCGGCCACACTCAGCGACCGTCTGGCGGCCTCGATCGCCTCGGGAAACCGCTTCGCCACCAGATGCAGTCGCGCGAGGCTCAGGAGCGAGCGGGCGATCCCGACCGCCTCGTCTGGTCTGCCGGCAGCGGCCTGCTCTCTTGCAGCGATCGTCTTTTCGAGGAGATTCTCGGCGTTGTCGAGCCGGCCCATGTCGATGAGTATCTCGGCCGCCAAGTCATTGATCGCGAGCAGTTGGGGAGCTTCGTCGCCCTCCGATTGCTTGACCTCCCGGCTCTCGATCCGCAAGACATCGAGGGCTTCGTCATAGCGGCCCGCCGCTCGCAGGGCCTCAGCTTCATCCAGCGGCGAGCGGTCAACGGTTTCGACGGCGGGGGCGACAGGCCCCAGGGCCGCGGAAGCCATCGCGGCGGCGAGGAGCACCCGGAGCAGTCGCGACATGCCGCCCCGGACCGGCCGGGCCCTGAGCCGTCCGAACCACCAGGCGGAATCCCTCAAGAGGGGGTGTTTGATCCACCGGGCCGGCCGCACAGGCTGGGGGCGGTTGTGTTCAGGATCCATGTGTCGGAAGGGTGGAGAGTTGAAGATATGGCGGTAAAAGGGGACAGACAGCGGGTTTCTGCAAACGGCCGGTCGGTGCCGCTGGCCAAACATTTGATATTCCAGGAACCACCGGATAGTATTGGACAACAGGGGCAGGCGGAAAGGCCTGCAAAAAACCGTGTCATGCGGTATTTGCCGGTCAATCCAAGCTACATCCAAGGAGTTGAAACACGATGTTTCGCAACCACCACGCTCGGCGGGGCTTTACGCTCGTTGAACTGCTTGTCGTGATCGCCATCATCGGCACGCTCGTCGCGCTCTTGCTGCCTGCTCTTTCGTCCGCTCGTTCCTCGGCGAACGCCTCTGCCAGCGCGAACAATCTATCAACGTTCGGCCGGGGTTTTGAACTCTATGCGTCGAGCCACGATGGGCTCTACAACTCGGGGGCATTCGACCACTTCCGCGATGGCGATATTCGTCAGTACGGCTGGGTCGGTGACCTGATCGGGCAGAAGGTCGCCAATCCCGGCAAGGGTCTGGATCCCGCGCACCGCAACAAGGTCAGCGAGACCGTGGCGGATTACACGGCGGCCGTGGCTGCGAACCAGGCCAACATCGCCTTCGGGATCGCTGACGACCGTTGGCCGGCGGGCACCGTGGCGACCGCCGTCGTCGGGGCGACGCACTTTGGCGGGGCACCCCAGGCGAAGGACCTGTGGGATGAGGGCTTCAACACCAACTTCGCCACGACCTGGCACTTCAGTCGCGGCGATCCGACTGCCGCCGACGGCTACTCGCCAAACAACAAGGCGCTTGCCGACGGTGACGGGCCGATCTCGCAGAACATCGTCAGCCAGGCCAACACGACGGCTGCTCGCATCGCCTGGATGGGACCGGCTCGGGCCGTCGAGGGAGCGAATGGACTGCTCGACGCCACTGCTGCAGCTGCGCTCAAGAGTTTCACGGGCGACAGCGTTGCTCGGGCCAATGAGCGAGTGACCAAGAGCTTTACTGATGGCATGCTGGTGCCGTTTGCTGCGGCGCTCGGCGGTGTGGCGGGTGAGTTCGTGCACGATCTCTCCGGTATCCTGCCGTTGCACCAGCCCAAAACCGCCACGGGTGGCGGGGGTTTCGCGCCGGTCCTGTTCGCCGACCTTCACGTCGAAAAGGTGTTTGATACCGTTTCGTTCGGTGACACGTCGGTCGGCGACGGGTACGTCGGTAACGGTCCGGATGGAACCAATAATTACGGTCTTGACGCCGACATGTACCAGGAAGCATCCGACTTGATCTGGATCAAGCGGCTGCGGAACGTGCAGTAAGCCCCTGGAAAAACCATGATTTTGAGGAATGGCCGCCCGCGAGGGCGGCCATTCTTATGCGCTCTCCGAATCGCTGCGAACTATAGTCGCTGACATGGAGACTCCGCGTTCCCAGCACGTGCCGACGGCCGCCGCCGACGCAGCGGCCGAAGCCTCTCGTCAGGCCGATCGCCGGCTGCAGTGGCCGTTTGTCGTGATGCTGGTAGGAGTGACCCTCCTCGCCTGCTCGTTGCTGGCGGGTTTGGTCTGGGAGAAGCCGCTCTATGCAGCCTTCCCTGCGGCAGCCGCGGCCGCCCTTCTCGGCATGCCCCTGGTGTGGCTGGCCGTCCAGGACCTCCTGCAAGGCCAGGCGGGTCTCAATGCCCTCGTGGCGCTGGCCGTGGTCGGTGCAGCGGCCGCCGGCCGCTATCAGGAGAGCGCGGCGATCGCGTTGTTCATGACGCTCTCCGGGTTGCTCGAGCGGCGGACGGCCATCGGAGCCGAGGCGAGCATCGAGTCGCTCGTGCGGCTGGCTCCCACCGGAGCATGCCGGCTGGTGGCTACGGCGAGCGGGGCCTGGGTGGAGGAGGCCGTCGAGGCGCAGGCCCTCAGGCCCGGCGACCTGATTCGCATCCGGCCCGGAGACACGATTCCTGCCGACGGCCTGGTCTCCCGCGGCACCAGCACCGTCAATCAGGCGAGCGTCACCGGCGAGTCCTTGCCGGCCGACAAGGAAGTTGGCGACGATGTCTTCGGTGGGACCATCAATCTGACGGGTGCCATCGATGTGGAGGTCACGAAGGCGGGGAGCGACACGCTGCTGGGGAAGGTCAAGGAGCTGATCTTGGAGGCCGAGCGGACACGGCCTCCGATTTTGCGGCTGATTGATCAGTATGCGGCCTGGTACACGCCGACCGTCCTGATGATTGTCGGGGTCGTGCTCTTCTTCGCGTTGCGAAGCGACCCGGACGAGGCCTTCAGCCGGGCGATCGCGATGCTCGTCGTGGCCTGCCCGAGCGCCCTGATCCTGGCGACGCCGACGGCGATGGTCGCGGGACTCTCTGCCGCCGCCCGGCTGGGCGTGCTCGTCAAGAGCGTTGCCACGCTCGAGGCGGCCCGCGGCATCAACGCCATCGTTTTCGACAAGACCGGAACGCTGACCAGTGGCGTCCTTTCGGTGAGCCGGCTGGCGCCAGCCGCCGGCGTGCAGCCAGCTGATCTTCTCCAAATCGCTGCCACGGTCACCCAGGACAGTCGTCATCCCGTCTCACGGGCCGTGACTGAAATGGCCCGGCAGGCCCGCGTGCCGCTGGAGCGGGCGACGATGTTCGAGGAGGTGCCGGGCCGCGGCCTGATGGCGACGGTGGACGGAGCCGATGTCCGCGTCGGCA
>JAQCJP010000082.1 GCA_027592945.1 Planctomycetota bacterium
TGGTGGACGGTTGCGCGGGCTTCCGGAAACTGGGATGCCCCAACGGCCCGCCGTCCCCCCGGCTCGCGCCGGGAGGCTTTTATGGGGTGACGCGCGTGCGGGATGGGGTCTGAGTCGCACGGGTCAGGCGGCGGCTCGCTGAGGCGGCGTGAGCTCAAAGAGCGAGAAGATCTCGGCGGCCGAGAGGCCGCTGGAGCTGGGCCCGTCGGCCTGGGAGAGGATCGCCTCGGAGAGATCCCGCTTGCGGCGGAGCACCTCGTCGATCCGCTCCTCGATCGTGCCGACCGACAGAAACCTGGTGACCGTGACGGCACCCGCCGCCCCGATGCGGTGGGCCCGGTTGATTGCCTGGTCTTCGACGGCCGGATTCCACCAGCGGTCGAAGAGAAACACGTACTGCGAGAACTGGAGATTGAGCCCCACCGCGCCGGCGCCGTACGAGAGCAGCAGCACGGAGTGGTCGCGGCCCTCCTTGAACCGGCGGATCGCCTCGTCACGCGCGGCGGTGCTCATCCCGCCGTGATATTCGAGAGCCCCGAACGGGGTCAGCCGCTCCCGGAGCCGGCCGAGCGTCTCGACCCACTGGCTGAAGACGAGGGCCTTGCGGCCGCTGGCTCGCACCTCCTCGAGCTCCGCGGTGAGCCGGTCGAGCTTCGCGCTCTCGCTGGTGGCGGTGTCGAAGTTGCAGATCTGCTTGAGCCGGAGGACCAGCTCGAAGACATGCTGGATCGTCGCCTCACGGCCCATGTCGGCCAGCCGGAGCACGCCCTCCTCCTCGGCCCGGCGGTAGGTCTCCCGCTGCTCAGGACCGAGTTCGATGTGGGCGTCACGGTCGAGCCGGGGCGGCATCTCGGTGAGCACCTTGTCTTTGGTTCGGCGGAGAATGTGATCGGCGACGGCGGCCGCCATGGTCTTGGGCGTCATCCGGTCGTTGATCTGCCCCGACTCGACGAACTCGAAGATGCCAACCAGATCGTCGGCCGAGTTCTCGACCGGCGTGCCGGTCAGGGCCCAGCTGCGGCGGCGATCGAGGGCCACGATCGCCTTGTTGGTCTGGCTTGACTTGTTCTTGATCCGCTGGGCCTCGTCGAGCACCACCAGGTCGAAGGAGAGGCCGAGTTCGGCGACGAGCTCCCGGTCGCGGACGAGCACCTCGTAGTTGGCAAGCTTCACCGGCACGTCGGGCAGCGACCACTGCCAGCGGCGTCGCTGCGGATCGCCCTCGATCACCGCCACGACCAGTTCTGGAGCCCAGTCGGCCAGCTCCCGGGCCCAGTTGCTGACCAGGCCCTTGGGGCAGACGACCAGCACCCGACGGGCCTCACCGCCGCGGACCAGGAGCCGGATCGATGAGATCGCCTGCATCGACTTGCCGAGGCCCATTTCGTCGGCCAGCACTGCTGCGTGCCGCGGAAGGAGGAAGGCCATCCCCTCAAACTGGAAGGGGAATGGCTGGCGGTGGAAGGCGAGCTTCCCGCTGCGAAGCATCGTTTCGAGATCGGGCTGGAGCAGATAGAAGAACCGCTCCGAGAGCTTGACCACGTCCCGGGGAGGCGCGATCCGGGTGCGGCGGGGGGCCGGCTCGCAACCTGGGGGGCCTTCTTTGGCCGGTGCGTGATCCCCACCCGTGGCCGCAGGTTTGCAACCTGCGGAGCCCGCTGCTGCCGCGACCGGCTTGGCAAAGAAATGGCTCTGGACCCGCGGCCGGGCCGGGAGCGGCTCGACCGAGACCACCTCGATCACCGGCATCGCGACGGGAAGACGGAGCGTCGGCGGAAGGGGAATGGTCAGATCGGGTTCGGGCCGGATCGTCACGGCCGGCAGGGCAAGCTCCGCGGCACCCCACGACCGCACCGCGGGCCCAGGCGGGTCGGTGGGCGACCGGTCGGACGCGTCCTCGCTCGGCATCGCGATTCTCCTGCCGGCCTGCGGGTCAGTGACGGGCCGCTTCGTCGAGGGCCGCCCGGATCCGCTCGAAGGGCTCGCAGAGATCGACAGCGGCCGCCAGCGGCGCGAGCCTTGCTTCAAGCTCGGTGGTGCGGGCCGTGTCATCGGCGTGCGGCCGCACCGCCGAGTCGCCGAGTGTGAAGCCGACTGCGGCCAGCGCGTCGGAGCGTCCGACGAGGGCGACCGGCAGGGTCGTCTGGGCCCGCACCTGAAGCATCGGCTCCCGATCGGTCAGCACGACCGCCGGTGTCGCCTTCCCCTCGGCAAGCAGGGCCCCGCCGATCTGCCGCCCCTCGAGCTGACCGTTGAGCGTCGGCCCGTAGAGGATCTGCTGGGCCCGGGAGACCTTCACCGGCGCCGTGCAGTGAAACTCAAGCGGCCGCCCGAGGGCGTCCACGACCAGGTAGCCCCCGAACAGGCCGTGGGTCGCCGAATCGACGACAGTCAGAAAACCGTACGCCAGATCGCTCCCGCCCGCATCCGCTTGCATCCGTGTCGTGCTCCCGCCTCGCTCCGGAAAGCCGCATCCCTGCGGCCTCCTCGCTTTTTCAATGTCGGGCGTCTCGCCGGGTGACTTGAAGGGCCGGCATGACTCTGCGACGTGCGGAGGCTGTGCGGGCTACCGGCAGCAACGTGTCTGTGAACCTGGAGAACCCCTGCCGGTCCGCTGGGGAGCGACATGCGGGTTCGCGAGGGGTGGGGCCGTGCCAATCGAGCCGGCGTTGGGAAACCGAGCGCAGCCAGGATGGCGAAGCTCGGTTTCCCACGAGTGAGCGGAGGGCATGGATGCCCGCAGTGAGCGTCCGGCGAGACGGCACGGGCTCACCCCGAAGCCCGCGCGAGGTGAACCCGTCCCGAGCGTCCGGCGAGACGGCACGGGCTCACCCCGAAGCCCTTGAAATGCCGCTGCGTGGCAGATCGGTGGAATCAGGCCTACGATAGTGGTTGAGTTGCGATCGCCCGACACCCCCGTTCAAGAGCCTGAGGTCATGAACGACGATTCATCGTTTTTCACCCAGATGGACATCTCTGCAGGCGTCCCCGCTTCCGGCGGTCCGGCTGCCAGCGGGGATGTCGTCGAAACCAATGCCCTGCTCCGGGAACTCGTCGAGCAGTCGAAGCATCAGGGCCAGTTGCTGATGGAGATTCTCGGCCAGGTTTCCCTCCAGCACCGCCAGCGGGCCGCCGAACTCAAGGCCTGGAAGGAAGCCAACCCGCAGTTGGCCCGCTCCTGCCGGCGGGCCGCCGAGTCGCTTGCCCAGGTGCACACCGAGTTTCTCGCCGGAATCGCCCAGGAGGCTGCCGAGAACGCCGAGGACTTCTCCGACAGCGAGTATGCCCTCGGCGAGTTCATCGATCGGTATGGGCCGCGGCTCGCCCACTTCAACGGTGTGCTGCAGCTCTTCGCCCAACTCGGTGCCCCGTTGCCCCAGCCGCCGAGTCAGTCACCGGACGGCTGACCGCCGCGGGGCCGCAACCGTTTTTCGCTCTCCGTTCCCGATCCAACGCCCAGGAGTGTCATGGCCACCGCCCCTTCCGCTGAGCAGCAGCCCGCCTTCGATGTCGCCTCGCCTGAGCAGGTCGCCACAGCGAGAGCCGCCCTCGATGCCCACACCGTCGAGACCGTCGCCTGGCACTTCCACGAGTCGACCGGCTGCCCGTTCTGGCTGGAGTATGCGAAGTCGCTCCCCTTCAATCCGCTGACCGACGTCCGTTGCTTTGACGATCTCAAGAAGTTCCCCCCCTTCGAGGATGAGTGGCTCCGCGGGGGGCCGATCCGCCGCTGGGTGCCCAAGGGGCTGGCGGATCAGCCGGTCTATGTGTTTGAAACCGGCGGCACGACGGGGATCCCGAAGTCGCGATACAACTCCCGGGATTTCCGCACCGACTACGAGATGTTCAGCGAGACGCTGCCCGAGGAGTTCTTTCCGAAGGGTGCCAACTGGCTGATGCTCGGTCCGTCGGGCCCGCGGCGGCTGCGGCTCTCGATCGAGCACCTCGCCCAGTATCGCGGCGGGATCTGCTTCTGTGTCGATCTCGACCCCCGCTGGGTGATCAAGTTGATCCAGAAGGGCTGGATGGAGCACCTGGAGGCCTACAAGCAGCATTGCATCGACCAGGCGATCACCATCCTCGAGGCGGGCCACGAGATTCGTTGCATGTTCACGACTCCCAAACTGCTCGAGGCCCTCGCCCTGGCACTCGAGAAGAAGGGGACCACGATCCGCGAGGCGGGCATCACCGGCATCTTCTCCGGCGGCACCGAGTTCACCCCGCAGTGGACGCGGTTCGCGGTCGAGGAACTCCTCGATGGGGCCTACCTGACGCCGACCTACGGCAACACCCTGATGGGCCTGGCGGCCAGCCGGCCGGTGGTGGCGGCCGACGGCTACACGATCGCCTACTACGCTCCACAGCCCCGGGCGGTGATCGAGGTCGTCGACTTCGACGATCCCGACGCGGTCGTGCCCTACGGAGAAACCGGCCGCGTCCGGCTGACGACGCTGACCAAGGAAACCTTCATCCCAGGCTTCCTCGAGCGGGACGAAGGGGAACGGGAGCGGCCCTATGCCGCGTATCCCTGGGACGGCATCAGCGGCGTTCGGCCGTTCCGCAAACTCGCCGCCGCGACCACTGTGGGAGTCTATTGATGCATCTGCCTGCCTGGCGTTTTGGCACACCGTACGAGTCGCTCGAACGCGAGACGCTCGTCCACTTCCTCACCGGCGAGCCGGTCGCCGAGGTCAGCCAGGTCGGCGGGGGGATCGTCGGCCGCGATCTGAAAAAAGCCGACCGGGCCCGGGCGGCACTCCTGGCGATCGATCCGGAGGAGATCGTCGAGCGGCTCCAGACCGCCGGCAATCTCTACGCCAACGGAACTGTGACCGTCGGCGGCGAGCCGCAGTCACCGGAGCAGTTTGTGAAGTGCCAGTCGGCCACGACCGGCCTGCCCGAGAGCCTCTGCCGCGCGAACATGCAGAAGAACATGTTCGTGCTCTCGAACCTCGACCGCATTCTCGATGCCCTCTCCCGCGGCCTCGACCCCGCGATCCTCTGGGCCGGCTACGGCGTCGAGCAACGCGGCGTGACCGTCAGCTACCAGCCCCAGTCGCCCGTCCTCGGCCTGGTGCTGCCGTCCAACTCCCCGGGAGTTCACACCCTCTGGCTGCCGGTGGTGGCCCTCGGCATCGGCCTGGTGATGAAACCCGGCAGCCAGGAGCCCTGGACGCCCTACCGGATGGCGGCGGCGATGGTCGAGGCGGGGATTCCGCCAGAAGCGATCAGCCTCTATCCCGGAGCCACCGATGTCGGTGCCGCGGTCTTGGGCGGCTGCGGCCGCAGCATGATCTTCGGCAGCGCCAAGACCGTCGAGCAGTATCGCGGCAATTCGCGGGTCCAGGTGCATGGGCCGGGCTTCTCCAAGATCATCCTCGGCGACGACTGCGTCGACGACTGGGAGCAGTATCTCGACGTGATGGCCGAGAGCGTGGCGATCAACAGCGGCCGGGGCTGCATCAACGCCTCGGCGATCTACGCCAGCCGGCACACCGAGGCGATCGCCGACGCCCTCGCCGCCCGGCTCGGCCCGATCGAGGTCAGGCCGCCGGACGACCCCGAGGCAAAACTGGCGGCCTTTACGATCCCTGGAGCAGCCAAGGCAATCTGGAGCCAGATCGAGGGGCTCCTCGAAGCCGCCGGTGTGACCCACGCGACCGCCCCGTTCGGCGAGCGGTTCGTCGAGGGCGAGCGGTGCGGCTGGCTGCGGCCGGTGGTGGCCCGGGCGGCCAGCCCCGAGCCGGAGATCGTCCGGGCGGAATACATGTTTCCGTTCGTGACGGTCGTCGAATGCCCGCAGGAGCGGATGCTCGAGTGCATCGGCCCGACGCTCGTCGGCACCGCGGTCACCGAGAACGAGGCCTTCCAGCGGCAAATGATCGACTGCACCCACATCGACCGGCTCAATCTCGGGCCGATCCCGACCACGAAGCTCGACTGGCTCCAGCCCCACGAGGGCAACATCATCGACTTTCTCTACCGGTCGCGAGCCCTCCAGGTGGCGGCCCCGGTGGCAGCGACCGCCTGACACCGAGCACCGCAGCCCGGTCAGCCCCTGGCTGGATCAGTGTCGGAGCCGGACGGAGGCCGGTATGCTCGGGGGACCGCCGGCCGGCCGCCTCCCGATCCACTCCCATGAACGACGCCTTCGAGTATCACCCCGGCCCGCGGCTGATCGTCGGCGAGGGCGGGCTCGGCCGCCTTGGTGAGCTCGCCCGCGATCTTGGAGCACGCCGGGCGCTGATCGCCAGCGATCCGGGAATCGTGGCGGCCGGCCATGCGGCGGCGGGTGTCGCCGCCCTCGAAGAGACCGGCCTGACAGCGACGGTCTTTTCGGAGTTTGGCGAAAACCCCTCGACGGTGGAGATCGAGGCGGGCGTCGCCGTGGCCCGCGAGTTTCGTCCCGACCTGCTCGTCGGTCTTGGCGGCGGCAGTTCGATGGATACCGCCAAGGGGATCAACTTTCTCTATTCCTGCGGCGGCCGCATGCAGGACTACCGAGGCCACGGCCTCGCCACCGGCGAGATGCTGCCCTCGCTCGCCGTCCCGACCACCGCCGGCACCGGCAGTGAAACGCAGTCGTTCGCCCTGATCACCGACGTCGAGACCGGCATGAAGATGGCCTGTGGCGATCGGCGAGCGGCCTTCCGCAGCGTGATCCTCGATGTGACCCTGACGCTCACCCAGCCGCCTCGGGTCGCGGCTGTCACGGGGATTGACGCCGTCGCCCACGCGGTGGAGAGCTTCGTGAGCACCGCCGCGACTCCGGCTTCGCGAATGCTTTCCCGTGAGGCCTGGCGACTGCTGGCCGCCAATCTTCCTCGGGTTTTCAGCGACGGGAGCGACATCGAGGCCCGGGCCGCCGTGCAACTGGCCGCAGCCTGGGCGGGCCTGGCCATTGAGAACGCCATGCTCGGGGCGGCCCACGCCCTGGCCAATCCGCTCACCGCGACCCATGGAATCGTCCACGGCCAGGCAGTCGGGCTGATGCTGCCGCATGTCGTGCGATACAACGCCCCCGCCTGCCAGGCCGCCTACGGTGAACTGCTGGCCGTTGCCGGCGGGCCCGCGACCGTTCGGAACGCCTCGTCTGACGCTGCCGGAGCACTGGGCGACTGGCTCGACGGCCTGCTCGCGGCCGCTGGTCTGGCCCGCTCGCTGGCCGGGCTGGTCGCGACCGACCCCGACGTGCCTGCCTTGGCAGCCGCGGCAGCCAGCCAATGGACGGCCGGATTCAACCCGCAGCCAGTGACGGCCGCGGAACTGACAGCCATCTACGAGGCGGCCCGATGAGCAGGCCGGTGGAAGCGACTCCAGGCGTCCCGTCGGCACGCCGACCGGCCGGCCGCCCTCATGGCGGCGCGGCCCGAACGGCGTTGTGCCTGGTGATGATCATGGCGGTTGCAGCCCTGATGCCCCCCGCGACCGGGGCCGACCCCGATGCGGCGCCGGCCGAGGCCTGGCCGATGGCCCGTGGCAGCCTGGCAGGCACGGGTCGCTCGGCTACCAGGCTCGCCTTCCCCTTGGCCGAAGCCTGGCGACGAGACTTTGGTGGCACGGCCTTCAGCGCTGTGCCCGTGGTTGCCGATGGCGTGATCTATCTCGGCGATCTCGACGGCACCTTCCGAGCGCTCGATCTGATCACCGGAGACACGCGGTGGACCCGCCGTATCGAGGAGGCCGGCTTTCCCTCGGCGGCGGCGGTGGCGGCCGACCCAGCCCTGCCGCTGGTCGTCGGCGACGACCTCGGCATGGTCCGCGGCCTCGACCGGCAGACGGGGGAGGTCGTCTGGGAGTTCGCCACCGAAGGGGAAATCTCCGGGGGGCCGACCGTGCTCGAGACCGCAGCCGAGCCAGCCGCCCTGATCGGCTCGCAGGATGCCACCCTCACCTGCCTCGACATCGCCACCGGCGCGAAACGCTGGCAGCACGCGATCGCCGACCAGATCCGCTGCAGCCCGACCGTGGCCCGCACGGAAGCGGGCGACCGGATTTTCCTGGCAGGCTGCGACGGCCGACTGCATGTGATCGATGCCGCCAGCGGCGGAGAAGTCGCCGCAGTCGAAATCGGTGGTCCCACCGGAACAACGCCGGCCGTCAGCGGTGACCGCGTCTTGTTCGGCACGGAAGCAGGGGCATTTTTTGCCATCGACTTTCTCGCGCCGGCGGTGGCCTGGCGTCGGCAGCCGGCTGCCGGCGGCGCCGCCTATCGGTCGAGTGCCGCTGTGGCGGAGGGGCTGGCAATCGTCGGCACCCGGGGCCGAGCCGTCGAAGCCCTGGCGGTGGCAGACGGCGAACGCCGCTGGCGGCACCCCATGCGGGGCCGGGTCGACGCCTCGCCCGCTGTCGTCACCGCGACGATCGGGGGAACGAATCCGGCCCCCCCGGCCCGCTCGGTTGCGATCGTTGCCGACGCGAGGGGGGAGATCGCCGCCCTCGACGTGGCCAGCGGCGAAGCGGTCTGGGAGTTTGCGGCGGGAGGAGGGTTCGGCGCCGGGGCGGCGGTGGCGGCTGGCCGGGTCGTGCTGGCCTCCGACGACGGCACCGTCTGGTGTTTCCGCTCCGCCCAAGCAGCCGACTGAACCTGGCGGCCACAAAGTCTGCCCGCCCCCCGCCAACTGTCAGGGCCGTTTTTGGCTGTATTCGCGGCCGTTTCCTGCCGATTTTTCCTGCGCGAACCATTTTTCCGCAGCCTCCGTAGTATTCGCTGCGACCCGGAGTGGCGGCCGGAATCAGGGGGGCCGCCCGGTGGGTGGAAGGAGTGGCACGACCATGGCACGAAAAGACGCACTGGCGAAAATGCGGGCTATCCTTGTGAAGCGTCGAGACGCGCTCCGCAGCGCGCTGGCGGGCGATCTCACTCTCCTGAAAGAACTGCGAAGTCAGTCGCCAGGGGATCTGGTGGATGCCGCCTACGACTCGGCGCAGGACGAGATCAGTTCGCAGTTGGCGGAAGTCGAAAGCCGGGAACTGGCCTCGATCGAGAATGCGCTCGAGCGGATGCAGGAGGGTTCCTATGGCCAGTGTGAGGTCTGCGGCGGACGGATTCCGGTGGCTCGGCTGCAGGCTCTTCCCTACGCCACGATGTGCATCGGCTGCCAGCGGGAACTCGAGCGTTCGGGCGAGGTCGGTAGCCAGCGAGCCGGGGAGCCGATCGGCGGCGAGCTGGAGTTCTGAGGGGCAGCACCCGTATTCTCGCGGCGGCCCGGATTTCCGGGACCGCATGAGAATCGCACTCCTCCCCAGCCTCCGCCGGAAGACGCTCCTGACCCTGGTGGCCAGCGTCGTTGCTGGCCTCTCAGCCGCTGGCCGGCTGCCGGCCGAGGATCGAACTCCCCGGCTGACACCGGTCGAGAAGGCCGGCAGGAAGGGAGAGCGAATCGACCCGATGCGGCCGGTCCGGCTGACGGCCGAGGAACGCGATCGGCTCTACGAACAGGCGGCCCGAGATGCCGAGCCGCTCGAACGCCAGGCGATGCAGCTCCGGAGGCTCGCCAGCCTGCTGCGGCCCACCGTTGTCCACATTGATGCCACGAAGCGGCTCCTCCGCCCCCGCGGCGGCAGAACCACCGAAGATGAGTCCGGCAGTGGTGTGATCATCGAGGTCGACGGACGAATCGTCGTGATCACCAACCGGCATGTCGTCCACGGGGCCGACCTCGACGCAATCGTGATCCGACTCGATGATGGCCGGGAGGTGCGTCCCCGGCGGGCCTGGTCGGACGCCGGCACCGACATCGCAGTCTTGGAACTGGCTGAAGACGACCTCCAGGTGGCCCGGGTTGCCAAGGACGATACGCTCCAGATCGGCGATACCGTCCTGGCCATCGGCAGTCCCTTCGGCCTGGCTCACTCGGTGACCCTCGGCATCGTGTCGGCAAAAGGCCGTCGTGACCTCGAAATCGGGTCCGGTGCCGTGCGGTTTCAGGACTTCATCCAGACCGACGCCGCCATCAATCCAGGCAACAGCGGCGGTCCGCTCGTCAATCTGCGGGGCGAGGTGGTGGGGCTCAACACGGCCATCGCCAGCAACTCCGGCGGAAGCGAGGGGATCGGATTCGCCATTCCGATCTCGATGGCGATGTTCGTCACCGAGCAGCTGGTGAAGCACGGCGGCGTGTCGCGGGCGTATCTGGGAGTCGCCCTCGACCGCGACTTCACGCCCCGTGAAGCCCACCGCCTGGGGATGGTGCGGCCGGTCGGGGCCCGCGTCGAGGCGGTCACTGTCGGAGCGCCTGCGGCCGCGGCGGGCGTCCGGCCCGATGACGTGATCCTCGAGTTTGACGGGCGGGCCATTGAAGATGACGACCACCTGATGAGCGTCGTCGGCACGACCGACGTCGATCGGACCGTCTCGATCTCCCTGTTCCGGGACCGGGAGCGGGTCGAGCTTCAGATCCCGGTCGCCCGCCGAACCGACTTCGAATAGCTGGTTGCGGCTGTTGGCGGCAGGAAGCAGGCCCACGCTCTGCCCAGCCCGGTCTTTGCTAGGTCGCGTCGCCCGCCGCCGCCAGGCCCCGCAGGACGCAATCCTGCACGGCCGCGGCGTCACAGCCGGTCAGCAGGTCGGCGTTGGGCCGCCAGCGTCGATGGGACCGGCGGTCGACGACGAGCATGCCGGCGGTCAGTTCGCCAGAGATCTCCACGTCGGCAACCACGCTCTCCCGCTCGAAGAGTTCGGGATTGGTGACCGCCACCAGGGCTGCCAGGTCGTGGAGCCGGATTCCTTCGCTGCCGAGGAGTTGCCGCTGGGCCCGGAAGGCATGGGCGAGCATCGGCCGGAGCAGCTTGCCGGCCCGGGTGAAGTCGCGCGGCAACCGGTCAAGCAGGTCGAAGCCGTAGACCACCTGCCCCGTGGTCTCGAGGGGCACGAGCGTCTTGGTGACCAGTTCCCGGACCACGTGCCGGGCGGCGGCGGGGTCGCAATAAAAGTTGAAATCGGCCGCTGCCGTGGCGTTGCCCGAGGCGTGGATCGTGCCGCCGCAGGCCACGACCGCCCCGATCAGTTCGGCAATCCCCGGGTCGCGTTTGAGCACCCGAGAGACGTTGGTGAGCGGACCGAGGGCCAGAATCGTGACCTCCCGCGGATGGGCCTTGATCGTCTCCCAGATCACCTTCTCGGAAGGATGCCCACCATGGAGGGGAACTTCCGGCAGCGTCAGGCCGCCGAGGCCATCCGGACCGTGGACACTTGCCGGACGGTGCGGCAGGACGACGTCGTTCGAGGCCGCTCCCACCCGGGGCAGCCGGGGCGGGTCGAGGGCAGAGACCAACGCATGGAGGTTGGTCGTGGCTCGCTCGGACGGCACGTTGCCCCCCACGGCCGTCACGGCCAGGACCTCGAGGCGGGGATCGAAAAGGGCGATGGCCAGGGCGACCGCGTCGTCGATCCCGGGATCGCAGTCGATGATCAGTTTGCGGGGCGCGGCCGGCGACAAGGGGCGGGCTTTCAAACGGCGGAGGGAAGTGGGATCTCCCTGCATCTTACCGCGGCGGCAACTCTCGGAGCGGCGGGGCCCGCCGGGCGATACATTGGTCCTCCGGGCCCCCTCCCCTGCCGTGACCCCCTCTCATGAAACCCTCTCCCGACGTCGACGCCGCGATTGCATCCCTGGCCGGCGGCAGCCGGCTCTCGGCCGACGAAGTCCGGCGGCTCGTCGAGGGGGTGCTCACGGGCGACATCGAGCTTGACGCCTTTGGTCGCTGGCTCGTCGCCCTTGCCGAGGCTGGTGAAACAGCCTCGGAGGTGGCCGGCGTGGCTGCGGCGCTGCGGGCCCGGATGCTGCCGCTCGAGCATGGGCTGCCGGCTGACACGCTCGTGGCCGACACCTGCGGCACGGGCGGTGACGGCTCGGGCTCGTTCAACATTTCGACCGCTGCCGCGATTGTGGCGGCGGCGGCGGGGCTGCCGGTGGCGAAGCATGGCAACCGGGCGGTCTCGAGCCGCACCGGCTCGGCGGACGTGCTGACGGCCTTGGGTGTCAACACGGATGCCGGCGTCGAGACCGTCGGCCGCTGCCTGCGAGAACTGGGACTCTGCTTCTGCTTTGCCCCGGCCCACCATCCGGCGATGGCGAAGGTGGGGCCCCTGCGACGGTCGCTCGGCCGCCCCACCGTGTTCAACCTGGTCGGGCCGCTCTGCAACCCGGCCGGGGCGGGCGTCCAGGTCATCGGCGTCGGCAGGCCGGCAGCCCGGGAACCGATCGCGGAAGCGGCCCGGCTGCTCGGGGCCCGCCGGACGCTGGTCGTGTCGGGATTTTTCGCCGGCAGCGATCCGGCAGCGGCCATGCCGTTCGACGAAGTCAGCCTGTTCGGGCCGACGGAGGTCATCGACGTCTCGGCCGGCGGGGTCGAGCGGTATCGCTGGGAGCCGGAGGATTTTGGGATCACGACACGCCCTGCGGAACGGCTGACCGATCTCGAAGTGGCCGATCCGAGCGAAAGTGCCGCGGCGATTCGCGGGGTGCTCGGTGGCGAACCCGGCCCCCGGCGGGACGTGGTGGTGCTCAATGCCGCAGCCGTGCTCTTCGCGGCCGGGCGGGCGGCTGATCCGGCGGCGGCAGCGCGACTGGCCGAGCAGGCGATCGACACGGCGGCCGCGGCTGAGCTGCTCGCGCGGCTGGCGGGGCAATCGCAGGCTGCGTGAGCAGGCGCGACGGGTGGTGGTGGGTTGGAATGGCTTCCGGAGACCGGGATCGCCCAACGGCCCGCCATCCCCCCGGCTCGCGCCGGGGGGCTTTTATGGAACAGGGGACTGGCTCCGAGCGAAGCGAGGTGCCTGTACCCTTTTCCAACCCGAGGACACGCGGATTGCGCGGGTAGCAACGGGGGGCTTACCGCAGCTGGGGCGGCTGGCCGGCCAGGGGCATCGGCTGGCCTCCGGTCCGGATCTCGCAGGGATAGAAGGCCGCCCAGACCGGGTTGTGGTCCGAAACCTTCAGGGCGGTGTCGAGCGGCAGCCCGAAGACGTTCTGGAGGTCGTAGACGCCCCAGGCGTTGAGATATTCGGCCGTCACCGGCCGTGAGAAAACGAGGTTGTCGTAGGTCTTGGTGCGGCGGGTGTTGGTGGTCGTGCCGGCGACCGCCCAGCCGATCCCGGGCACCCGCTGAAACGCATTGAACTGCGGTGGCCCGGCGTTGAGATCCCCGAGCATGATCACGTCGTCTTCGTCGGGCCGGGCCTGCTGCAGCGACTGGAAGACATGGGCCAGGGCGTCGAGTTCCTGCGGCACCTCGTCGGGGTCGGTGTGGGTGTTGACCAGCCAGAAGGTGAAGGCCGCCTGCACCGGGACGACGCGGGTGCGAAACCGGGCCACCATCGGCGGCCGGTGCAGCCGGTCAGAGGGATCGGGCACGACGCCCAGCGAGGTCGGGTCGACCTCGATCCGGGTCGTGTCGTACACGAAGGCGTATTGCTCCTTGCTGACGGTGCGGCCCTCGCGGGGGCCGATCACGTAGTGGTAACGGCTGCCGTCGGCGTTCACCGCCCGCAGGAAGCGGGGCAGGATGTCGTTCGACTTGGCCCTGACCTCCTGGATCGCCACGATGTCAAACTTCCGCACTACGCGGGCGAGGATCTCGACGACGTTCGGCTGGGCGAGCTTTGACTCGCCGAAGACCTGAATATTGAAGCTGGCGACAACGATCCCGTTCCAGGGCTTGGGGGCCGGCTGGGCCCGGGCGGCTGCGGGGACCATCGCCTGCAGGACCACGAGGCAGACCACCGCCAGCGACCACGCTGCCAGGCGGGCGGGCGGGCGTCGGGACCGGTTCGACAGGGGTGGTGCAGCCGTCACCCTCTCGATATCGGCCACCCCGGCCGTCGATCATCCCGCCGCCCGCAGCGGCTTGCCCGCCTTGCCCCGACTGCCAGCCTTACCTGGGGTTCACCGCACCCGCGGCTCGCGAACCCGCATTCCGTAAGCGTCCTCGAGTTGGAAAAGGGTACAGGCACCTCGCTTCGCTCGGA
>JAQCJP010000083.1 GCA_027592945.1 Planctomycetota bacterium
TCGCATCCGCTCCATGCCACGGACATACTCCTCGCTCCAGCCGCCGAGCCGCGCCGCTGAGGTGTCACCGGCTTCGAGGGCGGCTGCCACGGCATCACCAGCCAACTCACCACTTTTCAGGGCCAGCAAAATGCCCGAGGAATAGAGTGGGTCGAGAAAGCCGAAGGCGTCGCCGACCAGCACCCAGCCATCACCCGAGACATCACGGGAGCGATAGGAATATTCCTTGGCCACGCGGACGGGCTCAACCTGGGTGGCACCGGCCAGCCTCTGGCGAACCGCCCCGTCCCGCGGATAGTGTACGGCCGTTTACTCCCGCCGTCCACCTGCCGGTCCGCCCATGGTCGCTGCGGTCACAGGGTTTCCCGCGCGAATCCGACGCCGTCCCCATCGCGCCCCCGCGGCGGCCCGCCGTTACGAGCGGCGTCGGCCCGAGAAGACGCCGCTCCACAAGATCGTGTCGGAGAACCTCGAGAGCTGGCTCGCCTGGCGGGAAGCCGCCGAGCGGCCCGTGCCGGGATACGTCGAGGACGAACTCCGCGGCTATCTCCAGTGCGGGCTCCTCTGCTTCGGCTTCGCCCGCGCGGTCTGCATGTCGTGCCGCACGGGATTCGTAGTGGCCTTCTCCTGCAAGGGCCGCGGTGTCTGCCCGTCCTGCAACGGCCGCCACATGGCCCAGACCGCCGCCCACCTCGCCGATCATGTCATCCCGCCGGTGCCCGTGCGGCAGTGGAGCGATTGCGGGGCATGCTTGCCGACCGACCCCGAGCCGTCGCGGCGCTGACGAACATCTTCCTTGACGAGATCCAACGGCTCCTGCTCGCGGCGTCAGGCGGGGCCCCTGATGCCGAGCCACCCCGAGCGTCCCGCCCGCCGCTCGGCGGCATCTCCTTTCTCCACCGCTTCGGCTCGGCCCTCAACCACCACGTGCACCTGCACGCGTGCGTAACCGACGGCGTCTTCCTGCCGGCTGCCGATCAAGCAGACAGGGACGCACCGCCGACGTTCCTGCCGGCCCGGCCGATCACCCCGAGCGATCTGGCCGCACTCACCGAGCGGGTCCGCCGCCGCGTGATCCGGTGGTTCAGGCTTGTGGGCCTCCTCGACGCCGCGGCCGCCGCCGACATGCTCGCCTGGGAGAACAGCGGGTTTTCCATCGACGCGAGTGTCCGGATCACGCTCTTACCGCCCCAAGTGCGTGTCTATCGTCAGCCTCTCGAACACTTGCTGCGGTACTGCGCTCGGCCGCCCTTCGCTCTCGAACGACTCTCCGTGATCCGCGTCCCAGACGGCCGGATCACCCGCATCCGTTACGTGCTGCCCAGGCACAAAGCCGCTAACTGGGTCGGGCGGGGTCGCGGGCGGAAGTCCACGCGGCCGGGAGCCAATGGCATCGTCGAGCTCACGCCGCCCCGAGTTCCTCGACCGTTTAGCGGATCTCGTCCCGCCGCCGCGGAAGCACCGGCATCGCTACCACGGGGTCTTTGCCCCGAACCACAAGCTCAGGCGGGCCGTGACCGGGCTCGCCATCGGGAACATCGGCAAGCGGTGCGACGCCGCTGCCGGCAGGCATGGGGGCGGCGGACTCGCTCACCGGGCACTGCATTGGTGCCAGCGGCGGCGGTTCGAGCGGCTCGCCCCTTTCGCCCGCGTCCCGGGCCAACGAAGGGCATGCGGGCCGAGGAACGAGGTGCGTCACCGCACCAGGCCGCGAAACGGCTCGTAAATCCGTAGGGAGATGAGGACTTCGTTCCGTGGGAATCCGGCGACAAGGCTCGCCCGCGTAATGGTATACCCAGTCCCGATAAAGCGATAACTCGCATCGACGGCGATTCGTTCGCTCACGTTCCAGATTCCACCCACACCGACCTGCCACGCGAACCCCGTTTCGTAACGGGTGGTGGCGGGAATAGGTTTTGTCGGGTCGATCTGCTGGAACGAGAGCTGATAGCCCATAGCACCGATGCCACCACCGCCGTATAAATCGAAGCGATCATTGAGACGAAAATCGCGCCACACGTTGGCCAGCACGGACCAGCCGCCAAGGTTCTTCGCCTGCACGATGCCGACCGGATTCGGGTTACGTGGCGAGAAGTTTTCATTGAATCCGAGGTACGTCTGTTCGATGAAGCTTCGGTATCGGCCCTCGGTTTCCAGGCGAATCCGCCCATCGGATCGCTCGAGCGCCAAGCCCGCAGCGGCGCCCCCAGTGATGCATGAGGATGGCGCGTTGTCTGGGCTCACGGCCAGGAATGAGCCGCCGACGATGCTCGTCAGGTAGAATCGTCGATCTGAGGGAGCGAACACCTCACGGCCGACGCTTGTCACGGGAGGGAGATAAGCGAGTGACGGCTGCTCGTCAACCGCGACGATGGCGTCGGTGTCGCCAGGGCTCACCCCACGATCGTCCCACGGGGCGAAGGCACCGAGGTGGAGTGCGGGAGGGGAATCATCGCCGCAGGCAGCCAGTCGCGGCAGCAAGACAGCCCCCGACAACGCGACAATCACCCAGGATCGATGCCGCCATGGTGTCCGACGCATTGCGTTCCCCTTGTATCGCGAATGACGGCCGCCCGACGCACCCCACCGGCCGCAACTCCCTCAAGATTGTGCTAATCGGCCTTCGCACGCGACGCTGTTGAACGAGACTGCAGGGCAGCGGCACAAACCCCCAAGGCGGCAAGGTGGCCTGGCCATGGACTGGTTTTTCCCTGAACCCCAGCTTTCCGTGGACAAAGTCATTCGTGGGCTTTGTCCGCTTGGCCGACCGGTGGAAACGCCGAGGGTTTCCAGGGTCGGCAGTCGTCGCATCCTGCTTCGGCAGACTTGTTCCACCGGCCGCCAGCCGTTAAGGAATTGACCTGGCGTGTCATCCTATAGATAGACGGCGGGGTTCGGCCGCCGTCGCGGCCGGGGAGCACAACCTCCCGCGGCGGCGAGGGACGTTTCCGGCGGTTGTGGCGGATATGGAATCAGCATTTCTTGATCGGCTCGAGCACCCCTCGGTCCGACGGGGCGGGGCCCTGCGAGCCTTCACGCTCGTCGAACTCCTCGTGGTGATCGCGATCATCGCGACGCTGATCGCCCTGCTGCTGCCGGCGGTGCAGAGCGCCCGGGAAGCGGCTCGCCGGATGAGTTGCAGCAACAACCTCCGCCAGATGGGCCTGGCGCTGCACACCTACCACAACGTCAAGAAGCGGTTCCCGGCAGGGGATTTCTGGCTGCCGCTGCGGCGGCCCAACGGCACCTGGATCCACTGGAGTCAATGGAACTGGACAGTCAAAATCCTGCCCTATCTCGAGGACAGCGGCTTGTACGACACGGCCGACTTGTCCCAGCCGGCGATGCGGGGATCGACCTACCAGAGCATCCTGTTCAACGCCCCGGCTCTGTTTCGGTGCCCATCCAACTCGTTCAACTCGCAGTTTCCCGAGTACGTGAATGAGAACTCCGGAACCCGGCAAATCGCCGAGTGCGACTACGCCTCCAACGCAGGAGATCACGCCTGCGGCGGTGATTACGGGCCTGGCGCCGATCCCACCATCGGCAGCCCCCCTGCCTTCCCGGTCTGTGCCAACACCTTTCCGCAGAACTATCCCGAAGGCAAGACACCCATCCGGGGGCCGATCGGCCGGTTCGGCTGGGCCGCAGCGATCCGAGAGATCCCCGACGGCACCTCCAAGACTTTCGCGTTGGGCGAATGCATCGGCCAGTTCGGCTATCAGCAGAATTTCGGCACGCAGAGCTATGCCCTCACCTCCTACCCGATCAACTGGAAGACCCAGTACTTCCTGACCAATCAGGGGGACTGGCCGGTCAAGGCCAAGCCCCGATGGACCGACGGCGCTGTGTTTCGCAGTCTTCATGCCGGGGGCGGGGCACAGTTCGTGTTCTGCGACGCCTCGGTGCGATTCATCAGCGAGAACATCGATCAGCCCACCTACATGGCCCTTTCGTCGCGAGCGGCGGGAGAGACGGTGTCATCGACCGGCCAGTGATCGTGCGGAATGAAAGGTGGAGCCTGGGCATGACGAGACGATTGGCAGCTACCGGTAGCCGCTTGTCGTGGGACGGTCTCCTGATGACAACAGCCTTCGCTGTGGTGGGCTGCTCCGACGGCCGGCTCCCGCTTGCACCAGTCGAGGGAACGATTTCGGTGGCCGGCAAGCCGCTGGCCAGCGGTCGCATCGTCTTTCAGTCCGACACCCAGCGGCCCGCATATGGCCGAGTCGTCGACGGCCGGATTGTCGAGGTCACGACCTACGAGACGGGCGACGGCGCGGCTGTGGGCCGGCATTCGGTTGGGATCCAGAGCCAGATTGACGACGACACGCTCATGAGCGATCCCGTGCGGGCAGCTGCCTTGATGCGGGAGTCGGCGATTCCGCCCCGCTACCACCAGTCGGCGACATCGGGGCTTGAAGTCGAGATCCTGCCGCGGCGGATGAACACGATCGACATCGACATTCAGCCGGAGTGAGCGGTCGCGCGGCTCGGGGGCTTCCCGAGGGGCGGCACCCAAGCTCGGGAGCCCAAAAGAGGCCGAAACTCGTTGCACGGAACTGGACCTGACCCTGCCGAAAAGACGCGAACGAAAAATACACAATCGAGGGTCATTTTCCCGCGGATGATTCCCCGAGCTGCGGAAAGAGGGTTAAGAATTGGGGTCGCCGCGACATTTCTAAACAGGGCCATGTGCATGGCCTGCCGCGGCAGACACTGGGTGCGAAGCGTGACCGACAGGCCAGGCCAGGACGATCCGGTCCGCGGGGTGCAGGCGCTGTTCGTCCAGCACATGCCGGCCCTGCGGGGCTTCGTGACCTCGCTGGTCAGCGATTTCGCGATCGTCGACGACGTGATCCAGGAGACCTTCATGACCGTCACCGCGAAGGCCGCCAGCTACCGGCCTGGAACGAACTTCCGGGCCTGGCTCTGGACGGTCGCCAGGCTCAAGACGCTCGAGGCCCTCCGCGCCTCCCGGGCCCGCCATCTGGCCCTCTCCGACGACGTGATCGATGCGCTCTGTGCCCACGAATCGGCCCTGGAGTGGGATCGCCACGAGACCTACGCCCGGCACTTGATCCACTGTCTCGGCCTTCTCTCGCCGAAGGCAAAGCTCGCCGTGGAGATGCGGTACAAGCAAGCCCACCGAACCCCAGAGATCGCCAGCCGGATGGGCTGGACGATCAACACCGTCCACGTGGCGCTCTCCCGGGCCCGGAGCATCCTCCGCCAATGCGTGCAGCGGCGACTGGCGGCCGAGGGGGCCGGTAGCTAACGGGATCTTTCACTGCGACCGCCATTTCGACCGGAATCACCGACAGTCATGCTCGACCTCGAACGACTCGATCTCCTGCTCGATCGCCACGCCGATCTCCTGCTCGACAGGGGCGAACTGGCGGAGCTCGAAGTGATGCTGCGGGTCTCCCCGCAGGCCCGCGAGCGGTTCTGGGAGCGGGCCAAGTGGAACGCGGCCATCCGGTCCTGGGGCGAGTCGGCCGTCGGCAGCGAGTTGCCAGCCCGGCCCGCGGCCGGGAGCGGCAGGAGCAGGCGGTGGCTCATCGCAAGTGGGGCCGCGGCGGTGCTCGCGGTGGCGGCCCTCCTCCAAGCCCGCTGGACGGTCCCTGATGAGACGCCGGTCGCGAGGCCGCTGCCGCCGGAGCCCTCGGGGAGGCCCGCCGCGCGACATGTGGCGGTGATCACGGCGATTGACGACGTGACCTGGACAAACCAGCCTCGGGTCCTCGGCGAGCCGCTGCCCCCCTGCCGGCTCTCGCTGGAGGGAGGGTCGCTCGGCATCGCCTTCGCCGACGGGGCCCGCGTCGTGCTGAGGGGACCGGCCGAGTTCGACGTGCATTCAGGCAGCCGCGGCGAACTTCTCGCCGGCGGGCTCTCCGCCCGGATACCCCCGGGTGCCGAGGGGTTCGTGATCGACACCCCCAGCGTCGAGGTGGTCGATTTGGGCACCGAGTTCGGCGTCCGGGTTGGAGGAAACGGGATCGCCGACGTGCGGGTCTTCAAGGGCGTGGTCGAGACGCGCTCGGAATCCTCGCCCCGCAACCCGTTCGAGCGTCTCGAGGAGAACATGTCGCGGAGCTTCGGGCCGCTCGGGCTGATCGCCACCGGCCAGGCTCCCGCAGCCGAGGAGTTCCCGCCGCTCGAGGAAGATTCCCCGTCGCGGCCGATCACCAGCGGGGCCGTCCATCTTCTCAACGCGGTCCCCCCGACGCTGAAGGGGCTCCAGAGCGATGACTTCATTCTTCTCTACCGCGAGACGGAAGGAAGCCGTATTCCGGCCGGATGCCTCGTCGACATTGTTTCCCCCGGGGTCTACTCCAACCGGCGGCAGCCGAAGCCCCGCGGGATGCGGGGAGGCCGCCGAGTCGATTCCTACCTCCTCCACTTCGATGCCCTGCCTCGGCCGAACATGGTCAAGCCCGATGACAGCCGCGGCGCCGAGATGCGGCTCGACGGATCGGTCCGCTTCGCCCAGCAGATCGTCGGCATCATCTGCAGCGGAAAAACCCTGGCCGCCTCGGACGAAACGGTCGGCGGGGGCGTGACCCGCCACACGGTGCCCGACGGCCAATGGCGAGGAATCGAGCCCTTCGAGGCCGACCGCATCGTGCTCAGCAAGGATCGCCAGACGCTCTCCCTCAGCCTGCTTGTGCACGCCATCTACGGCCACGACCAGATCCGCGTCCTCGTGGCCGCCGACGGGCCGCCGGAGCCGACAGCAGGAGGAGGCCCGTCGACCGACACCGACGGGTCTGACGAGCAGTTCCAGTGAGGCCCAAAAATCCAGTCTGACCGGTTTTTTTGTTAAGACTCGCAGCGGCGGCGTCATTCTCTAATGTCCGCCAGGGTGCGATCCGGAACGGCCGGTCGTTTCGGCCGGTGGGCCGCGTTGGGAGGGGATAAGAAATGCGACACAGCACGGCTGGACGCCGCCTTGGCTTCGGGGACGGGTTACTCCTCTGCGTCGTGGCTGTGGCCAGCGGCGGCCCCTGCCTGGCGGCCGACGGCACCTGGAACGGTTCCGCGGGCAACTGGAGCTCGGCCGGCATCTGGGACGGGGGAGCGATCGCCACCGGCGCCGACGCCACCGCCTTCTTCACCGCCGAGTTGACCGCCAACCGAACGGTGACCGTCGACACCGACCGCACGATCGGCAATCTGACCTTCACCGACGGTGCCACCGCCAGTAACGACCTCACAATCGCCGGGCCCGGCAACTCGCTGGCCCTCGATGTGACGAGCGGGTCGCCGACGATCAGTGTGACCCAATCAGGCCGCAAGCTGACGGTGACCAGCGTGGTCTCCGGGACCGCCGGCCTCACCAAGACGGGTGACGGCCGGCTGTTTCTCAACAACGCGGCCAACACCTTCAGCGGGCCGATCAACCTCGACGTCGGCTCGCTGCAGATGAACGGCGACGGCAACCTGGGCGATGCCGACAATGACCTCGCAGTGGGCGGCCCCTTCACGATCTACACGAACTTCGGCGGCACGATCGCCCTGCCCGACACCCGGGCGGTGGCCCTCGCGGCCGACCTGACGATCCTCGGCCAGCAGGGCAACAATCGGGCGATGTCGATCGCCGGCCCGATCTCGGGTGCCGGCGGCCTGGCCCTCGACGGGGCGACGTCCGACCTGACGCTCCTGGGTGCCAACTCCTTCCAGGGGGCGATCTCAGTCGCGGCCGGGGGAACGACCTCGGGCGTCGCCAACGACACCCTGCTGACGGTCGGTGACGGGCCGGGCAACAGCCTGGCCACCCTCGGCGACGGCAGCAACGCGGTCACGCTCAACGGCCTCGGCACCGGCACGGTCGGTTCCTCGGTGGTGCGGTTCTTCCGCGACGACTACACCTTCGGGGGCGACATCTCCGGGACCGGCCGCCTCTGGGTGCACCCCAACGACACGAACTTCGGCAGCGGTTCGACGATCACGCTGACCGGCACCAACACCTACGGCGGCGAGACGGTCGTCCAGCAGGGAGCCCTGCGGGTCGACACGTCGGCGTCCCTCTCGGCTGCCAACCTCCAGTTCAACGGCACCGGCGTCCTGATCATCGGCGGTGATCTCGACGGCGGCGCCGCCGCCGACTTCGCCCGGGGGGTGGGCGGCGGCAGCGGCCAGGTCCAGTGGACCAACGGCGGCGGCTTCGCCGCCGCGGGAGCCGACCGGAGCGTCAACCTCGGCGGCAGCGGGGCGGCCCTCTCCTGGGATACCGACTTCGGCAACAACAACTACGCCCTCTTCCTCGGGCATCCCGACGCCGACGCCACCGTGACCCTGGAAAATCCGATCGGCCTGACCGGCACCGGCACCCGCAACGTCCGCGTCTTCGACGGCACGGCCGACGTCGATGGCGAGCTGAGCGGCGGGATCAGCGGCACGGGCGTCGGGCTGGTCAAGAACGAGACCGGCACGCTCCTGCTGAGCGGCAGCAACAGCTACGACGGCGTCACCAACATCGCTGCGGGGGCCATTCGTGTCGAGTCACCGGCTGCCCTCGGGGGCACCAGCGGCGTCGAGGTGACCGCCGGCGGCGGCCGGCTCGAACTCAACAACCTCTCGGCCCCGATCGCCACCCCGCTGACGCTGCGGGGCAACGGCGGCACGGGAAATCCCGGAGCCCTCTCCAACGTCGCCGGCGACAACACCTACGCGGGAGCCATCACGCTCGCCTCGGCCGCCCGCATCAAGAACACGGCGGCCGGCACGACGTTGACGCTCGATGTCGCCTCGGGAGACGCCATCAGCGGCACCGCCCAGACCCTCACGATCGACGGCGACGGCGACCTGGTCGTCGCCGACCCCGTAACGCTCGGCAGCGGCGGGATCACGAAGGTCGGCCCGGGCACGACGACGCTTCAGGCCGCGAGCAACTTCTCCGGGGGGATCGCCCTCAACAACGGGACGCTCCTGCTTGCCGGCGACCAGAGCAGCGTCACAGGCGGGGTGACGGTCGCGGCCGACGCCCGGCTCGGCGGCACGGCCAGCCTGGCGACCCCGCTGACCGTCAGCGGCACGCTCGCCCCGGGCACGAGCATCGGCAGCTTCACCGTGGCCGCGGACGTCACCTGGAACGGCGGCGATACCGCCGGCAGCGGAACCGACTGGGTCTTCGAGCTCGGTGCCGGAAACGCGGCTGACCTCCTCGATGTCACCGGCGTTGGCAGCGACTTCCTCAAGGGCACAGGTTCTGTGTTCCGATTCGACTTCGCCGGCAGCACCGCGACCGGCAGCTTCGACCTGGTCCGCTGGGACGGGACGACCGACTTCACCGCCGGCGACTTCTCCTTCACCAACTACGCCGGCGGCGTGCCCGGATCGTTTGCGATCAACGGCGACACGCTTCAGTTCACGGCGGTCCCGGAGCCGGCCGTCGCCCTGGCGGGCCTTGCCGCGGCCGTCCTCTGCCTCGCCAGAGCACGCCGGCGAGCCGCTTCCGACAACGGCGAGTGAGGAGGCCGGCATTCCGCCACGTCGCCCGCCGAGATCCCACCGCGATTCATGAAGAAAGAGACGATGACACCCGACGGCTTCCCGGTCGGCCGGGCCGCGACCTGCCCCCGCAGTCTCGCCGCGGTGCTCGCCCTGGCTGCCTGGGGCGTCTGGCCGGCGGCGGCCACCGCCACCGACGGCACCTGGACCGGCGTCAGCGGCGACTGGTCGAATCCGGCGATCTGGGAGGGCGGCGTGATCCCGGGAGGCAGCGGCGCGACGGCCTCGTTCACCGCCGACCTGACCGGGTCACGGACAGTCTTCGTCGACTCGCCGGTCATCCTGGGTGGTCTGGTCTTCACCGACACGGCCTCTTCCCACAACCTGACCCTCGCCGCCTCCGGCGGCCAGCAACTGACCCTCGAGACGCCCGCCGGCAGGCCCTCGATCAATGTCACCGACGCCGACCGGAGGCTCGCGATCACGGGCGTTGTGGGAGGCCTTCAGGGCCTTATCAAGACCGGTCCCGGCCGGCTGTTTCTCAACAACCAGGCCAACGTCTTTAGCGGCGAACTCGAACTCCAGGCCGGATCGCTGCAGCTCAACGGCGACGGCAACCTGGGGGACGCCGCCAACGGTCTCCGCGTCACCGGGCCGTTCAGCCTCTACAGCAACTTCGGCGGCACCCTCGTGATCGCCGAGACGCGTGGCATCGTGCTGGACGATTCGCTTACCGTCATCGGGCAGCAGGGGCAGGACCGGACCATTCAGATCGACGGGACCATCTCGGGGCCGGGAGGCCTGGCGGTCGACGGCCCCACCACCAACCTGACGCTCGCCGGAGCCAACAGCTTCAGCGGGGCGGTCACGGTTGCCGCCGGCGGGACCGCCGGCGGCCTCGCCAACGACACGGAACTGGTGGTCGGCCGCTCGGCGACCGACACCGTCGCCACGCTTGGCGACGGCGGCAACGCCGTCACGCTGGCCGCCCCGGGCGGCGACGCCGTCGGCGCGTCGGTGCTGCGATTTTTTCGTGACGACTACACCTTCGCCGGGCCGATCGACGGCGGGGGCGTCGTCTCGATCAATCCCGACGACAACAATCTCGTCAACGGCTCGACGATCACCCTCACCGGAACCAACACCTACACCGGCGGGACGATCGTCCGCCGCGGCGGGCTGGCGATCCCGGTGGCCGGGGCCCTCGCGCCGGGCAATCTCCGGTTTGACCAGCACGGCGTGCTGCTGATCGGCACCGACCTCGACCCGGCCGCCGCGGCCGACTTCACCCGGCCGGTCGGCACCGCGGCGGGCGAGGTGCAGTGGACCAATGGGGGCGGCTTCGCGGCGATCGGGGCCGATCGGACGATCGACATCGGGGGGGCCGGTGGCGGCTTCTCCTGGGAGGCCATCGGCGACGCCAACGCCCTCTTCCTCGGTCATCCCGACGCCGACGCGACGGCGATCTTCACCAACCCCCTGCTCCTGACCGGCACGGGCAATCGCACCCTGCGAGTGTTCGGCGGAGCGGCTGCCGTCGCGGGCGAAATCAGCGGCTCCATTTCGGGGGCCGATGTCGGCATCCAGAAGAACGACGACGGCATCCTCCTCCTCTCGGGAGCCAACACCTACACCGGCAGCACCCGGATCGCCGCCGGCGGCCTCCGGATCGAGGCCCTCGAGGCCCTCGGGACGACCAGCGAGGTGGTCGTGGCGGCCAACGGCGGCCGGCTGGAACTCAACGCCCCGCTCGGCGGACCGGTCACCACGCCGCTGACGGTCCGGGGCAACGGCGGGACGGGCAATCCGGGGAGTCTTGCCAACCTCGCCGGCGACAACACCTGGGCCGGACCGATCCGACTCAGCGACGACGCCCGGATCAAAAACCTGGCCGCCGGCACGACCCTCACCCTCGGTGCCGGCACCGGCTCCGGCGGCGGCATCACCGCCGAGAATCACTCGCTCACCGTCGACGGCTCCGGGGACGTGATGATCGCCGACCCGCTCGACCTGGGAGCCGGGGGGCTCATCAAGGCGGGGCCGGGCAGCCTCGTCCTGGCGGCGGCCAATCCCTTCACCGGGCCCACTGATCTCCGAGGGGGAACGCTCGAGGTGGCCGCGGCCGACGCCCTGGCTGCGTCGAGCATCACCATCAATCCCGACAGCACCCTCGCCGTGGCGGCCGGCATCACGCTGCGATCGCCGGCGGTGAGCGTGTCCGGGGGCACCTTGACGGCAGAGTCGCTGACGATCGCGGAAGCGACCGGAATCGGGTCGCTGGCCGTCACCTCGGGAACGATCGCCGGAGTCCCGACAATCGCCGTCAGCGGTGGCGGCGAGATGACGCTTCCGGCCGACGGTCGGCTGGTCGTGGCGGCTGGCGGGCTCACTGTCGAGGAGACCGGCGGCCGGCTCGACCTCGGCGCAGGGGCGGTCACGATCGCGGCGGGAGGCGGTGCAGGCCTGCGGGAGGCGATCATCGCTGGCCGCAACGGCGGCGGCTGGAACGGATCCGCCGGCATCCTTTCAGCCGCAGCGGCGGACTCCGGCGGCACGCGGGCGGTCGGCTACGTGGTCGCCGGGGACGGCTCGGCGGAAGTCTCGTTTGCGGCCCCGGGAGACGTCGATCTCAGCGGCACGGTCGATGTCTTCGACCTCGTCGTCATCGATGCAGCCGGCACGTTTGGATCGGGGGAACCAAGCGTCTGGAGCCAGGGCGACTTCAACTACGACGGCTTGACCACAATCTTCGACCTCGTCGCCATCGATACCGGGGGAGCCTTCGGCGCGGGGAACTATTTTCCCGCCGCTCCGACCGACCCGCTGGCCAGCGTCGCCACGGTGCCCGAGCCGGCCGGCCAGTTGCTCCTCATGGCTGCCCTCGCCGCAGTCGTCAAGATCGCCCTGGTCGCCGCGGCAGTCACGCCCCGGCAACTGCCCGCCGCCCAGCCCAACATCATCCACATCTTCGCCGATGACCTCGGCTACGGCAGCCTCGGGTTCACCGGGTCGGAAACGATCCAGACACCAAACCTCGATGCCCTGGCCACGACGGGGATGGTGCTCGGCAACGCCTACGCCTCGACGCTCTGCGCGCCCAGCCGCGCCTCCCTCCTGACCGGCTTCCACAACGGCCATGCCCGCATGGACCGCAACGGGAACATCGCGGCCGGGTATCGCGATGCCGACGTCACCGTGGCAGAACTGGTCCGCGAGGCGGGCTACGCCACGGCGGTCTTCGGGAAGTGGGGCTTCGGCGGCAGCGGGGGTACCCAGACCAGCAGCGACAAGTCGGACGACCTGGCGATCAATCCGACGGTCGGCAATCCCGAGACGCTGCCTGCGGCCCAGGGATACGACGAGTTCTACGGCTACCTCAACCACGGCCGGGCCCACCGCTACTTCATCTCGTCGCTCTGGGAGAACGACGCCTCGGCACCTGGCGGGGTCCGCGAGCTGCCGACGGGCAACGCCGGCCCCGGCAACACCAACCTCCACGCCGCCAACACCCTCGATCTCGTGGCCGCCCGCAGCGAGCAGTACATCCGCGACCAGGCCGGCAGCGACCAGCCCTTTTACATGCAGATGAACTACACCGTCCCCCACAATGATCTCGACTGGATCCGGGAGGTGCCCGACGGCCATGGGGTCTATGCCGACCAGCCGTGGAGCGGCCTTCAGAAGGACTACGCGGCGATGATCACCCGGATGGACGCCGCCATCGGCCGGCTGGTCGACACGCTCCGGGACGAGGACCTCCTCGACGACACGATCATCTTCTTCACGTCCGACAACGGGGCCACGCCCGAGCTGGGCGGCTCGGTGAACTTCGACGGCTCCTCGCCCGCCCGGGATGCCGCCGGCAATCCGGTCAACTTCCACGACGCAGGCGGACCCTACCGCGGCGGCAAGCGGGATCTCCTCGAGGGGGGCATCCACGTGCCAATGCTCGTCTCCTGGGTCGACGAGGAAGGTCGGTCGCGGCTGGCCGGTCCGGCCAGCGACCTCGTCACCGATGTGGCCGACTTTCTGCCGACCATCGCCGAGCTGACCGGCAGCCAGGCTCCGGTAGGGATCGATGGCGTCTCGATCCTGCCGACGCTCTTGGGTACGCCGGGGCAACGGGAGCGGGGTCCGCTCGTCTTCGAGCATCACGAGGGCAGCTCGGGGCTGCCCGGCATCCCCGCCGGCCTTCGGGCCAGCTGGGCGGTGATCGACGACGGCATGAAGCTGATTCGCTACCTCGACAACCAGACGCAGTCCGTGGAGAGCTTCGAGCTCTACGACCTCGCGGCCGATCCGACCGAGACGGTCAACCTGCTGGCCGGCTCGCCCGCGGCGGACATGCTGGCCCTCCGCGACTCGCTCCGGGCGACGGCCCTGGCCCAGGGAGTGGAACAGCCCGACGCCTACGCTGCCGAAATGCTCCGCTGGACCGGCGGCGACGGCGGGCGGCTCGAGGATGCCGCCAACTGGACCG
>JAQCJP010000084.1 GCA_027592945.1 Planctomycetota bacterium
CCGGCTCGCTCACGCTCGACACCAGCGGCACCCAGTCGATCGCCGCCCCGCTGACGGGTGTCGGAGCCGTCACCAAAACCGGCTCCGGCACCACGACCCTCGCTGGCGCAAGCACCTATACGGGAGCCACCACCGTCTCCGCCGGCACGCTCGCCGTCACCGGCTCCCTTGGCACCACGGCCGTGACCGTTGCCGATGCCGCCGCGATTGCTGGCGAAGGCAGCCTCGGCGGAAGCCTCACGCTCGGCTCGGTCTCGGGCAGCACGATCGTCGTCGATCCGTCCACCCCGGGCTCGCTGGCAGTGGCCGGGAGCGTGACGCTCAACGCCACCAACACCGTCTCCCTCACCTCCAAGCCCGCCCCCGGAAGCGGCCCTGTGGCGGTCTTCTCGCACGGCGGCCTGACCGGCACCCTTGGCACCAATCTCGTCGTCGCCGATGTCGGCAACTACCGCACCCCGGTCTGGAGCGACGTCGGGGGCCTCGTCTCAGTCGATCTCGACAGCCGTAACCTCACCTGGAACGGGGCCGGCGGCGGCGCGTGGGATGTAAAGACATCTTCTCGCTGGAACGCATCCGATGCGGACCAGTTTGCCTGGGGCGACGCGGTCACCTTCGACGACACCGGCGTGACCACGGCCATCGCCCTCACCGGCGAACTCCAGCCCTACGCCGTGACGGTCGATTCCGACACCAACACCTACTCCTTCACCGGTTCCACCGGCAACGTGATCGCCGGCTCTGCCTCGCTGCTCAAGCGGGGCACATCGACCCTCACGATCGACGCCCCCAACACCTTCACCGGCGGCACCACGATCTCCCAGGGCACGATCGTGATGACCGGCACCAATGGCGGCTTTGGCAGCGGCGGAATCACCCTCGGTGATGCCTCGACCGGCGACGCTGACGTGGCGGTTTTGATCACCAACGCCCGTGGCGTCGGCAACGCGATCACCGTCTCCGATCAGGGCACGGGCAACGCAATCATCGGCTTCTCCGGCACCGGCGGAAGTTACACGGCCTTCACCGGCAACATCGAGATCAACCGCGACGTCATCCTCCGCAGCGGCACGACCGACCGGCTCCACTTCAGCGGCGGTCTCTCCGGCACCGGCAACGTCACGATCGACGGCGGCCAGCGGGTGACCTTCGCCGGCACCAAAACCTTCGACGGCGACCTGCTGCTCCGCGACTCCGGCACCGTGTTCCAGACCTTCAGCACCAACCTGCCCGACGACGTCACCGTCGACGTCGGCCCCGGGGCCATCTTCCAGGTCTACACGAGCGAAGCGATCGGGGCGGTCACCGGCTCCGGCATCCTCCGTCCCGTCGCGGCGAATCCCACCCTGACGGTGGGCGGAGGTGATGTCTCGGGCGACTTCGCGGGCACCTGGGTTCGGTCCGGCTCCAACTACCTCAACATCACCAAGACCGGCACCGGAACCCAGACGTTTTCCGGCCCGATCGACGGGGCGCCCGGCGTGCTGACCGTCAACGGCGGGGCGGTCGACTTCACCGGCACGGCCGTCTTCGGCCGGCGGACCTCGCCCAACACCGGCAATATCGTGACGCGGGCGATCCAGGGCTCAGGCACGGTCGGCACGAGTGGATCGGGCAGCCTGCTCCTGCGTCGCTCCGGTGACGGCTTCACCGGCACCCTGGCCGTCGCCGGCGGCACGCTGACCGTGGCCCATCCCGACGCCGCCGGCAGCGGCGGACTCGCCCTCTCTGGCGGCACGCTCGCCTTCTCCAACGCCGGCAGCTACTTCACGGTGCTCGGTGGCACGACGCTCTCCGGCGGCACGCTCACCACCGACGTCACGACCGATGACTATGGCACGATGCACAACACCTCGGGCGATGTCGTTCCCGGCAGCACGACCCACGCCTACCACGGCCGGATCTGGCTGACCGCCGGCGAGTGGTCGTTTGCCAAGAAGTTTGACGATGGCGGCTCGGTGACGATCGACGGCACCGAGGTGCTCAACAACGCCACCTGGTCAGCCACCGCCACCGGCAGCTACACCGCCGCCAGCGACGGCTGGTACGACATCGACGTCCGGGTCAACCAGGGGGGCGGCGGGGTGGGGCCCAACGGCGACTGGACCAAGGGCATTGGGATCAAGCAGGGCGCGGCCACGGCCGACAACGCCGACTACGAGACCTTTGGTGACGGGGTGCTCGGCACCCGGCTGACGACCGCCTCGGGCCTGACGATCAGCGGCGATGTCTCGCTCTCGGGCAGCCCGGTGGTCGACACCGCGGCGATGGTCGGCACGCCGGGAGCGACCGGCGGCGATGGCAACGGCCTCGGGGGCGACGTCACCTTCTCGGGGATCGTGTCGGGCACGGGCACGCTCGTCAAGAACGGAACCGGTTCGCTGCTGCTCACCAACGCCGCCAACACCTTCTCCGGCGGCATCGAGGTCAACGGCGGTGCGATCGCCGTGTCCGACGACGCCAACCTCGGGGCGACCAGCGGCGGCATCACGCTCGCCGGCGGCGGCCTGGAACTTGCCGGTTCGACCACGCTGGCCGCCACGCGGACGATCACCGCAGCGACCGGCACCTCGAGCATCCTCAGCGTCGCTGCCGGCCAGGTCGTCTCCTTCGCCGGCGACGTCACCGGCTCGGGCGACCTCGACAAGGCCGGCGCCGGCTCGCTTTCCCTCGGTGGCGCCAGCGCGGGCTACACCGGCAACTTCACGATCTCCGCCGGCACGCTCGAACTCACCGCGGCCAACGCCTTTGCCAACGCCGCCAGCCTGACCCAGACCGGCGGTCGGCTCCTGCTCAACCCGACCGGCGTCACCGAGATTCCGCTCCCCGACCTTTCCGGTGAGAACGGCGAGGTCGAGGTCGGCAGCGGGATCACGGCCGAGATCGGCGGTCCCGGCAACCAGAACTACGGCGGCCGGATTCGCGGTGCCGGCGGCATGCGGAAGCAGGGCACCGGCCGGTTCGTGCTCACCGGCGACAACGACTACACCGGGCCGACCGACGTCAACCAGGGGCGGCTGATCGTCAACGGCCGGCTCTCGGGGACATCCCGGGTCGACGTCCGTTCCGGTGCGGCCCTCGGCGGCACCGGCACGATCGACGGCTTCACCGCAATCGAAGCCGGCGGCACCCACGCGCCGGGCGGCTCCCCGGGCCTGCAGGCCTTCACCGCCGGCCTCGACTACGGCTCCTCCGCCGTCTTCGAATGGGAGCTCTCGGCCAACACCGCCCAGACGGGTGACCGCGGCACGCTCTTCGACGCGGTTGATGTCACCGGCGGCAATCTCTCCATCGACTCCGCGGCCGTGTTCAACCTCGTGTTTGACTCGCCCCTGGCAGATACCACGGCCTCGACCGTCGACTGGACCGACACCTTCTGGGATAGCGACCACAGCTGGACGGTGATCGACTTCTCGGGCGGCGGAACCAGCAGCGGGCTGTTCACGCTGGGTTCGATCGGCAATGACATCAACGGCATTGCCCTCGCGACCGCCCGCCCCAACGCGTCGTTCAGCGTCGTTCGCAACGGCGACGATGTCGACCTGACATACGTCGCCGTGCCGGAACCGGCCACCCTGGCGTTGGCTGCCCTCGCCGCGGCGGCGGCACTGGCCGGCTCCCGGCGAATGCTCGATTGATTCGACTGTCGGCCGCTCAGTGCTCGACGGCCGGCCAGTATTCGTCGAAGTCGAACGCGGGGCTGTTGTCGAGGTCGTGGCACTCAAGGCAGTTGTTGACCACCTTTTCCCGGCCCTCAGGCGTCTCGATCGTCATCGCCAACTCGGCCCGCAGCCGGTCGCGTTCAGCTTCAGTCGCCCGCACATCCCCCCGCTCGACCGCCGTGTGGGCGGCCGCCGGACCGTGGCAGTTCTCGCAGCCCTGATGGGCGAGGTGCGGGGTCTTGTCCATCCCGGCAAAGCCTCCCTCGAAGGGCTCGAACCGCTGCGGGGCCCAGCCGACCACGTGGCAGGAGAGACACTCCGGGTCGCCGTCCCGCCGCGGCAGCGCATCCTCCAGCGTCTCCAGGGCGATCGAGTGGGAAGTGCCCTCCCAGACCTCGTAGGCGTCTTCGTGGCACTCCTGACAGGCGGCACTGCCGGCGAAGCGGCGGCCGGTGGGATGCCGGAGGGGCACAAGCCCCAGCCCCTCGAGCCCCATTGTCTCGAGCTTCTGCTGGTAAGTCGCCAAGAGATCGATCATGTCGCTCGACTCGCCCCAGCGGGCATCGAGCGGCACCCGCTGCGACCGCAGCGGCATCGCCGCGTCGTCGAAGAAGCCGATCGCCACCGCGTACATGCCCTTGTGGCCGAGCTCGACGAAGCGGCCGCCGCCCGGCAGCAGCGGCAGATCCCGGGGCGGCTCGTCACCGCCACCGGCGGTCGCCACGATGTCAAACTGGGGAAAGGCTTCCGCCAGCCGCTTCGACTCCTCGGGGCTCGCGAAGCAGAGCAAGACCTGATGGTCGCAGCCAGCTCTGGCGAGTTCGGGGGCGATCGTCGCCAGGGCTTCAGCCGCCGGCACCACCTCGATGTCGTCGTTGCGAATCGTGGCGGCCTCTTCATCGCCGAGGATCGTCGTCAGGCCGATCTTCAGGCCTCCCACCTCGACCACGCGATACCGGGGCGTGATGTTGGCGTCGAGGCCCAACAGGCCGACGTTGCCACTGACGTAGGGCGTCGGCTCGTCGCCGATCGGTGCCACGGCAGCCACGAGCTCCTCCGCCGGCAACCGGAGGTCGGCCGAGCCGAAGCCGACCGCGTCATACTGCATCTCGCGAAGCCCGTCGACAATCGACTGATACTTGGCCTCGGTCTGCTTGCCGAACCGCTTGACCTGGCCGCCGATGTCGAGCGGCACCGCCTCCCAGCCGACAGCCTCGATCGCCCGCAAAAAGTTCTGCCGCCGGCTCAGGCCGCCCTTCTGGTTCTCCTTGCCGGTGCAGCCGCAGGGCTCGATGTAGCCGTCGAGTTCCCCGGTCAGCACCAGAACCGCGTTCGGCTTCGGCCAGCCTGTGAAGACGTCGCCGTTGCGCTCCTGGAACGTCTCGACGACGTCCTCGGCCACATCGGCCCCCCGGTCGGGCATCGTGGCAGCCGCCGGGGCGACAGCCCCGAGGAAGGCAGCAATCAGGAGGCCCGCCGTCTGGCGGCCGGCGTTGGTCGTGACTTGGATGCGGGCGGGCGTTGTCATGAGTCTCACGCTCCAAGGGGTCGGGACGGCCGCTCAGGGGCCGACGGCGACGCAGACGGGAATCGAGAGGGTTGGCGACTCCGGATGGCCGGTCGCCAGCACGATCCGGCCGGCCGGCCCCTGCTCCGAGCAGATGTGGTTCACCGGCCGGCTCCCGGGCGGAATCACAAGGTCGATGGGGATTCGGAGCACTGCCCCGTCGCCGATCGGCTTCCCCTCCCCGATGCTCACCTCCAGCGACTCCGGCACCGTCTCCTCCACCCGTGGCTTGACGCTCTCGCGATCCGGCCCCTTGGCCGTCAGGAAAATCCGCCTCCGCAGCCCCTTGCGACTGGAGACCGTCCCCAGCATCAGGGCCTGCCGAGAGGAATCCCATCCCGGCCCGACGAGCACAAGGTCACCCCCGACGGTGCCCTCGACCGGAATCTCAGCCGTGACTTCCTCAGGCATCGTGAACCGCACGCTGAGCGTCTCCCGCAGCCGCCCGAGCGGCAGGCCGGGCCTGATGCTGACATCGACACGAAACCCGCCGGTCGCGATCGTTTCGCTGGCGATTTCCTCTGGGGAGAGGGGCGTCGTGGCAACCGAGAAAAACTGGGCAGCCTGGGGGGAGGCGATCTCTGCGGCCAGCACCTCCGGCGGCTCGTCGCCGTAGGTGTAGATCGTTGTCGACGCCTCCTGGCCGCTCGACGAGGTTACCGCAGAGAAGACGATCGACTCGGGCACCGCCCGCCAGGTGGGGACGACCATCCCGTCGATTGAAAACACGATCTCCGGCCGACGCGGGTCGTCGGTATTGATGGTCACTTCTTGACGGAAGGGGCCGCCGGGCGGCTTGCCCTTCCAGGTCACCGTGACGAAGGTCTCCCCGCCGGGAGGCACCGTCTTGCGGGCCTCGGCATCGCCCCCCTCGTCTGTTTCGAAGTCGCTGACGGTGCAGCTGCAACTCGTGGTGCCGCGGGTAAGCGTCAGCGGGCTGGGGCCAATGTTGCGGATGGCAAACCGGTGGCTCCCGCTCGAGCCGGTGCCGATCGTTCCGAAGGCGTGCCGCGTCTCAGGCACATCGGCTCGGGGAGCGTCTGAGGGCACGTCGCCAACCGCCGGCGGGAGGTCGCCGATCCGCCAGGGCGTCAGCGTCGCCCGCAGGGCCACGCCGCCGACTCCCACGACCGTCCCGATCACGGCCGCAGCCGCCGCGACAACCCATGCTCCCGGTCCCTGCACTGCCATGTTTTCTCGCCGTTTCCAGAAAAATCCCTCTCCCTCCAGTGTACCCCCTGCCCCGCCGCCGACCGACCCGCGAGCTTTCGCCGACTCGTTCGACACCAACCCGCCAAATCCGCGATCACCACCTCCGAAGCTCGGGGCGAGCCCGTGCCGTGTCGCTCGGACGCTCACTGCGCGACCAATCCGCCTCCGGCGGATCGGTGCCCGCCTGCCCTCCGTTCGCTCGATGCTGGCTCGCTCCCGACATCCCTGCCTTCGCTCGCCAGCAACGCCGGCTCCACGGCACGGGCCCACCCCTCACGCACCCGTATTCCGCCCGCGCAACCGCTCGCCACCTACCGACCTGCCTGGTCCCCTTCCGCAACCGACGCTCCCAAATCCGCGAGCATCGTGAGATCGGGTACCTCGAGCAGCGAAACAGCCAGCGTCGTCACACTCTCCACGACGCCGTCGCCGATCTCATCGAACATCGGCAATCGGTCGATGCCCACCTCGGCCGTCACCGGAACCGCCGCCGTTCCCGATTCCGCGGGCAACTCGTCCGCCACCGCCACGGCCGCCGGCTCACGAAGAGCCCGCGCCGCCGGCTCCACGCCTGGCCTGAACCGGCCGACCATGCTCAACGATGCGAGCACGGCCAGCCCACCCAGGCTCGCCGTCACAAGCCACCGCCCCGGCCGCGGACGACCGCTGGAATCATCCGCCAGGGCCGGCTCGACCACTGCCGGCCGCCGTCGCCGCCCCGGGCACGCCTCGAGCCGCTCGAGCAGCCGCCGGTGGAGTTCCGCCGAGAAGCCCGGCCGGTCCCGCATCGCCTCGCTGCGGAGCGCCGCTGCCGGGCCGCTTCGCCGCCGATAGCGGGCACGCTCTGCATGGTCTTCCTGTCGCATCTCAATTACTCCATCAACGTCAGATCCCGCACCAGCGGCGCCAGCCGCCGCCGGGCCCGAAACAGAATCACCTTGGTCGTCGCCACGGGCCGGCCGAGCACCTCGGCCACCTCCGCCAGCGACTTCTCTTCGACGTACCGCATCCAGACCGCCGTGAACTCTCGTTCGGAGAGCTCGGCAGCTGCCACGTCCCAGAGCCGGGCGGCCCGCTCCTCCTCGAGCAGACCGAGCGCCGGCTCGACAACGCTCACCCCGGCAACCGCCGCGGCCGCCTCGCGGACCTTTCGCCGGCGGCACCCGCGGGCATGGTTGAGCCAGGTTCGTCTGGCAATCGTGAACAGCCAGGTGGAGAAGGCCCAGCGGCAGTCGTACTGATCGATCCGTCGCCAGGCCCGCAGGAAGGTGTCCTGGGCCACGTCGTCGGCCTGGTCGCCGCCGACGCGTCCCGCCAGCCGCCGGACGTAGTGGACGATGGGCACCTGGTAGCGACGGGCAAGCGTGGCGAAACTCTCCACGCAGCCCTCAGCGGCCCGGCGGGCCAGGATCGCGTCATTGGCATGCGGGGCGTCATCCACGAAGCGTCGACCTCCGGCCGGAGAGTCTACCCCGCCAGCCGCGAGCCTGGCGTGACCAGGCTCCCGCCTCCCTTAAAACTCATCGTCGCGGAACGGCCGGCGGGCCTCTTTTTCTTCAGCCTCTTCCTCCGCCTCAGCCTTCTTCTGCATCGGGCACTTGCCTTCTCCGCAGTCGCCCTTCTCGCAGCCATCCTTGCCGCACTCCCCGCAGCCGTCTTTCCCGCACTCTCCGCAGCCGCCCTTCGTGCCACCCCACCGCTTCCGCTTGGCGGCCATCTTGGCCTCGATCTTCTCGGCCATCCGCTCGGTGACCTCCCAGACGTCATCGGCGTCGGCATCCCAGGCGATCAGGCAGGTCGTGCCGCTGGTCATCGTCTCGAGCTTCTCGACGAGCTCCATGACGTCGTCGTCCTTGCATCCAAGCGCGATCACTGCCGCCAGCCCCTCAGTCACATCCTCGGCGAGTTCAGCTGCCTCATCCGAGTCCATCTCGAGCAGGGCCCGGTAGAACGATTCGCCCTCGTGCTCACCGATGGCCACCCGGAAGCCCTGGCCCTGCCGCAGGACGGGGCACTTCGTGTCGGGATCGACCTCCGAGGCGCGGGCCACCATGATCGAGCCCGGCCGCGTCCGGCCGGCCAGCGGGCTGTCGCCGGCGACGGCGTCGGCCTTGCCGGCCAAGACGTCGATCGCCATCTCGACCCGATCGGCCGAGCGGGCGAAGACGAGCATGTCGTCGCGGTAGAAGGCACCGGCCGCCGGGCCGCCCCGGCCCTTCCAGCCCTTGTGCGTCCAGGTGTGGATCGTGATGCCGCGGTGCTCCCGCGTCTCATGGTCGCGGGCCTTCTCCACCATTTTCTCGAGCTGCTCCCGCCGGACGTCGGCATGGACGATCATCACGGCGTTCTTCTTGTCGGTGTCGAGGCCGTAGACGGTGACGTCGTGGAGATCCTTGCGGACATCCATTCCCATCATCATCGCCCCCATCCCCATCATCTTCTCGACCTGGGGATGCTTCTCGGCCATCCGGGCGTACATCTTCTGGACGACGATTGACTCCCGCATCGCGTCGACGTCGAGGTGCATCAGCCAGACGGCATCCGCGGCGACCCGATCGAGATCGAGCTTCTCGGCCTTGGCGAATGGGGCGAAGGCGGCAACGAGGGCAAGAGCCGCCAAGAGGCGAACGGGGCTGGGCAGACGCATGGCAGTTCTCCAGGGGATTCGTCGCCGCGGCAGACGCCGACGGCTCGTTTTCCAACTCTACACCGCCAGGCAGCAGTCGGTTTCACTCCCCTCGTGCACCCGTCTTCCTGCTCCCAACACCACGCAGGCTCGGGGAGCCAGTGCCGTGTCGCTCGGACGCTCGCTGCGGGCATCCCTGCCCTCCGCTCGCTCGATGCTGGCTCGCTCTCGGCATCCCTGCTTTCACTCACCAGCAACGCCGGCTCCACGGCACTGGCCCACCCCTCGCGAACCCGCATTGCCCAGGTTGCAAACCCGAGCCCACAACCTGCTACCCCCTCCCGCACCTCACGCGAGCCAGGTCTTGGACGGCTCGCCCGGCACTTCGCGGACGAGCCGCGGCACTGCATACCCCGGCAGGCTCTCCTGCAGCGCCCGATGCAACCCCCGCGCCTCGGCCTCCGGCACCTCGAAGTGGCCCGCCCCCCTGACCCGGTCGAGCACGTGCAGGTAGTACGGCACCACGCCGATCTCGACGAGCCGCTCCGAAAGCGCCTTCAGCGTCGCCGCCGAGTCGTTCACCCCCCGCAGCAGGACCGCCTGATTGAGCAGCACCGCCGGCAGCCCGGCCAGCCGTCGCATCGCCTCGGCCACGTCATCGTCAAGCTCCGCCGGATGATTGGCATGGATCACGACGACCCGCGAGAGCCGCGACCGCCCGAGCACGCCGACGAGCCCCGCGTCGACCCGGCTGGGCAAGACGACCGGCATGCGCGTGTGAACCCGCAGCCGGCGCAGGTGGGGGGTCGCGTCGAGCCGCTCGATGACCGCCGCCAGTTCCTCATCGCCGACGAGCAACGGGTCGCCGCCCGAGAGAATCACCTCCGTCAGCGACGTGTCGGCCGCGACCGCGTCGAGGGCCGCCTCCAGTCCTCGCCGCGTCGCCCCGCTCTCCGCGTAGGGAAACTCGCGGCGGAAGCAATACCGGCAGTTCACCCCGCAGCCGCCCGTCATCAGCAGCAGCGCCCGGCCCCCGTACTTGCGGACGAGCCCCGGCCCCGCCAGAAACCTTGCCTCGTCGAGCGGGTCAGCCACGTAGCCAGCGGCCGGCTGAGCTTCTTCCGCCCGCGGCATGACCTGCCGCAGCAGCGGGTCGTCGGGATCGCCCCGCCGCATCCGCGCTGCAAAGGCTCTCGGCACGAGAAAGGGAAACCCGCCAGTCGCTGCCGCCGCCTCAACGGCAACCGCGGCGTCGAGACCGAGAAAGCGACACAGCTCCTGCGGATCGCGAAACGCTGCAGCCAGCTCACGCCGCCAGGGAGCGGTTTCCACGCCCCGCGCAAGAGGACGCGGCGGCACTGCCACCGAATCGACGGCTGTCCTGCGGCGGTCAGTCACCGCGAGCATCGGACTGGCTGGCTCTTTCATCGCACGATCACACGCGGCGTTGACATTTTCAGCCTCTGGAGCGACCCTTGGGGGCCTTGTCGCGGCTGCCAGACCAGATCATACGGTTGCTGCCGCAGCCCCGACATTCGCGTCTGCCCGCCAGGGCGCCCACCCCGATCATTTCCGCAGGAATCGAGCCGTGCCGTCCTACAATACCAGCGAATTCAAGAAGGGTCTCAAGGTCCAGATCGACGGCGACCCCTACATCATGATCGAGTGCAACTTCGTGAAGCCGGGCAAGGGCCAGGCGCTCTACAAGTGCAAGCTCCGCAACCTGCTTCGCGGCACCGTCCTCGACCGCACCTACAAGAGCGGCGATTCGCTCGAGGCGGCCGACATCACCACGATCGACGCCCAGTATCTCTACAAGCAGGGCGAGCAGTTCGTCTTCATGGATCAGGAGAACTACGAGCAATACGAGCTCTCCAAGGAGCAGGTCGACGACGCCTGGAAGTGGATCAAGGAGGGCACGGTCTGCTCGATGCTGCTCTACAACGGCAATCCGATCTCGATGGAGCCGCCGCAGCACATGGCGTTGCTCGTCGAGTACGCCGAGCCGGCCGTCCGCGGCAACACCGCGACCAACCTCACCAAACCGGTCAAGCTCGAGACGGGCGCCGAAATCCTCGTGCCCGCCTTCATCGAGCAGGGCGAGATCGTCAAGGTCGACACCCGCACCGGCGAATACCTCGAGCGGGTCAAGGCCTGAGCCAAAAAGGGGACATTCTGCTTTTCCGCCGGGCTGCCTCAGGGCCGTCCCAGTCTGAAGCCGCGGAAAAGCAGAATGTCCCCTTTTTCAATACGCCCGGGCCAGCACGCTGCGCCGCGGCACCTCGCGGCCGGTGACGATGCACGTGCCCGGCTCGTCGGGGCCGTCCTGCGGGATGCAGCGGACGGTGACCTTGAGGGGATCGAGGAGGGCCGCGATCGCCGGATCGTCGGCGACGTGCACCCAGGCGAAGCCGGCGTCGTCGCGAGCGAAATACTCGGTCACCTCCGCTGCCGACTCCAGCCGCACGCTCCGCGATTCCCGGAAGGCCGCCGCCCGGTCGAAGAGCCCCTGCTGGATCTCCTCGAGGATCTCCGGCAGACGGGCCGGCAACTCGGCAAGCGGGATCGCCTCCCGCTCCTTCGGGCCGCGGTCGCGACGGGTCAGGCTCGCCGCCCCGGCGGCGAGGTCGCGGGGGCCGATCTCGATCCGCACCGGCACCCCCTGCTTGATGTGCTGCCAGACCTTGTCGCCGCCGCGGATGTCGCGGGCGTCGGTCTTCACGCGGACGGGCTCGCCGGCGAACGAGGCCGCGGCGAGCGACCCCTGAAGTTGGCAGCAGGCCTCGAGCACGGCGGCCCGCTCCTCGTCGGTCCGTGAGATCGGCAGGATCACGGCATGGTGCGGAGCGATCCGCGGCGGCAGCACGAGCCCGTCGTCGTCGGAGTGGGTCATGATCACGGCACCGATCAGCCGGGTCGAGACGCCCCACGACGTCGTCCAGCAGAACTCCTCGTTTCCTTCCGGCCCCGCGAAGGTGATCTTCTGGGCCTTGGCGAAGTTCTGGCCGAGGAAGTGCGACGTGCCGGCCTGGAGGGCCTTGCCGTCCTGCATCATCGCCTCGATCGAGAGGGTGTCGACCGCGCCGGGAAACCGCTCGCCGGCCGGCTTGGGGCCCTTGACCACCGGCATGGCGAGATCACGCTCAGCGAAGGTCGCGTAGACCTCGAGCATCTTCCGGGTCTCCTCCTCGGCCTCCTCGCGGGTGGCGTGGGCCGTGTGCCCCTCCTGCCAGAGGAACTCGGCGGTCCGTAGAAACACCCGCGGCCTCATCTCCCAGCGGACGACGTTGGCCCACTGGTTGATCAGGACCGGCAGATCCCGCCACGACTGGATCCACTTGGCGTACATCGCCCCGATGATCGTCTCGCTCGTCGGCCGCACCACCAGCGGCTCCTCGAGCTTGCCCGTCGGGATCAGCTTGCCGTCGGGGCCCAGCTCGAGCCGGTGGTGGGTGACGACGGCGCACTCCTTGGCGAAGCCCTCGACGTGCTGGGCCTCCTGCTCGAGATACGAGAGCGGAATGAACAGCGGGAAGTAGGCGTTGACGTGGCCGGTCGCCTTGAACATCCCGTCGAGGATCCCCTGCATCCGCTCCCAGACGGCGTAGCCGTGGGGCTTGATCACCATGCAGCCGCGGACGGGCGAGGTTTCGGCCAGGTCGGCGGCCCGCACCACCTGCTGGTACCACTCGGGATAATCTTCGGCCCGGGTAGGGCTGATCGCATTGGCCGGCATCGCGGAAAAACTCCATCGGGGAAGCCCGGGATTGTAGCGACGGCCGCGGCGTTTGTGGGTTGGGTCACGGCGGCCGTAGACTGCCCGGCAATGGCTCGACGACTGATTTCCGAACTGCCGGCCCAGACGAAGATCGATCAGGTCTTTCTCGCCACCCACAAGCAGCTGCGGCCCAACCGCTCAGGCCAGCTCTATTTGCAGGTCGAGCTGGCCGACAAGAGCGGCACGATCAGCGGCCGGCTCTGGAACGCCTCCGACGCCGACTTCGCCGCCTTCGAGGATGGCGACTACGTCCGTGTCGAAGGGCACACGCAGCTCTACTCCGGGGCGATGCAGGTCATCGTGGCCGCGATCGAGCGGGCCGATCCGGGCACGGTCGACGAGCGGGAGTTTCGCGTGCTCACCGCCACCGACATCGACCGGCTGCTGGCCGAGCTGCGGGGCCTGCTGGCGGGCCTCCGGCCGCCGCTCGACGCCCTCGTCGCCGAAATCCTCGACGACCCCGCCCTGATGGCCGCCTTCTGCCGCTCGCCGGCCGGCGTCAAGCACCACCACGCCTACTCAGGCGGCCTGCTCGATCACGTCGTCAACCTCATGCGGCTGGCCGACCTCGTCGCCCCGCTCTACGCCGAGATGGACCGCGACCTGCTCCTGGTCGGCGTGCTGGTGCATGACATCGGCAAGACCGTCGAGCTCGAGAGCGAGAAGGGGCTCTCCTACACCGACCCGGGCCAGCTGCTGGGCCACGTGCTGCTGGGCCTCGAGATCATCGACGCCAAGATCGCGGCCGTCGCGGCCCGCACCGGCAAGCCCTTCGATTCCGAGACGGCCCTCCGCATCAAGCACATGATCGCCAGCCACCACGGGGCCTACGAGTTTGGCGCGCCGCGGCTGCCGATGACGCTCGAGGCGGTCGCCCTTCATCACCTCGACCACCTTGACGCCAAGATGGCCGGCACGATCCAGCTGCTCCGGAGCGAGGCGGCCCTCGACGGCGGCTGGACCCAGTACCAGGCCTCGCAGGGACGGAAGTTCTTCCGGGGCCGCACGCCATGAGCCGCAAGCGGCCCAAGCCAGAGAAGCGGGGCGGCCGGGGCGGCGG
>JAQCJP010000085.1 GCA_027592945.1 Planctomycetota bacterium
GCTCGCTCGGAGGTAACCTCGCTTTCGCCATCCTGGCTGCGCTCGGTTTCCTCACGCCGGCTCGATTGGCACGGGCCTGCCCCTCGCGAACCCGTATTCAGGTTGCATTTGTTTGGCGTTGCTCGGCTCATCATTTTTTCTCCGCGGGCTCTTCCGGCGGGAGCGGTTTGTCGACCCGCAGCGTCGTGTGGGGGGTGGCGTGGGTCACCCAGGCGTCCTCCAGCGGCACCTGGAGTTCGAGGAAGACGTTCTTGTGGTGGCCCGGGGGGGCGTCGGGGCCGACGGTGACCGGAAAGGCGAGCTCGGTGGCGTCGGCCGGTAGTTCGAGGGCGGGTGCCTCGACCTTGGCCGGCAGCCCCATCAGCCGGGCTTTGGCCGCGCCGGTGAAGCCGGCCGGCTTTTTCACCGTCCAGACGATCCGCGTTTCCTGGCCTTGCTCGGCGGTTGTCGACTCAGCGGCCAACTCCACCATCGGCTCGGCGACACGGACCGTTACCAGGCCGCTGGCCAGGAGCATCTCGCCGTCTCCCCGGCCATTCTTCACGGGCCGTGGGAGTCCGGTCACCGCCAGCTGCCACTCGCCAAGTGGGGCGTCGGGATTAGCGCTGATCGCATAGATACCCTCGCTTTTGTCGGCCGGGATCTCGACGCTCGAGCGGCTCCCGAGGCCGGGCGGCGTGAAGGGCAGGAAGAGCCGCACGCCCCCCTCGAAGCCTTCGCGTCGCTCGACCGTCACCCTCAGTTCGAGCGTGCCCCCCCGCACCAGCGGCACCGCCGGCTGCTCGAGCTCGATCCGCAGCGGAGCCGGCTCGACCACGGCCACCGGGAGGCGGTCGGTTTCGGCCGTGCGGTAGACAGCGTTGTTGGGCTGCCCGAAGACGAGGTCGGTCTTCTGCCGGAGGCCGCCGAGCGGCTTTTGGCCGTCAGCTGTCGTGACCGTCACCGCTGCCATCGCGGTGGCGGGGGCGGCATCGGCGGCCGCCTCGAAGAGGGCCAGCGTCGCCGGGGCGTTGCCGGCGGCCAGCGGCACCGTCGCCGTCACGCCGGCCGGCAGCCCGTCCAAGGCGATCTGGGCCGGATCGCGGAAGTCGCTGCGGGTGGTGTTGAGAATCAGCGCTGTCCGGTTGCCGCGGGGCACGACCGCGACCAGTCGCTCCTGGGTGTTCGAGCGGCCGACCGGCACCGAGACCATCATGCTCGGGGCGACCGGCTCGACCTCGATCCAGTAGGCGAAGTCGGGGCCGCCCCGCTGCTGGTGGTCATTGACGCGGACCAAAAAAGCCCCTTCCTCGGGCACGGTCAGCTGGGCTTCACTGTCGGGGCCGCCCGCGTCGTCGTTGCCGGTGATCCGCTCCCGCTTGTCGGTGTCGCGGTAGAGGTTGACAACCAGGTCGACTGGGGAACCAAGCCGCCGCCCCCAGCCCCGGACGTGCCACTTCGAGCCCTTGGGAGCTTCGACCCGAAACCAGTCGACATCATCCGGCTTCTCCAGCCGGCCGAGCAGGGCCACGGGGGCGGTCCCCGAGACAGCCGTGGTCGGCCCCTCCAGACCCTCGGCCTCGGGCGTCATCGGCAACGGCGAGATCCGGATCGGCACCGGCACCGGCGAGTTGATGCCGTCCCTTGCTGGATAGATCTCAGCCAGCCCATCCGGGCCGCTCGCCTCGGGGAGCGTGATCGTTTCGGTGAAGGGGCCGGCCGGATCGCCCAGCCAGGTCACCTCGAGTTCGCCGCCCGGCGGGCCGGCGGGTGGCCAGGCGAGGTGCGGCACCGGGAAGTCACCGAGGTGCAGCAAATAGAGCGAGCCGTCGTTGCCGCCGTAGGCGCTCTCCCGGAGCCGGAGGACATAGTCGCCCTCCTCGGCGACCGTCACCGAGAGCATCGCGTCCTGGCCGAGCAGGGGATGATCGTCGCAGGCGGCCACCACGAAGCCGTCGGCATCAACCACCTCCAGATGGGGATCGAACATCTCCTGATCGAGCCTGATCGCATCGACCGCCGCCGACAGCCGTCCGCCGGCCGGCAGGTGGACCCGGAAACAGTCGACATCCTCCCGGCCGATCACGCCCCGGACCGTCCGCGGAAGCGTCGTCTCCTGGGCCTCGGCCGGATCGTTGTTGGGCTCGGCCTCGGCGACCTGCTCGAGCAGCCCGACCCGGAAGCTGCGGAGTTCGGAGAGCCCGTCCTTCGTTCGCACGCGGAAGAAGTGATTGCCCAACGGGCAATCGGCGGGTATGTGGAACCGGGCCGTCAGCGTCTTGCCGTCTTTGCCGACGATATCCGAGACGGCGATCGCCCCCCCGGGGAAGAAGACCTCCTGCGGGTCGGCCAGGTCGCCACCGCCGATCGTGACCGTCGCCTCGCTGCCGCGGGTCGCCCCGGGCGGGTCGATCCGGGCGATCGTGGGCGTGGCGGACGCCGGGAGAGCACCCGCGAGGGCCGCCACGACCAGCGTCGGGAGGGAACACCGCAAACCGAACATGGAAGGCACGGGGAGGGGGGCGATGACCGGCAGGGCCGGCGGTCAGGCGAGCAGATCCTTCCGAACCGTTCCGCCGTCGACGATCTCGATCGGGCGGTTGCCGGGCGCCATGAGTTCCTTCTCGGCGACGATTCCCAGGCAATGGTAGATGGTGGTGGCGAGGTCTTCGACGGAGAGCGGGCTCTCCTGGGGCTCGGCCGCGATCGCATCGGATGCTCCGTGGACAAAGCCTCGCTTGATGCCGCCGCCGGCGAGCACCACGCTGAAGACCTTCGGCCAGTGATCGCGGCCGGCGTCCTTGTTGATCCGTGGTGTCCGGCCGAACTCGCTGGAGACCATCACCAGCGTCGAGTCGAGCAGGCCGCGGTTGTCGAGGTCGTTGATCAGGGCGGTGAAGGCCTGGTCGAAGGGGGGCAGCGTGCGATTGATGCCGTCGCGGAGCCGCTGGTGCATGTCCCACCCACCGTACGAGAGCGTCACAAACCGCACTCCCGCCTCCACCAGTCGGCGGGCAAGCAGCATTCGCTGGCCCGCCTGGTTGCGGCCGTAGGCATCGCGGAGCTTGTCGGACTCGGCCTTGATGTCGAAGGCGGCTCGGGCTTCGGCCGAGTTCACCAGGGCGTAGGCCCGCTCGTAGAAGGAGTCCAGCGCGGTGATCGCGGCGGTGTCCTCGAGCCGCTGGAAGTGACGGCCGACCGCCTCGCGGAGCCGCTGGCGGGTGGCGAAGCGAGCCGCATCGACGCCGCCGGGCAGCGAGAGGTCCCGGACGGTGAAGTTGTCGTTGGCGGGGTCGGAGCCGATCGCGAACGGGCCGAAGGCACTGCCGAGATAGCCGGCCTGGGCGTCGGGAGCCGGCAGGTTGGGGATGCAGACGTAGGGGGGCAGATTGGCCCGGGGGCCGAGTTCGTGGGAGACGACGCTGCCGAAGCTCGGGTAGGTGAGGGCGGGGCTGGGCCGGTAGCCGGTGAACATGTTGTGGGTGCCCCGCTCGTGGGCCGCCTCACCGTGGGTCATCGACCTGATGACCGTGATCTTGTCGGCGATGCCGGCCGTCTTGGGGAGCTTTTCGCTGAACTGCACGCCGGTGAGTTTCGTGTCGATCGCCTTGAAGTCGCCGCGATACTCGAGCGGCGAGAGCGGCTTGGGGTCGAAGGTCTCCTGCTGTGCCCAGCCGCCAGGCAGCCAGACGTGGATCACGCTCTTGGCCGTTCCCTCGAAGTGAGCGAACGACTTGGCGTCGGCCCGGGCCGCCTGCATCCGAAAGAGACCGCCCAACGAGAGGCCGAGGCCGGTCAGCGAGCCGACGTGGAGAAACTCCCGCCTGCCGAGGCCGGCCGAGCGGAAGGATCGGCAGCCGGTCGCGGGGTCGCTGCCAGCCATGGGGTCGTCTCCGAGGGAGCGGTGGGGAGTGGTCGAGGCGACCGCGTTGGGATCTGGATGGTGGCCGAAGTTTACCGCGGGGAACCGGTCAGGGCGTCAACTCGGTCGCCACCCCCACCGGCGGCCTGCTCCAACCTGTTCCCGCATCTCGGGTTGCGCTCCGCGGCTCCCAAGAGCGGCCTCCCGGGCGGTCAGGCCGGGGGGTCGGCTCGAGGGCACCCCCCCAACAACCTGCTCGATGAGGGTTCGCAGCCGGCGAACGACACGATGCTTGGCAAGGTAGACGCCGCCCCGCTGATTCCCGCGATGCCGATGGTCATCGCCGACACGCCCACCGTGATGGAGCCACCATTTCGCGGCCGGCCACGAGGCCGGCGAGCCGGACGAGGTCGCGCCGCCCGGCTGGCGATGCACGGCCCGCAGGCAGGGCGGAGTCTGACCGGGCGGCAGCGGATCACAGCTTAAGCTGCCTGGCAGACCCGTTCGATCGCTAGCGAGATGCAACTGCTTGCGCGACCGGCCGCTTCCGCCGCGACACCTGCCAGAGCACGGTCGATGCACCGCCAAGGGCCAGCAGCGCAGCGGAAGGCTCGGGGACTGCCTGAAACGTCACTGTATTGGTGCCGTCATCAAACATCGTCTTGCTGACGAAGAGGGGCAGGTTGCTACCGAAAACGGCGGACAGGCTCGTGCTGGTCCATGTCGCCGTGCCGGTGACGGGATCGTTGTTTTGCCAGCCGTTTTCGACGTTAAAGCCCGTACCCGAACCCGTGATGAGTTCGAACGAGGTGCCTGAAAAGGTGGTCGAAGTGCCGGTATCGAAGCTGAAGTTGTCAGGACCTTCAGCCGACCCGCTCAAGATATTATAGTTTGTCAAGTTGCCGGTGGCACTCGGGGCTGCCTCGATAAAAAACAGGGATGCCCCGGGATTGCCTAGTGATCTAGCCCACCCATTGCCGTTTGCGTTGGCTCCGGTGTTGTACCCCGAGATGTCAAACGTCCCTGTCCAACTCGCTTTCAGGTCAGAGCCGACGTCTTCCCAGGTCACCGCAATCGTGCCGGCGTCAACGGCTGTGGGCGGTAAGCCGAGAAGCGACGCAAACGCGAGGATGGCGAGAAAATACCGGCGGAGGCGGGCGGAGGTCATGGGATGTTTCCGTTCTGGTCAGGCTCGCTGAAACTGCCCCAACGACCGTCGCTGGAGACCGAAGTTGCGCTGGCGGAAGCCAAATCCAGCGAGGATTAGGCAGCCGGCAGCGAAGAACGCGGGGGTCGCAGGTTCCGGGACCGCCTGAATCGTGATCGTGTTGTTGCCCGACACGGCGTTATCCGTGAACACGGTCTGAGAACCGCTGTCGAGCAGCGAGCCAAACACGGCCGAGATCGATGTGCCGCTGAACGTGATCGAGCCCGACAACGAGGATCCCGACACGTAGTTTGCTGGGAGGATCAAACTGAAGCCAGAACCGTTGTCAAACATGCGAAAAGTATCGCCTGAGACGTTGCTTGTGGACACAAACGAAGCATAGCTGGCCGTGAACGTGTTTCCTGTGAGGGTCGTGATGTATTTATCATCCGTAGCAGCCGGAGTGGATGTAAAATCAAACTGGGTTGAGTTGCCGAACACCTGCGCGTAGGCGGCTGATGAACTAGTGGATGTCTTGCTTGGATAGTTCGTCAGATTCCAGGAGCCGCTCCACGTGAGAACGAGGTTGCTCCCGACATCTTGGGCGCTGACGAGGATGCTCGCTTCAGCACTTCCGCATTTCAGACCCCAGGCGACCAGAGCGGTGAGGATCAGCGGCCATGCCAGGAACGAGGAAACCAGCCGACGGAGGCGTGTTTCGGAGAGGCCTGCGGGACGGTGGCCTCGGCAAGGCTGAGATTGCTGGTCTTCGGCCACGGCTTTGGAAAAGAACCAGGGGCAGGAAGCATTCATCGGTGAAACTCGATCGAAGGGTTGCACTCAGGTGGCAAACGGCTCACCACTCGATGTGTAGAAAGGGCAAAAACTGTGCCGTTATCCGAAATGCGACACCGAATTCTTCGGTGGTGGATGGAGAACGCTTAACACCGCACCTTTTTATACGTTCGCCAACGCGATCGCTCCTCTGAGGGGGTGGGGCGAATCGCTCCAGAGGAGCGAGCATCGGTGGGGCGATTCGCACCACGAGCCGTCGGCATGGGGCGTTTTGCACCAGACGATCCCATCCGAAATGCGACACCAGGCCTCTGCTGACCGGCGGGGCTGCTCTACTGGTGGGATGCCCCCGGGTGCGCGAGATCTGCTGGAACGTTTCGCGGTGGTCAGCACCGCAAAACTCCCCGCCGCGCAGCGGGCAACCTCGGAGTTTTGGCCTGCTCACGAAAGCGAGATCGTGGGGCCGGACCCGTATGCCCTCATCCTCAATCGAGCGCTCCTTGGCGATCTTGCCATCACCTACGTTCGCTGCTCCGCCCGGATCCGGGTCAGGTTGCTCGAGCCGTGCCGCCACCCCTGCCTGATCGTCCCGCTGGCAGGGAGTGTCGAAATCAGCGGCGATTCAGGCACCTACCAGGCGATTCCCGGTCAGCCGCTTCTGCGGGCGGCCGGCTGGCTGCGGCGGTTCGAGGCGGCTCCCTGCCGATGCCTGCTCCTCGACGTCACCACGGCGGCCCTGGAACGCTCATCGAAGTCCGCCGGACGGGAGAACGTGGCCTCCCTGGGGCATGTTTCGTTCGCGGGCGAGGTCGCCGACCTGCTCCACAGCAGGGTGCTGAGCTTCGCCCGGGCCGTCAACACGAGTACCCGGGCCGTCGCGCTCCAGGGGTTGTCCGAAGCGGATCGCCTCCGTCTCCTCTCGACCGGGATTCGCGGGCGGGAGGCATCGCTCCTTCGCACCCTTGCGACGGCGCTGGCCGCCGAGCCCCGCTCCGAGCAGCTCGCCGACTCGGCCGACGTGGAGGCATGGCTGAGGCAGCATGCGATGAACCGGATGCCGCTGGCCGAAATCGCCCGTCGAGCCGGCCGATCGATGCGGTCGATCCAGCGAGCCTGCTGCAAACTGGGCTACACGCCGCAGGCGTTCCTCCGCGCCGTGCGGCTTGACCGCGCCCGCGAGCTGCTCCTCGATCCGGCGGGCGGCCTGACGATCGCCGATGTCGCCGAGACCGTCGGCTACCCGCACGAGGGGCGGTTTGCCGGGTACTACTACGAGCGTTTTGGGGAGCTTCCCTCGGCCACGCTCGCCCGCAGCCATCGCAGCCCGCCGCCGATTCGCCCCGCGGAATAGCCGATTGGCCATTTCTCCGCATCGAAGGACCGGTCGGGCGGCTCAAGGACCGTCTCGACAGCGAGCGAGAGGGACTGTCCTGATCGTGTTCGGGACGGGTTGTGCCGAAAGGGAAACGGTTGCCAAGGCCTGGGCACCCAGCCGGCAACCTCGGCCAGGCCGGCTGGCGAACCGGATGCTTCTCCGGGTGAATATCCGGGCCTCGGCAGGCTGCAAGCGGTGCTTGACGCCTCCGGTTCCGTCTGCTCTGCTCCCCAGTCAACCCGCTCGCGCCCCTGCAGCCGCGTTTTGCAGGCCCGCTGCCGATTGCCCGGCTCTCGGGGGGGGCTGCGTCCGGTTGCAGGCCCGTCTTCCGCCTCTCTCAGTAACTGAAGTGTTCGGCCGGGTGGGAACCCGCATCCGGATTCTCTCGGATTCTCAAAGGAGCCACGCGATGCCGAGCAGTCGTCAGAACAGGATCACGGCCGTAGCCCGCTTCGCCGGCTGTGGCGGCGGGAGGGGCAGGCAACGGGTAGGTGGCAGGAACGCTGGCACTGGCTGCCCTCGGAGGCCGCGGCGGGCGACCCCTGGTTTTGAGCGGCTGGAGCCGAGGACGGTGCTGGCCGTCGGCCCCGTGATGGCTGTGGGAACCGGCGGCGTGTCGATTCCGGGCATCAGCAATCCGCCCCAAGCCCGGCTCTACGATCTGAGCGGCCTCTCCAGCGCCGACATCGCCGACCCGGCAACTGCAAGCGATCAGCAGCTCTGGAACGAGTCGGTGGCAGCGGAGCCGCTGCTGACGGTCTCCGCCGACGGCACCGGCAATGCAGACCTCACGGCGGTCTACGGGGAGGAGTTCTCCCGTCGCTTTGCCGGCGGTCTCAACGTCGCCCAGGCCGACCTCGACGGAGACGGCTACCCGGAGTTGATCACCGCGCCCGGGCCGCTCGTCGATCCGGAGTCTGACCCGTTCGGCGCCAGCCTGCGGACGATCGGGATCTTCAACGGCAATCCGAATGCCTCGGCGCGCCGCTGGAATACGGCCGCGCTGGATCTGAGCGGCACCTACGGCGGCTCGTACAGCGGCGGCTTTCTGGTTACTGTCGGAGCGGTGAACGCCGCGGGCGATCCGCGGATCGTGGTGGCCCCGCTGTCACCGGCGGCCGTCTTCAACGGCGTGGCGATCTACGACGTCAGGCCGAGCAGCGGAGGCGGCCAGCCGGCGGCCCGCGGAGAGCCCCTCGAGACTCCCGGGCTGAACGGAAAAATCACCGGCATCGCGGTCGGCGAGTTCGAGGGGCCCGCGGAGTACGGCGGGCCTGTTCATCTGGTCGTGGCGACCAATCAGAACAGCCTGACGACCGTGACGGCTTTTCTGATCGAGCCGGCCTCGCTCTCCTCGGCGTCACAGCTGCTGGCATCGCTGCCCCTCGAGGATTGCGCGGGGCACGTCACAGACGTGTTCGCCAACGGGGCGTCACTCGCCGCGGGGGATCTGAACATGGACAAATCCGATGAGCTCGTCCTCGGTGCTGGCCCGCAGGGGATGGGCGTCTTCCGCGTTGCGACGGGCCCCGCCGTCACGACGGGAAACCAGCTGGAGTTCGACAACGAGATGCGAACGAACCTTGGGGGGCGGTTCAGCAGCGTCATGGCGGGAGGACGGTTCAAGGACTTCGGCGTTGCTCCTGGCGAGCATCCCGCCGAGCAGGCGAGCAATCTCGATCTCTTCTACGGCACGACCTCGCCGGCGGCGCGGTCGTTCATCTCCCCCTTGACGGTCCAGGTGGTGGAGACGGAGACATATTCCGGCATTGACTATTTTTCCGGCGAACCCTACACGTACACCTATGGAGCGCTCTTCGTAACGATCGGCGGGTTCAACGCAGCCGATTCTGCGGTTCGCCGGTTTAAGTTTCACGATGATGTCAATGTGGCCGAGAGGTGGTATGTCCGGCAGGGTTTCAAGCCGCTGCCGGCCGAGCCGGCCGACCTGAGGAGAACGCCTGCGGTCGACCTCAACGGCGACGGGATCGCGGATGGACTCTGGCGGGATGCCGTCAGCGGAGGCGTCGTGGGGCTTCTCTACGGCGAGACGGGCGAGATCGTCGGCACGCGGGTGTTGGGCGGCAACGCTGACTGGACCATCGGGACGCCTGGCGATTTCGACGGCGACAAGGTGACCGACTTCATCTGGCTCCAGGCGTCCTCGGGCCTGGCGGTCCTGCGGCTCCTCAATCCCGACGGCTCGACGAAGCTCGCCGAGCTGACCGGCTCGAGCACCGAATGGGGCCTGGAAGCCTCCGGCGATTACGACGGCGACGGCGTGACCGACGTGGTCTGGCGGCACCATGCCAGCGGCAGCAACGTGATGTGGCTGATGGACGGCGTGAACGTCCCGCGGCAGACGCCGATCGGAGGCAATCCCGACTGGCGGCTGGTCTCGACCGGCCCTAACTTCGACGTCAACGCCGATGGCCGAAATGACCTGATCTGGCGACACGCTCCGACCGGCGTGAACATCGTCAAGCGGATGAACGGCTCCCGCGAACTCTCCGCTACGGTGCTTCCCGGAGGAGGCAGCGACTGGGAGATCGTCGCGACCGGCGATTATGACGGGGACGGCTACAGCGACGTGCTCTGGCGGCAGTCATCCACCGGCACGACCGTGCAGTGGCTGCTGGTCAATGCCGCCGTGCAGCGGTCGACCTGGCTCGGCGGAAGCCTCGACTGGTCGGTCGTGGCGTCGGACGATGCCGACGGCGACGGCCGGAGCGATTTCGCCTGGCGGCAGTCGTCCACCGGGATCACGGTGCGTCGGCTGGCCGGGTGCAGAAGCACCTACCTCGGCGGCGACCGGGCCTGGTCGCTCGTCAGGCGTCCGGGGCGACAGGTCGGCTGATCCCCGCCAGGCGAGAAACAAAAAAGGGAGCCGCTCGTGGGGTGAGAAGCACCTGCCTGACGTGTCTCCACCCTCAGAATGCCAGAATGACGACCAGGGCCGTCAGGCCAACCATCACGATGGCCACGCCCATCCAGCGGGCTACGGCCGGGCGGTCGGCGTAGCGGTAGGCGTCGTTTTTCAGAGCGGCGAGCACCCGGCGGTGCTCCCACATGCCGACGAGCGTGGCGGCGATCCCCAGCAGGATCAGCACCGCCCCGAAAATCCGCGTCTTGAGCGGAGAGAGGGCAGCGATCTTGCCGTCGAGAGCCAACGCGGCCTCGCCGACTCGTTCGATCGCGAACCCGAGGCTGATCATCGCCAGGCTCGTGCGAATCCAGGCCAGGAGCGTGCGGTCGGACGCCTCGCGGTTTCGCTCCCGAGCCAGTTCATCGGTCAACGTCGGCATGGGACAGGAAGCGGAGGGGCGGGACGCGGCGGGAGTCTCTTCGCGCTCCTCGAAATGTAGCATTTTGAGGCTTCCGGGGGCGCCTCTCGCCCAACGGCCCGCCGTCCCCCCGGCTCGCACCGGGGGGCTTCGATGGAAAAGGGGACTGGCTCCGAGCGCAGCGAGGTGCCTGTCCCCCTTTTCTACTCCCCTTTTTTACTCCTCAAGCGTTCGCTTGCCCCGCAGCAGATGATGGTAGTGCTGGGCGAAGCGGTGGGCCTCGTCGCGGACGTACTCCAGCAGCCGCAGCGAAAAGGAACTGCGGGAGAGCCGGAGCGGCTCGCTCCGCCCGGGCAGGAAGACCTCCTCCTCCCGCTTGGCCAGCGAGATCACGCAGGGGGCCTCGATGCCGAGGCTCTCGAGGGCCTCGAGCGCCGCGGAGAGCTGCCCCTTGCCGCCGTCGACCAGGAAGATGTCGGGCAGCGAGGAGCCCTCGCGGACAAGCCGGGCAAACCGCCGCGAGACGACCTCGTGGATGCTCCGGAAGTCGTCGATCCCCGCGACCTCCTTGATCCGGTACCGCTTGTAGCCCGCCTTGAAGGGGAGCCCGTCGATGAACTGCACGAGGCTGGCGACCGTCTCGTTGCCGGCCAGGTGGGCGATGTCGACGCCCTCGATCACCCGCGGAGGCGCCTTCAGCCCGAGCACCTTCTGGAGGCCGGCCAGGCCCTTCTTGGGATCGACGAGGAAGACCTCCGGCTGGACGTGCTCCTCGAGTTCGCCCCGCTGGTCGAGCGTCTCGAGGAGCCGGATCTCGTCGCGGAGCCGGGCCGCCTTCTCGAACTCCAGGGCCGCCGAGGCGGCGAGCATCTCGGACTTCATCTCCTCGAGCAGCCGCCGCTTGCCGCCGTCGAGGAAGGTCTTGAGGCGGTTGATGTCCTTGCGGTAGTCCTGCTTCGAGATCCGCAGGTTGCAGGGGGCGGTGCACTGGCCGATCGAGGCCAGCAGGCAGGGGCGAAACCACCGCCAGCGGTCGTCGTCGGCGTCGATGTCGAGCGTGCAGGTCCGAAACTTGAAGATCCGCTGGAGGACGACGATCGCCCCCCGCAGCGAGCCGGCGCTGGTGAAGGGGCCGTAGAGCTTCACCCCCTTCTGCTCGGGCGTCCGCGTGAACTCGACCCGCGGGTAGTCCTCGTGGGTCGTGATCTGGAGATAGGGGAAGGTCTTGTCGTCCTTGAGGTCGCTGTTGAACCGCGGCTGCACGTCCTTGACCAGCCGGCTCTCGAGCAGGAGGGCGTCGACCTCGCTTTCGGCCTCGAGGTAGTCGATGTCGCGGATCTCGCGGACGAGGTCGGCGGTGCGGCGATCCTCGGCGGCGGCCTTGAGGAAGTAGGAGCCGGCCCGGGCCCGGAGGTTCTTGGCCTTGCCGACGTAGATCACCCGGCCGGCGGCGTCCTTCATCAGGTAGACGCCCGGCGTCGTCGGAAACGACCGCACCTTGCGGGCGGCGGCCGAGCGGTCGCGGGCCGCTGCGGCCTCGACCGCAAGCGTCTCGGTGTCGGCCGGGAGGCTCTCCGGCCCCTCCGCCGGGAAGGCGGCGGGCTCGTCGCGGTCGTCGGAGGCCGGGGGCGTCATCGCCCCGATTCTACTGCTGGGTCAGACCGCGGCCGCCGGCCACTCCAGTGGCAGGACTGCCCACGCGGGAGGCAGGCCGCGGCGGCCTGCCGGAACCGGCGACGACCGGCGGACGACGGAAGTCGTTGCCAGAGGGCCGCTTACGGATCTGACAGCAATGCCGCACGGTGCTGGGAGGAGCCTTTGGTACGCGAGTTGCTCGCATGGGTGGTCAGGCGTGTCTTCCGGCCTCCCCGGTCTTTCCCCGTTCGAGATTCTCCCATGGCACCCCGATCCAAATCGACCGTCGACTTCCGCACCGGTCGGAGCCCGCGCAACCTCGTGCTCCTCGCCCGGGCCGACCCGATCATCTGCGGGCACTCGACCGAGGCTCGCAACCTCGCCGAGGCCGCCCTGGCAGCCGGCTTCGAGCGGGTCCACATCGTCAGTTATCCCCTCGACGTGCTCGTTGCCTCCGAGTTGCCGCTCAAGCCCCTCGAGTCGGTGCCGGCCTACTCGGCCGGCATCTCGGTCGACCGGCCGGCACCGATCGGCGACTACAAGGTGCTCGACGGCCGCCTCGGCTACGCGATCGCGGGTCATCTGGTCGATCTGCTGGTAGCCTTCCGCGGCAGGACCGTCGTGATGAACCTCTACCTCGTGCCGCACGGGCAGATGGTGATGCAGGCCGTGCACGCAATCCGCTGCCTCGCCGACCTCGCCCCGCCGACGACGATCGCCGAGGCGGTCGGCTCGGACATCACCAACGTCGTCTCCAACGCCCTCCAGACCGGGCAGGTCGGTGCCGCGGCGACCGTCCTCCAGAACTACCTCGACCACGATCTGCCGGTCGCCGTCAGCCGGTTCACCAAGGATCTGATCGTGGCGGCGGGCAGCGAGGTCGACGACCGGCTCGGCACCCGCTTCGCCCCGCAGCTCGAGGCCCGCGTGGCGATCAGCTACCCCGCGATCGACACGGCGGCCTACCTGACGCCTCCCGCCGCCGCCGAGCAGGCCGCCACGCTCACCCGCCGCGGGCTAACGAGCGACGGCTACCTTTTGTTCTTGAGCCGGCTCACCGAGGCGAAGGGCGTCGACGACCTGATTCGGGCCTATCGGGCCAGCCGGCTGCGGGGCCGGATGCCCCTCGTGATCGGCGGCACCGGTCCCCACGAGGCGACGCTCCGCGAGCTGGCCGCCGGCGATCCCGCGATCCGCTTCTTCAATGACGTGGGCGACGCCGAGAAGCGGGTCTTGATGGCCGGCTGCCATGCCTACTGCCTGCCAAGCAAGCCGCGGCCGGAGTTCACCGAGACGTTCGGGATTGCGGTGGTCGAGGCGATGCTCGCCGGCGGCCGGGGCCCGGTGGTCACCACCCGCACTGGCGGGATTCCGGAGGCCACCGGCGACCACTGCCTCTATCATCGGGCAGGTGACGTGGCGGACCTGGCCGCGACGCTCGACCGGGTCGCCGCGATGAGCGACGCCCAGCGGGAGGCGATCAGTAGCCAGGCGCGAAGCCATGCCGCCCGCTTTGACCGGGCGGAGATCCTCGCCCGACTGCTTGCCTCGCCGGTCCTTCACGCCGCGGCCTGACCCCCGCCCGCTTCGAACCATGCCGCAATTCGATCCTGAGGCGGAGCAGGAGGGCCGCCCGCCCCGCGCGTGGGTCGATCCCTTCATCGGCACCGAGCCGGTCGATCTGCCGGAGGTCACAGGCCAGGCGGCGGCCTGGTTCTGGCCGAAGCCCCAGATCGGCAACACCCATCCGGGCGCCTGCCTGCCCTTCGGGAT
>JAQCJP010000086.1 GCA_027592945.1 Planctomycetota bacterium
GCCGCCGCCCCCACCGCCGCCGCCGCTGGACGATCCGCCGCCGCCGCCACCGCTCGATGACGAGGGGCTGGTCGCCGCGGCCACCACGGCGGTCGTCATCGCCGTCCCCAGCCCTGCGGCCGCCGCCCCGATGGTGGCAGCCGACCAGGCGTTGCCGTGGTACCAGGCAGGGTGATAGCCCGCAGACTGCCCCGAGCCCGGCTCGGTGCTGGCAGCGTCAACGAGATCCTGAAACTGCCCCGCCCACTGGTTGGCCACACCGAGGGCGACGGCGTAGGGCAGAAACCGCTCGAAGAGTTCAAGCGTGCGGGGCTGCGGCTGGCTGGTTGCTGGTGAGAGCGTCTGGCGGGTCAGGTCGTCGAGCCGGTCTCGCTCGGCGGTGGCCAGATACATCCGGAAGCCGTCGATCTGATCCATGATCGCCCGACCGGCACCGGTCGGAGCCTTGATCAGCTCGTAGAAGACGGCCACGGTGGTGACGATGCCCAGCAGCACCGGAATCAGCCAGAGCGAGGTCATGGTCGCGAGAAGACCCAGGACGACGATTTCGGCAGTGAAAAAAGGCAGTGCGAAAAGGGTGATGAAAATCGCCCCGCCGACGCCGGTGACGCGGTTCAGCCCGGTCCCGCCGGCCAGCACCGTCCGCCAGGCCGAGATCACCATGTGCCCGAGGGCGACGCAGCCGACCGACCAGATTGAAAGCCAGAGGGTAAAGAAGCCAACCTTGCCGGTGGCAGCGATCCCACCCGCTCCAAAGACGGTCGCCAGCAACGCGGCAATCGCCACCGCCACGCCGCCGAAAAACCAGAGCCGGTTCGGCCGAAAGAGCACACCCTCGAATTCTCCCGCCAGCGATTTCCGGAGCTTTTTGATCGCCGCGGAGAACCGCTGGTGGTGCTCGCGATCAACGTCGAGCCGGGTGCGGTCGCCCAGCAGCCGTTCAAAGACTTTGCGTTCCCCCGGTGAGGCGGTCGGAGGGAGTTCGCCGGTCTTTTCCAAGACGTAGTCGCCGTCATCCTCGCTGATGGCGACGGCGCCTTGCGTTGCCAGCGAGAGCAGAGCGACCGAAAAGCACTCCTTGTCAAAGCCCATCCGCGCAACAAACCGGCAGGCGGCCGGACTGAGGCCCTCAGGCGGCTCGTACCGGGGAAAAATCACGCCGGTGGCCGGGTCACGGCCCGCCAGCAGCCAGGCGGTCAGAAAATAGCCGACCACCACAGCCAGCCCGGCGCTGCCCCAGCGGAGAAAGGGATCGTCCCAGAGCCGTTCAATGGCCGACGGCTCTCGGATAGCCCCCTTGGGAAACCGGGCGACGATCGTGAGCCCCTCCCGGGGTTCGAGCGTCCGGGTCGTGGCGTAGACGACCTGCCGGCGCTGCAGGTCGATCTCAGCTGTCAGGTCCTGCTGGTTCTTGGAGCCGACCGTGCCGACATAGCCCTCGGGATCAATCTGATCGAGCGGCACACTAGGCGGGAGCGTCACCGTCGCCTCAGCCCGGTCGATTGGAAACCGCCAGGCGTTGCCGGTCGCATTCCAATAGACCTCGTCATGGTCCGGGAAGAACCGCAACTGCCGGGTTGCATAGCGGATCAGGTAGCGGTGTTTACCGCGTGGAAGCGTCACGGCTTTCTCGCCGATGAAGACCCGCACGAAGCCGTCGCGGTCCGCGGTATGGTAGGCCGCCGGCCGGCCGTTGTGCTCGACGGCGAGAATCTCAAAGGGGATGGTTGTCGAGAGGCCGAGAAAGCCCGTGCCGTAGCGGGTGGGAATGTCGCGGTAGATGCCGTGCTTGATCTTTTCACCATCGGCATTGACGGTGATGGTCTCGGTGATGGTGAGGAGGCCATCCTCCGCCACCACCAGATCACTGCGGAACGCCGTGATCCGTTCGGCTGCTACAAGCGGGCCGGCCAGGCAGGCCGCCAGGCCGCAGGCTAGCAGCGGCCAGACGCGACATCGATACCCTCGGCCCATTCTCAGCCCTCCCGTGATCCGGCGGGGCGAGACCCGGCGGGCGAACCTGGAAGCGAAACTCGGGGCACAGCCCGCTCGGCCACCGACTCAACCTCGAAATAGGCTTCGGGCCGGAAGCCAAACCAGCCCGCCACGAGATTCGATGGGAACGACTCGACGGCAACATTCAGGTCGCGAACGGCGCCGTTGTAGTACCGCCGGGCATATTGCAGCGTGTCTTCAACGTCGACCAACTGGGTCGAGAGCTGGGCGAAAGTGGCATTCGCCTTGAGCTCAGGATAGGCCTCGACGCGGGCAAAGAGCGAGTTCAGGCCGCCGGTCAGTCGGTTTTCCTGGGCGTTGATCTCGGCCACGGTTCCGGCGGCATTGGCTGCGGTTCGGAGCCGGGCGAGGTTCTCCAGCAGCGACCGTTCAAAGCCCGCATAACCCTCAACGCAGGCGACCAGATTGGGCACGAGTTCATGCCGCCGCTTCAGCTGCACGTCAATGCCGCTGAAGCCCTCGGCGACCAGGTTCCGCCGCCGTACCAGCCGGTTGTAGGCCAGCACCAGCCAGAGCCCTGCCCCGCAGACACTTGTGAAGGCCAGCAATACCGTCATGCCGCCCGCCGTGACAGTCACTGCGATCAGCGTCGTGCCCGCGTCTCTCATTGGCTCCCTGACGAAGTCCGCCAGCCGGTCGAGAAGCTCCAGGCGGCGAACGCTCGCCGCCGCCCCGGTCGCATCGACGTTCGCCCGCGGCCCGGCCCGACCCAGATGGACGTACTACACTACCACTCCTGGGATCGTGGATCGATGTTCCCTGAGGGTTCTCGCCGCCAATGAGTCCGCTGGTCAGTCCCGCCTCGATGTTCCGGTTTCGGCTGCCCTGCAGCCGGCGGGAGACGCTCTGGCCGCCCGCGGCCGCGGGCCTCGATGACCGCTGCCGGCTGCCTTCCTTGGCGAGCGTCGTCGGCGTGCCCGACGTGCTCGAACTCTTCGCCGCCTGGAACGATGAGGCAATCGCCTTCCGCGGCATCGCCCGGGGCGTGGGGGCCAAGCGGTGGTGCCATCCGGCCAAGCCGGAAGACAGCGACGGTCTCCATCTCTGGATCGCGACCCGCCCGACCGGTGAGAGCCACCGGGCCGGACGGTTCTGTCGGCGGCTGGCGGTGCTACCGACTGGCGGCGGCCGGCGGGCCGACAGGCCGGTGGTCGTGCCGGCGGTGATTCCGCGGACGAGCGAGCTGCCGGCGGAACTCCCCGAGGGGGCGACCAGGGTCGAGGCCGAACTCGGCTCCGATGGCTGGCGGGTCGACGTGCTGCTCTCGGCGGCGGCCCTGCCCGGCTGGGATCCGGCTGAGATTTCCCGGCTCGGCTTCTTCGCGGCACTCGTCGACCGGCGGCTCGGCAGCGTGCCGTGCTACGCCCCGCCCGAGTATCCCTGGGAGAGCGACCCGACGACCTGGGCCGAACTCGAACTCACCGGCTGACCCGGGCTCGCTGACACGCTTTCCGTTTGTCGTCGGGTTGGAAAAGGGTACAGGCACCTCGCTTCGCTCGGAGCCAGTCCCCTTTTCAAGAGAAGCCCGCCGGCGCGAGCCGGAGGGACCGCGAGCCGTTGGGCATTTCCCGGCTCCCGGAAGCCCGTGCAAGTCCACTTTTGACCGGGACATTTTCCAGGCGTCGCCCGACGCTTTCCGAAGTGCCATTGGCTGACCTTTCCGTGGTCTACGAGTGCCGCCGGACAGGCGACTGAATCCTGGCCGTGGCAAGGCCGTCGCCCGCCGCGAGCCGAAGGCAGGCCTCAGGGCCGGCCAGCAGTTCCAGCCGACGGCAGAGATCCTTGAGCCCCTGCGACTGTCCATCTTCCAGTTCAGACAAGCCACTGCTCGAGAGCCGCTCCTGACTGGACGGATAAACGACCTCCAGCAGCAGCTGGTCACGTTCCAGCCGCGCCGTGACCAGGATCTCCGTCGCCTCGCCGCTCGCCTCGAAGCTGTCGTGCACCGCATGCTCCACAAGCGTCTGCACAGTCAGCCTGGGCAGGAGCACGCCAGCGACGTCCGGCTCAACTGTGATCCGCCAGGAGAGCGACTCACCAAACCTCGCCCGCTGCAGCTGCAGATAGGCCAGGCACTCGTCAGCCTGCTGACCCACCGACAGCATCGGGCTCGCCCGGCCGATGGCGGTTCGCAGATATTGGGAGATCCCTAATACCAGGTCCCGCACCCGGCTGGGGTCGTCCGCCTCCGCCTGCACGAGCATCAAGACATTGAAGAGGAAGTGGGGATCGAGCTGATCGAGCAACAGCCGCAGCTCGGCATCCCGCACTTCCTGCTGGAGCGCCTCCATCCGCCGCCGCGCCTCACCTCGCTCTCCTGCGAGGCTGCCCACGACAAACAACAGGCTCCAGAGGGAGTAGAGGATCGTCGCACGGATCACGCCAAACACAGTTGGTGAGACGAAGCCGAGAAAGTCCCATTCGCGTGCTCCACAGACACCAGGAAGCATCGCCAAGAGAAGATGCGCGAGCCCTGCCGTGAAGGCTGCCAGCAGAAACACCGGTACCAGCTGACGAGCAGCACGGCCCGACCAGCAAAACCACTGGAAAAAAGCCGCCAGTCCTGTCGTAAGCACAAGCCCAACAGTGACATTTGTCGCGACGAGCCACCCCGCCGTCGAGGCGGGCTTTCCATTGGCAACCGCGAGGGTAGCCCAAACGGCCGCCACCCCAGCCCAGCCGACAGCCTGCCAGTAGGCAAATCTTGCTCGTGGATTGGCTCGCAGCGGTTGTGGCATGCCGTCCCCTTCGGGTCCTGAGGCTACCCGCTTCAATGCCCGCCGGGGAACCGCTGCCGATCGTGTTGCGGGCTGCCCGACACGAGCCTGTTCACCCGCACCGCGGCCGTACGCCCCAGCCGAAACGTCTTCGCGACGCCGGCGAGCTCCACGAGCATCTCGTTGCGACTGAGCCGCTCGAGATGCACGATCGCCTCTGGCCGAAGCAGCAGGCTGCGGCTGACCCGTTCCAGGCCACGCCCCTGGAGTCGCTCGGCCCACTCGCCCACCCGACCGCTGACGCGGGCGGCGACATCCCGCGCGATGTGCAGCAGCACGGCCGCATCACCAGCCTGCTCCACCGCCACGATCTCGGCTGCGGTCACCCGACGGGTGCGATCCCCTTCCGCCACCAGAATTTGCTCGCTGGCCCACTGCGTGGCCAGCCGTGCCCGCACCCGGCGAAGGCATTCGGCCAGCCGGTCCGGATCGACGGGCTTGAGCAGGTAGTCGGTCGCCGCCACGTCAAACGCCTGCCTGGCAAACCGCTCATGGGCGGTGACAAACACCACGGCAGCCGTCGGCGGCACCCGGCTGATCAGGGAAAAACCATCGGCCTCCGGCATCACCACATCAAGAAAGGCGAGATCAAAATCCACCTCGGCAAACACCGCGACCGCCTCCGCGGCGCTCGCCGCCTCCCCCACGATCGAGACATCGGGGTGATGGCTGAGCATCTGCCGAAACCGCTTGCGGATCAGCGGCTCATCATCCACGAGCACCGCACGCAGGGGCGTCGCCAACTGCTTCTCAGACGCCATGTGAACTCGCTCCCTCGCAATCTCCATCCGCCCACCTCATCGCGGCATCCACTGGCCGCGGTGCACGGTGCGGTTCTGCACACATCCTGCAGTCACCGCAACCAAACGGCGAGTCTCCTCCACCCGAAGTTTTTCCTGCCGGATTCCCGGACGCTGCCGCCGGATTCGGCTGATTCGCGGTCCACACCGCGAAACCGCCGGGCTAGCATCTGTCGTGACCCGTCGGCCGCTCAGGCCGTCGCTGACAGCCGTTCAATTCTCCGACTCCCGAGTCCTTGGAGCCATCGACTAATGAAAACACGACAGATTCTCCACGTCTGCCTCACCGCCGTCCTCGGCCTCACGACACTCGTTTTCAACGCCGCCGATGCAGGCGTCGTGCTGCTGGATAACACGAACGTGGGCACATCGCCACTGGCGGCGAAGAATGGGCTTACAACGCGGCCAAATCGGTACTTCGCGTACTCTTTCTCAACCACGGTTAACTACACCCTGGAAACGCTGGCGATCGGGGCCTTCTCCGCCGACGGCAACCCTGACGCTCGAACGGGGACGGTCTCGCTGTACAGCTCATCCGGCGGCCTTCCGACGGGAACGCCGCTGGCGCAAACCTCCGCGGCAATCACCGCGCTTGGCACCCCGCAATACTTTAGTTTTTCGCTGCCCAGTTCCTTTGCTATCACCGCAGGAAACACCTACGCCGTGTCGTTTACGGTCGACGGCGACCCGACCGACAACAACTTCCGCTGGAGCGAAACCGACACGGAAGCCATTCCAACCGGTAGCAACGGCGTGTCATTTGTTCGATCCTTGGATGCTGGCACCTCGAGCCGGTACGCCGCCGAAAATAATGGCAGCACGTGGACAGCTAGCTTGGGCGGTAACCGACCGACGATGTTGCTTGAGGCCGCCGCCGTGCCCGAGCCCTCCACCTGGCTGCTCACCGGTATCGCCATCGCCTGCGGCCTCGGCGAGCGCCGGCTGCGTCGCGTTCGCTGACTCGGAGAGACTCCGCGCGACAGCCAGAAAAATGCCGCGCAGGAGGGGGGGCACGCGGGCCGGGAAAGGCCTGGTGCGGGTCGGGAGACAGGAGCATGCGACCCACTCATCAGTGGGGCAGTTCCTGCGGAAGTGCCATTGGCCGGGCTATCCGGTGCCCTTTTTTGAGGAGTTCTCAACTTTTCCGGGCGCAAACGCCAAGTTTTTCTGACTTGAGGATTTTTTTGGCACTTCGTGCGGTACATTCGGAATAAATGGTGCGAGAGAGAGTAGTTGCCACGACCGTCATCGGTCAGAAACAGAGTGGCAAGGTTCCTCAGGCGGAGATTCGTGGGGGCAATTGAGGCGTTTCGGCCTCTGGAAATCGAAAGGACCTATTCAGCATGAGACAGAATCACTGTTCGCTTGGGAGCGCTGCGAATGCGAAGAGTTTGAGCCCATTGGCTGTGGTGCTCATCGCACTCACGCTGGTTGTTGGTTCGTCCGCTGTGACGCATGGTTCAGTCGCTACTAGTTTTTTCGTCGATCTTGCACCAACCGGAACATTTGCGTCTGCGGGCGCTGCAACCCTAGAACTTGATTACGTCATCGGTGGTTCTGGAAATATTTCGCTCACCACGGTTGCCCTGACATCCGGCGGTGGCGCAGCAAGTCCCGCACGCTGGGGTCAGGTGGACAACGCAATCGCAGGCAGCACCTCAGCTACCGCTTTGTTCGGGACATCGTTGAAGTTGACCTACAGCGGATCGGCTAACCCGATCCTGAACTATCCATCGGGCGGCTACACGAACGGCGCGGTACTGGTGACCCAGGGGGAAGGGAACGCGGCCGCTCTTGAGAGCGGAGAGTTTGTGGCGTTTACAGTGAGTGGCACAGCCGCTGATGTCCCGGGCTTCGCGCTCAACCTCGTTGACTTTTCCTATGCCAATCGCCTCGCAAACGGCCAGTCTTCGTTCGGAGTCGAGGACACCGATGGGACTGTGATTCAGCAACTTGTGCCCAACACATCGACATCTGGCACCATCAGTGGCGCTGGTATTTCCCTGACAAGCGGGCAGACCATGACGTTTCGCCCGATTACGGGAAACGCGGGCGGAGCAGGATTAAGCGGATTTACCTTTGACGTCGTGGCCGTTCCCGAGCCCTCTGCAATGCTGGCTCTGTCGAGCGGTTCTATCCTTTGCTTCTGGTGGACACGTCGCCGCTGGCGCAAGGCCGGATAAAGCCGGGCATCCATGAAGGAAGCGGCGGCGGTTGGCCGGGCTATTCGTCAGTCGGCGCGGCTGATCGCGTCTTCGAGGAAGTAGTTGATGTCCTCGGCGTCCTCGGCGTGGAGCACGTCATAGGCGTGGGCGGCACTGCGGGCGTGGTAGAGTTGCTCGCGGAGGTTGACGTCGCGGGTGATCGCGCGGGCGAAGGCGGCGAGCACCTCGAGGTGCCGCTTGCGGTCGGCCTGGGGTGTCGCCAGGAGCAGGACGGCGTGGACCGGCCGGTCGTCGGGGGCGTCGAGGTCGAGGCCCCGCGAGCTGACCCCGAGCACGCCGGTGATCGCCTGCCCCTCGTCGAGGATCGCATGGGGGATCATCAGGCCTTCGCCGAGCACGGTGCTGGCCACCGCCTCCCGTTCGAAGACCTTCTCGAGAAACTCACTGCGAGCAATCGCCGGCGGCTTGGGGGCGGTGTAGAGCCGGTTGACCAGCGCCGTGATCACCTCTTCCTTGGTGCCGCCGGCCAGGTCGACCAGGATGTGGCTCTCGTCGAGGAAGTCGAGCAGCCGGGGGGCCGCCTTGCCGACCTCGCGGGCCCGGGCGAGGGCGTGCCGGAGCATGCTCGGGCCGACCAGCTGGTTGATCGTGATCGCCGCCAGCCCGACGGCCGTCACCGTCTCGGCCACACCGGCCAGCCGGGGATCGGTCTGGACCATCAGGAGGAGGCCGACGGCAACGCCGCCATGGGGGATCAGCGAGAGGCCGAGTGAGTTGCGGACGCGGCGAGGTGCTCCGGCCAGGCTCATCGCTGCGTAACCACCGGCGTACTTGCCGATGAAGCGGGCCACCACGAACACCGCCACCAGCCCGGCGACGCTGGTCACCAGGCTGAGGTCGATGTTCATCCCGGCCAGGGTGTAGAAGGCGGTGAACAGGATCGCCCCGATCGCATGCAGATAGGCCTCAGTCGACCGGACGACGTCGTGCCGCAGGTTGGAGACGAGGATGCCGGCGAAGGTGCAGGCCAGGATTCCCGAGGCCGACAGGCCGGTGGCGCCGCCCCAGGTGCCGAGGATCACGGCCACCATCGTGGGCCCGAGGAAGGCCGGGCTGACGATCGTCCGCATCAGACCGAGGGCGAGCAGCGTCGCGACGCCGCCGACCGCCAGGTCGGTGGCAAACTCGCGGGCCACCGTGACCAGGGCGGCCGGCGAGGCCTCCTGCCAGGTCTGGCCGCCGCCGGCGATCGCCGCCAGGTAGTCGGCCGAGAAGACGAACATCCCCACCGCCACCATGTCGATCAGGGCGATCGAGCCGAGCAGGGTCCGGGTGAGGATGCCGCGGGCCCGGGCCTCCTGGATCACGAGCACCGTCGTGCCGGGAGCGCCGGCGATCGCGATCGCGGCCAGGAGGACGGCCGCCCGCAGCGAGAAGCCGCCCGGGGCGAAGAAGCTGCCGAGGCTCCAGAGCACGGCCAGGACCACCAGCGGCGTGACGATCGCCTCGCCGAGGAGCAAGAGCCCGACCCGCCGGCCGGCATTGCGGAGGCCGGCGAAGTGAAGGGCCGCCCCGACGGTGAAGGCGATGTAGCCGAGCACGAAGTTCATCAGCGGCCGCATCTCGAGCGTGGTCGTGGCCGAGAGCCCCGTCAGCGGGCCGTGCCAAGGGGCGGTCGCCCGCAGGAAGATGCCGGTGGCGATCCAGCCGGTCACCCGAGGCAGGCGGACCAATGCGAACAGCTCGCCCCCCACGATCCCGGCCACGATCACGAGGGCCAGCTGATAGAGCGGGTCGGCGGGGATGAAGGTGGGCACGGGATCAGCCCTCCGACCAGGGTTCGACCGCCGGCTCGAGCGCGTCGTCGAGCGGCTCAACCTCGACGGTCGCCGGCGGCAGGCTGCCGAGAAAGACCCGCCCGTAGGGCTTGGTCAGCAGCCGCGGGTCGAGGATCACCACGGTGCCCGAATCCTCGGCGGTGCGAATCAGCCGGCCGAAGCCCTGCTTCAGCTTGAGCACCGCCTCGGGCAGCTGGTACTCCATGAAGGCGTTGCCGCCGGCTTCGTTGATCGCCTCGATCCGGGCGGCGACCAGCGGCCGGTCGGGCACGGCGAAGGGGAGCCGGGTGATCACGACCGTGACGAGCTGGTCGCCGGGCAGGTCGATTCCCTGCCAGAAGCCGTCGGTCCCCAGCAGAACGCTGTTGGGCCCCTCCCGAAAGGCCTCCAGCATCCGCGACCGCGGCAGCCCGTCGGCCTGGCTGACGAGCCGGTAGTTTCGCCGCACGCACCAGCCGGCCAGCTGCTCCGTCGCCCGGGCGAGCGCCTGATGGCTGGTGAAGAGCACCATCGCCCGCCCCTCGCTGCGGGCGACGTGGCGGCGGATCATCTTCACGACCGCCGCGTCGAAGGCGGCCCGGCTGGTCGGGTCGGGCAGCCGGTCGATGAGCACCAGCCGGGCTTGGCGGGCGTAGTCGAAGGGACTGCCGAGCCGGGCTGAGAGGGCCGAGTCGGGAATCCCCAGCCGCTCGCGGACGAAGGCGAAGCCGTCGGTAGCGGCCGGCTGCTCGACGTCAGCGTCGTCGCTCCGGCGACCCGCGGCCGGCTCGACGGCGAGGGTGGCGCTGGCGAGCACGACCGTGCCGACGCGGCCGAAGAGCTCCTCCCGTAGGACCCGCCCGACGTCGACCGGCGCGCTCGAGAGCGTGGTTCGCACCCGTCCCCGGCGGCCCCGCTGGGTCTCGACCCACCAGACGTAGCCGGTCGCCTTCTGGCCCAGCCAGGTCTCGACGGCCGCGGCGTGGGCGTCGAGCCGGTCGGCGAGCGAGAGGAGGTCATGCCGCTCAGCCGGATTGCGGATGTCGGCGGCGGCCGAGCGGAGCCGGCGGGCCAGATCGGCGAGCGAGGGCCCGAGCGAATCGGGCACGAGGCCGGGCTCGGCGATCCGCCAGGGGGGCTCGCCGCGATGGTTGCAACTGGCCCGGACGAGATCGAAGAACTCGTCGGCTGCCCGCCGGCAGTGCCGCACCAGCGGCTCGAGCGCACCGAGGTTGTAGTGGGCGAGCAGGCCGCGGCCGGTCTTCTCGCTGGCCAGCCGGGCGAGGACCCGCTCGACGCCGCCGCTGGAGATACCGACGCCGAGGTGGTCGCCGGCGACGGCCTCGACGGTGTGGGCCTCGTCGAAGATCACAATGTCGTGCGGGGGCAGGAGGCTCGCCCCGGCCCGCCGCATGGCGAGATCGGCGAAGTAGAGGGCGTGATTGACGATCAGCACCTGGGCGTGCTGCATCCGGCGGCGGGCGGCGTAGTAGAAGCACTCGCCGTGGCTCGGGCAGGCCCGCCCCATGCAGTTGCCGGAGTCGCTTCGCACCTCGTCCCAGACGAGGTCGGAGGGCAGCGAAGGCACATCCGCGAGCGTCCCGTCGGCGGTCTGCTTGGCCCAGGAGGCGATCGCCAGCAGTTCGGCTCGCTCGGCCTCGTCGTTGAAGAGGCTGCCCGATCGCTCCACGGCCAGCCGCATCCGCCGCAGGCTCAGGTAGTTGCCGCGGCCCTTCACGAGCACCGCGGAGAACTCCCGCGGCATCACTGCGGCGACGAGCGGGATGTCTTTGTCGACAAGCTGCTCCTGCAGGGCGATCGTGTGGGTCGAGATCACGACCCGGCGGGGCTTTTGGGAGGCCTGATCGGCCGCAGGCTCGTCGTCCCAGTCGTCGACGGGCCGGCGGCTGTCGGCGGAGGCTTCCGGTGATGCAGGCTCGTCCTGGTCGGCCGTGGCCGCGAGCACGGCGGGCACCAGGTAGGCGAGGCTCTTGCCGGTGCCGGTGCCCGCCTCGACGATCGCGTGCTTCCGCTGCCGGATCGCCTCGGCGACCAGCCGGGCCATCTCCAGCTGCTGCGGCCGCGACTCCCAGCCGGCCAGCCGGGCAGCCAGCCGGCCCTCGGGGCCCAGAAGATCATCGGGCGTGGTCATGGGGACGAGGCCGGGGAAACGAGAAGCCGAAGCGAACGAAGGCCGAAGGCCGGGCGAACTTCAGGAGTGTACCGGTCCGCCGGCGGGAGAGGGCGGGGCGGGAGGCAACCGGTGGGGCCAGGTTTGCAACCTGGGGAATACGGGTTCGGGAGGGTTTTGAAACGGGCCTGGTCTGAGGCTAGGATCGCCGCGATTGAGCAGATCCCCGCAGGCATTCAGCATGACGCAATCTTCCGGCCCCAAGAAAGCCTGGGGCGGTGTTTTCCAGGAGCCGACCGACGCCCGCGTCGAGGCGTTTTCGGAGAGCGTCTCCTTCGATCGGCGGCTGGCCGACGACGACATCGACGGCTCGATCGCCCATGCCCGAATGCTCGCCTCGGTCGGCCTGATGACCGTCCAGGAGGCCGACGCGGTGGCCCAGGCCCTCGAGGAGATTCGCGGCGAGATCCACGCCGGCCGGTTCGAGTTCACCGCCGCCAAGGAAGACATCCACCTCCATATCGAAAGCGGCCTGACCGCCCGGCTGGGCGATACCGGCCGCAAGCTCCACACCGCTCGCAGCCGCAACGACCAGGTGGCCACCGACCTGCGGCTCTTCTGCCGACGGGCGATCGACCGGCTCGATGCCGGGATGGCCGAACTGCAGCGGTCGTTTTTGGGGCTGGCCGAGCGGGAGCAGGATCTCGTCATTCCCGCCTACACCCATCTGCGGCGGGCCCAGCCAGTGCTGGCGGCCCATCAGCTGCTCGGCTGGTGCGAGAAACTCGCCCGCGACCGTGACCGGCTGGCCGATTGCCGCCGGCGGACGAATATCCTGCCGCTGGGCTCGGCGGCCCTCGCTGGCACGAGCCTGCCGATCGACCGCGAGCACGTCCGAGAGGCGCTCGGCTTCGAGGCGGTGGCCGCCAACAGCCTCGATGCCGCCAGCGACCGCGACTTCGGCTGTGAACTGGCCTTCGTCGTCTCCCTGACCGGCATCCATCTCTCCCAGTGGGCCGAGGAGTGGATCATCTGGAGCACGCATGAGTTCGGGCTGCTGCGGCTGCCGGAGGGCTTCTGCACCGGTAGTTCGATCATGCCGCAGAAGATCAACCCCGATGTCTTGGAGCTGGTACGGGGCAAGTCAGCCCGGCTCGTCGGCAACCTCCAGCAACTGCTCGTCCTGCTCAAGGGCCTGCCGACCGCCTACAACCGCGACCTCCAGGAAGACAAGGAGGCGATCTTCGACTCGATCGACACGCTCGAGGCGGTGCTCGGGGTGGCGGCTCCGCTCGTGGCGGGAGCCCGGTTTGATCGCGAGCGGGTCGCGGAATCGATCGACCAGGGCCACCTCGATGCCACCAGCCTGATGGAGGCGCTGATCGGCCAGGGCGTGCCCCAGCGGACGGCCCATGAGACCGTCGGCCTGCTCGTCCGCCGGGCGATGACGCGGGGCGTCTCGCTCGCCGAGCTGACCGACGAGGAAATCGCTGCCGATTATGCCGGTTGGAACGCGGCCCTCCGTGGGGCATTGGGGGCATCTCGGGCAGTTGAGCGGATGCAGAGCTTCGGCTCGACTGCCCCGGCGGCGGTGGCCGACCAGATTGCAGCGTGGCGACACCGGCTCGGGGTCGCCAACTGAGGGCGACGAGATTCTGGCTGAGGATCGGCCGGTGCCGGGGTGGGTGATGGCAGCACGCGCAGCGGGTGGCTTTTCCGGGGTCGTGGTCGCGGGAACGCTCCTGCTGGCGGCTGTCGCATCTGGACAACCCTCGGCCGACCCGCCCCTCGATTCGATGCAGCGGGCGATCATCGCCTCGCTCGACGCTTCCTTAGGCCTGCCGGACGGCGACACGCCGCAGGCGTTGCTCGAGGCGGCGAGCAAGGCGGCCGATGCGGAGGCGTTGGCGGCGGCTGAGGGTTATCTCGCCCGGCTCAAGGCAAAGATCGACGAGGCGGCTGAAGAGGCCCGCCCCGACTTGCTCGCCGATCTCGCGGATCGTGCCGACGACGTCGCCCTGCGTCGCCTGATTCACCGGCTCCGCAATCGCGGCGGCGACGCCGGCCAGGTTGTCGAAGAGATTCGCCGGCTGGGCCGGCTCCGCCGGCTCGATCCCGAACGGCTCGCCGCCG
>JAQCJP010000087.1 GCA_027592945.1 Planctomycetota bacterium
GATGCCCGCAGCGAGTGTCCGGTGAGATGGCACGGGCCCACCCCGAGCCGCGGGCGAGGTGAACCCGACCCGAGCGTCCGGCGAGATGGCACGGGCCCACCCCGAGCCCGTGCGAGGTCAACCCTCACTGAAACATCATGCTGACCGACTCGTTGCGGTGAATCCGCTTGATCGCCTGGCCGAGAAGGCTGGCCGCCGACAGCACCTTCACGTTGGGCAGCATCTTGCCCGGCGTGAGCGGGATCGAGTCGGTGATCACGATCGCCTTGAAGGGGGCGTTCTTGAGACGCTCGATGGCGGGGCCGACGAGGAGGCCGTGGGTGGCGGCCGCGTAGATCGCTTTGGCCCCGTGCTCGTGGACGACCTCGGCCGCTCCGCAGATCGAACCCGCGGTACTGATCATGTCGTCGAACATCAGCGCCGTCTTGCCCTCGACGTTGGCTCCGATAATGTTGGCGCTCTTGATCGTGTCGGCCGAGAGCCGCCGCTTGTCGATGATCGCCAGCGGCGCGCCGAGCCGGTTGGCATGACCGAGGGCCCGCTTGATGCCCCCTTCGTCGGCACTAACGCAGACGAGCTCGTCCTTTCCGAGGTCGAGCGAGTGGAAATAGTTATTGATCACCGGCGCGGCATAGAGGTGATCGACCGGCACGTCGAAGAAGCCCTGAATCTGGGCGGCGTGGAGGTCCATCGCCAGGACGCGATCCGCCCCTGCCCGGACGATCAGATTGGCAACCAGCTTGGCGGTGATCGGCACGCGGCCGGCATCCTTGCGGTCCTGCCGGGCATAGCCGAAATAGGGGATCACCGCGGTGATCCGGTAGGAACTGGCCCGCTTGAAGCTGTCGATCATCACGAGCAGCTCCATCAGGTGCTCGTTGACCGGCGGGCAGGTCGGCTGGACGATGAAGACGTCGCGGCCGCGGACATCCTCGTCGATCTTGCAGGAGATCTCGCCGTCTGGAAATCGCCCCAGGGCGATCTTGCCCATCGGCAGGTTGAGGTAGCGGCAGATGTCCTGCGTGAGAGCCGGATTGGCCGGCCCTGAGAAGATCTTCAGGTCGTTCATGGGATCGCTCGAGAGGCGATGGGAGGGCTGCGATGACCGCGGCCCGGAACCGATAATCTGCCCGGATCGGGGGGTGGCATCAAGCCGCGGGGCTCCGCCCGGGGATCTGGAGCGATTAGCGAGCCTGGAGGGCGAGCGCCTTCCAGCCTTCGGTCAGCGCAGCCTCGGTAGATTCGTAGATCGTTTCGATGGCCGCCAGCGGCTGCCCGCCGCCGCGGAGGTCGAGCACAAGTTGCGAAAACTGCTCGGGCTTCATGCAGAGGACGGTGGCGAGGCTCCAGCATTCGGCGTACTGGGGCACCTCCATGACGTCGAAGGTGCAGCCGAGCACCTGCCCCATGGTGTCGGCCGTGCCGTCGGCGAACCGCTGCTTGACCATCTGGGCCCAGCTGGCGTTGGCCGCCCCGATCTCGCGGCCGGCGTAGCCGCCCGCCACCGTGATGCTCGGGCCGCCAAAGACCATTGTTTCGGCGACGTTGGCAAAGCCGCTCTGGAGGGCGTCGCCGCAGTGACGCCGGGTCAGCTGGCCGAGGCCGTGGAAGGCGGCCGCATGGACCACCGTGCGGCGGGCGTCCTCCGGCTGCCCCGTGACCCGCATCGTGGTGATGCCGTCGAGATAGACCGCCGGTGCACTCAACGCCCGCTGCTCAAACGACATCCCGTCATTGTTGAAACCGACCCCGTTGTCGGTGAAGGCCTTCTCGAGCGCCTTGATCCAGTCGGTGTATTCGCTCTGGCCGAGGAAGACCGCGATGTTCACGCCCCGCTTGTCGATGCCCGTGGCGAGCGGGCCGGGAAACGTCTTGGCAAGCAGTTGCTCCAGCTTGCGGGCATCATCGGCCAGGGCGGGCGGCACGCCCGGCCCCAGCAGCAGCCGTGCCCGGGCCGTTTCGACGACGGTGATCCCGCCCGCCGCCTTGACCGCCTGCGTGACGATCCGGTCGATCCGCTCGAGCCGGGCCGTATCTTCTGGCGACAGTTCGATTGCCGCAGCAGCCAGCCCGGCCTCGGCCGCCCCGTCGCTGCCCTCGTCTTCCATGCTTGCAACTCGCTCAACCTTGTCGATCACCGCCAACTGTCGCCTGCTGAAACCGAGTTCACCGAGTTGTTCCCGGGCAGACTCGTCGAGATCGAAGGCCCGCCCGCGGGCCCGCAGTTCTCTGAGAATCACCAGCGGGGTGGTGCGATTCGCCCGCATCTCGGCGATCGTGTCGAGCGAGAGCGGCGGATCCTCCGCCAGGGCAGCCGGGGCAGCCAGCAGCCAGGCTGTCAGGGCTACCAGTACCACGATTGCGAGCGGCCGATACCTGGTGAGAGAGCGGCGATGAGGCATCGTTCATTGCTCCGAGGTGTTCGCGAGGTGGTTTGCCGACCACTGACATCCGCCCCAGCCAAGACGATATCTTGGAGGGGGAAGGCGTGATCCACAACCGGAGGCGATGAGAGGCGATGCCGAGCGAGACGATCCGAATCATCAGCGACGGCGCAGCGACGTTCCTCGACCAAGTGGGCGACCGTGATTTCAACCGTGGTCGGCTGGCGGTGCGGGTCCGCCGTCTGGCGGGCGGGCGGCGTGAGGGCGTGCGGCTCGTCGAACTGGTGGCCGGCGAGACGAAGGTCTTCGTGCTGCCCGATCGGGGCCTCGGCATCTGGAAAATGGTGGCCGGCACCGTCGAACTCGGCTGGCAGTCGCCGGTGGCCGGGCCGGTGCACCCGGCCTTCGTGCCGCTGGGAGAACCGTCTGGCCTCGGCTGGCTCGACGGCTTCGACGAACTGGTGGCCCGCTGCGGCCTGGTGAGCAACGGGGCTCCCGACTTCGACGCCGCCGGCCGGCTGGTGCATGGCCTGCACGGCCGGATTGCAAACCTGCCGGTCCACGAGCTGTCCGTCGCGCTCGACGACGATGCCGAGACGATCACGCTGACCGGAGCGGTGGACGAGACGCGGTTTCTCATTCACTCGCTGCGACTGGAGACGCAGCTCGTGCTCTCGGCCGCCCGGCCGCGAATCGCCTGGACCGACACGGTGACCAACCGCTCGGATCGGCCCGCGACAATCCAGCTGCTCTACCACGTCAACCTTGGGCCCCCGCTGCTCGGCTGCGGCGGTGAACTCGTCGCTGCGATCGAGGAGCTCGCTCCGCGGGACGAGGCCGCCGCGGCCGACATCGCGACCTGGAACCGGTATGCCTCCCCGCAGCCCGGCCGCGGGGAGCAGGTCCACTTCGCCCGGATCCGGCCCGACAACGCCGGCCGGGCCGAGGCCCTGCTTGTCTCGCCCGACAGCTCGCAGGCGGCGGGGCTCTCCTGGCGGGCCGACACGCTGCCCTGCTTCACCCTCTGGAAGAACCAGGGTGGTCTTAATGACGGCTACGTAACCGGGCTCGAGCCGGGCACCAACTATCCCAACCCGCGATCCTTCGAGGAGGCCGGAGGCCGCGTCGTGCCGCTCGAGCCCGGGGCGAGCGCGACCTTTGAACTGGCCCTCGAGCACCTGGCCGGCGAGCAAGCCGTCGCGGAGCGAAAGGCCGCGATCGGCAGCCTGGCGGCCGCCTCGCCCCCGCAGATCCACGCCCGCCCCCGGCCCGAGTGGTCGGCCGGCTAACGCCGCACTCGAAGCCCGTGCTTTTATGGCAGCTCACCCGCGGGCGGGGCGACGGCTGGCAAAAGTTCCCGAATCTCCGCGGGCGGCTCTGCTCCGGTGAGGTCGAAATAGATCGTGAGCGCCTGCATCGCGTCGGCATCGTTACGGCCGCGAGCGACGAGTTCGGGCACGATGACCTCCGCCGGCATCCGGTGCAGCCCGATTGAGCGGGCGAGGGTGGGAAGTTCCTCCGAGGCCGCCGCCGCGACCGCCACGCCGACAAGTTCCTCGAGGAGCGGCGAGGCCTCCCAGGTCTCGGCAGCACAATACGGCCCGGTCGTGTCCGGCCGGCTGCCCGAACTGCCGCCCTTCCACTCGCTCTCCCGCCGCCAGAGCCTCGCTCCGGCATGCACGAGTGCCGCCCGCCGGAGCGGATCCCGCGTGCGGTCGAGGCGGGCGGCCACCGCCTCGGCGCCGGCGTCGGAATGAATCTCTCCGAGCACCCGGGCAGCCTGGCGATTGACCTCGGGTGGCACCGCCGCCGCATCGACCGCCTCGCCACAGAGATCGATCACATCCTGCTCGGCGGTGTTGGCGAGCCGCACAAGCCCCTCGACTGCCGTGTGCACGACCAGCGGATCGGCGTCGGCCAGCGCCGGCAGCAGCCATCGTGCCTCGCCGCCGTCACCGAGCCGCACGATCGCGACCACCGCCTCCCGGCGGGTGCGGGCGTCGCGAGATCGCACCGCGGCCCGCAGCGGCTCGCGGGGCACATCGATGCCGGCAGCCGCAAGGTCGCCCAGGGCCCGCACCGCCCAGGCAGAGATCGCCGGATCGGCCGCCAACTGCCCGAGCAGCGGCCCGGCCTCCCTGCCCTGCCCGAGGGCGAGCGTGAAGAGGGCTGCCACCCGATTGGCCGGCTCGGCAGCCGCGTCGCTCGCCAACGCTTCGAGTGCGGCAGCCGCGTCAGCAACAAGCTTCCTGCGGAGGAGGGTTCGCTGGGCCTCGAGCCGCCGCCGGTGGCTGGGGCCGGCGAGCACGGCCACGAGTTCTGCCGCAGAGGCTGTCTTCCAGTCGGGCAGGGCCGCCGGGGCCGGGCCATCCGGGGTGATCCTGGCGATGAAGCCGGCATCGGGACCGTCCCGGTTGATCTGGCCGCCCTGCCAACTGGCTGCATAGATATGGCCGACGGCATCGACATCGAGGTCGGTCGCCCAGGGGAGTTTTAGAAACTCCTCCTGGCCTGCCTCGTAGCCTGCCCCAACGACAGCCAGGGGATTCCGAAACACCCTGCCTGCGGCCCGGTTGCATGAAAACGCCGCGTTGTTCCAGGCAGCCGGCATCCACGGCTCGTCGATCCAGCAGGCTCCGGTGCCCGACCCGCCACCGTCGGCGGCCAGCGGAGTGACAATCTCCTCGGGAAAGTGCACGAACCGCCGCGGATAGCCATGGTCTTCAAGCCCGGTGAAGGCATGCAGTGTCGCGTTCCAACTACCTCCGTCATCGGTGGTGTCGCGGGCGACCATGTCGAGCAGTGGGCTGACAGCCACCTCGACGATGTTCCGCGTTCCCCGCGCGAAGCGTTCGAGCCCTGAGCCATCGGGACGAAACCGCACCACACCGCCGCCGCGAAGCTGGAGCCGGCGGCCATCGCTGCCCTCGGCCTCCAGGAAGCCGGTGTCACCGATCGCGGCGTAGATCCAGCCGTCGATGGCGAGCGTCAGCCCATTCGTGGTGTGGCCGACGGGCCGATCCGAGGGGTCGAAGCCGATCCCGCTGACGAGCCGCTCCCGCTCCTCGGCCACCCCATCGCCGTCGGCGTCACGAAAGGCCGTGACGGCAGGGGGATGAAACACGATCAGCCGCTCATCGACCATCACGAGGCCCCGCGGCGAATCGAGATCAGCCACGAAGGTCTTCACCTCGTCGGCCCTGCCGTCGCTGTCGGTATCGCGGAGCCGCAGCACGCAGCCGCAGTCGCGGTCAGATTCCGGGGAGCCGTTGCCATCGCTCGAGACATAGAGCGTGCCGTCCGGCGTGGCTGCCACGAAGACGGGAGCGGCGGCCTCGCTCGGCGTGGCGAAGGTCGTGGTCGAAAAGCCCGCAGGCGACTCGACGTCCGCCAGGAGGGCTTTAGCCTCGGCTGCAGGGGCAGCCCCCGTCACAGGTGAATCCGCGAGAGCAGTGGCGCGGGCCGCAAGGAGCGAGCCGACAAGGACTGCTCCGAGAACGACGGGACGCAGCGGAGGCATGGTGAGTCCTTGGGCCACTCGCCTACATCGGCGTCTTGAAGCCCATCGCCCGCACGACGCACCAGCCCTTGACGCCCTCGAAGATCGAGAAGGCCCCGCCGCCGAGGCAGCCGAGCCCGGCCCAGAGGGTCCAGGGGGGCAGCGAGCCGGCCTGGGAGGCGACGATCAGCCCGATGCCGACGGCGACGGTCAAGAGGCCGGTGACGATCCGGGCGACGCGGCCGCGGCTGTCGATATTGCATTGCATGGGAAGCACCTCGCGAGGAGCCGTGATCGGAGTGGATTGGCGGTCTGGCAGCCCCATCGCACGTCATCATAGCCGTCGCGACACCGGCGGGCCGAAGAGAAATCGCCCGGGGCAAAACCTGCAGCCCGTCCGTCAAGCGACTCGCTCGAGCCACCCTTTGATCGCGGCGAAGGTCGCCTCGTGGTCGGCGAAGGCGTGCCCCTCGCCGTCGAGCATCGCGACGGTCACGTCGCCGTGCCCCTCCTGCCGCGCCAGCTCGGCCAGCCGAGCCGCGTCGCCGGGCTCGACGATCACGTCGGCCGTGCCCTGGACGAGCAGGACCGGGGCGGGGATCCGGCCAATGTGGCGAAAGGCCATAGCCGCCTCAGCCTCCGGCCCGCGGCTGTGCCACCAGGTGCGGGCGGTGTAGACGCCGGCGGCATGGGGAGCGTCATCGGGCAGATACATCCGGTGGATCACCAGGCTGACGTCTTCATCGGAAGACGCCTTCGCGTAGGGGCGGCAGAGCGGCACCAGCTCGTCGTAGTTCGGGGCTGCCCCGCAGCGCTGCATCCGGGCCCGCGAGGACTCGGGCGTGCTCCAGGCGGTGCCCAGGCCGAGCATGCCGACCAGCGGCAGCCCGAGATCCTCGGCAGCCACATAAACTGCGGCCGTCGCCCCGAGCGAGTAGCCGCTGATGAGCACGTGGTCGAAGCCCTCCGACTTCAGCCAGGCGACGGCCGCCCGGACGTCGTCGAGCACCTCCGGGAAGATCGCCGTGCCGAAAAGCTGGGCGAGATTGCCGATCCGGGTGTCGAGCGTGAGGATCGGGATGCCGAGGCTGGCAACCGGCTTCCTGAGAAACCGCAGGGCCCCCACGGTGAGGCTGCCCTGGTTGCCGTGGAGATGGACGATCGCCGTCCGCCGGCCCGTGCCGGCTGTCCGCGCAGCTGCCGCGGCCTGGTCTTCTTCGAGGATCGCGTCGTGGAGCGAGCCATCGCTGCCGCGGATCGTCACCAGCCGGGCGGTGGCCGATGCCGGCGTGCGGGGCGGCACGACCGGCTTGCCATCCCGCGGCAGCGTGTCGATCCATGCGACTGCTCGCTCGGCCGCCTCGGGCACAAGGCCCCAGAAGGTGTGGTCGGCATCGGCAATGTGCTCGAGATGACAGGGCAGGCCGGCGGCCTGGACGGCCTCGCGAAGATTCTCCCCGTCGCCCCCCGGCAAGACCGGATCGGCCCCGGCCTGGATCAGCGCTACCGGCACGCCGACATCGCGAATCCGGCTCACCGACGTCGCGTTGGCCGCCTCCGGCCCACGGCACTGCCACCAGGCCTTCAGCGACCAGGCTTCCGTGTCGGACGGGGCGTCGCGGTCGCCGGCCCCGCGATGAACGATGATCACGTCGTCCCCGCCGTCGCGGTCGACACCCGCCCGGAGGGCAAGCCGCTCGACCTCCGTGTAGGAGGGCCGGGCCCGGTGGACCGTCCACCGCCGGCGGATCGACTCCGGCAGGCTCCAGGGATGGGCGAGCGTGCAGAGGCCGACGACCTCCGGCGGCCGGCGGAGGGCCTGATAGTGGGTGGCGATGCTGGCCCCGAGGCTGTAGCCGACGAGCACCACCCGCCGGAAGCCGCGGGCCCGGGCAAGCTCGAGCGCCGCATCGAGGTCATGGGGCGTCTCGTCAAACAGGCCGCCACCGTAAATCACCCCGAAGTTGGCCATCCGGGTGTTGATCGAGAGGGCGGGATAGCCGTGGTGAGCCAGTTCGAAGGCGAGCCGGCGGGGCACGCCCCCCATGAAGTTGCCGAGCGAGCCGTGGACGACGATCGCCAGCGTGTCGGCCCGGCCCTGAAGATCCTGCCGCGGCCGCATCAAGAGGCCGTCCCAGTGCTTGTGGTCGGCCGTCCGCAGGACGACCAGCTCGACCTCGGCGTCGAGATCGTCATGGCCAAACTCGGTGTCGGGCCGGCTGCCGGCCCGCACGGTCATCCGATCGGGGGGCAGGGCTCGTCCTGAATCAGGCGGCATCGTGCAACGCTCCGGGGAACGCCGAAGTCTTACCGGAACGCCTGCGGCAGTTCCAAAGCCGATCGGCCGCCGAGCCGGCCCAAGACCTCCTTGAACCGGAGGGGTTGCCCGTGCCTGCCCCTCGCACGAAACTCGTTGCGATTCCGGAGGCTCTTCCCGTGCAACCACCTTCCCGCCGCTGCCTCGCCGCCGTCACGCTCGTGGTTGGCTTCCTGGCTGGCCCGCTGGCGGCGGAGCCCCCGCCGCGGCCCAACCTGGTCGTGATCCTGGCCGACGATCTCGGCGTCGGTGACGTCGCCTGCCTCAATCCCGACCACGGCCGGATTGCCACGCCGCATCTCGACCGGCTGGCCCGCGAGGGAGTGACCTTTACCGACGCCCACTCCGGCTCGAGCATCTGCACGCCGACCCGCTACGGCCTGCTGACCGGCCGCTACGCCTGGCGAACGCGGCTGGGCCACGGCGTGCTCAAGGATCCCTCCTGCCCGCCGCTGATCGCCGCCGACCGGCTCACCCTGCCGGCCTTCCTCCGCGACCACGGCTATGCGACCGCTTGCATCGGCAAGTGGCACCTCGGCTTCCAGATCGAGGGCGAGGGGCTGGCCGCCCGGACCGCCGACGGCCCGCTCACCCGCGGCTTCGACGCGTTCGTCGGCTTCACCTACTCCCGCGACATGGGCCGGCTCTTCGAGGGAGACCGACTCATCCAAACCCTCGAGCCGGTCGAGATGCTGCCGCTGCTGGCTGCCCGGGCCGCGGCCACGATCGCCGACGAGGCGGCGGCCGGCCGGCCGTTCTTCCTCTACCTCGCCCTCAACTCGCCCCACACGCCGATCGCTCCGGCCGCCGCCTGGCAGGGAAAGAGCGGCCTGGGCGACTACGCCGACTTCGTGATGCAGACCGACGCCGCGGTGGGCGAGGTGCTCGCCGCGATCGACGCCGCCGGGATCACCGACGACACGCTCGTGCTCTTCGCCAGCGACAACGGCTGCTCGCCCGAGGCCAAGCCGGCCGCCTTGGCCCGAAAGGGGCACCGCGTCAGCGGGGCCTACCGCGGGCTCAAAAGCGACATCTGGGAGGGGGGCCACCGCGTCCCGTGCTTCGCGCGGCTCCCGGGCCGGGCCGCCCCCGGCACCGTCTGCGATCGGCTGATCTGTCTGACAGACGTGATGCCGACGCTCGCCGAGCTGATCGGGGCAGCACTTCCCGACGACGCCGCCGAGGACGGCGTGAGCTTCCTGCCAACGCTGCGGGGCGAGCCACAGCCGCCGCGGTCGCCGGTCGTCCATCACAGCGCGAAGGGTCGGTTCGCGATTCGGGACGGCCGCTGGAAGCTCTGCCTCTGCCCGGGCAGCGGCGGCTGGAGCCAGCCGACCGACGGCAAGGCGGAGCAGACTGGCCTGCCGGCGGTGCAGCTCTACGATCTCGCCGCCGATGCTGCCGAAAAGACCAACCTCGCCACCGCCCGCCCCGACGTGGTGGATCGGCTGACCGCCACGCTCGAGGGCTTCGTCGCCAAGGGCCGCAGCACACCCGGCCCGCGGCGGCCCAACGACCGCCCGGTCGCGTTCCGCTGAGCCGGGGTGCGGGCGACCAGCGTCGGGTTCGCGGTGAACGCGGATTGGGCGGGTTGGTGGCGAACGGTTGCTTGGATTGCCGGTGGGCTTCGATGGGCAAGGGATAGCGGCCCTTTGCAACAAGCGGAATCCCACGTGGCCGCGGCTTTCCCCAATGTGGCCGCAGGTTTGCAATCTGCGGAATGGGCAGGCTACAAGCCTGCCCGCACGGTCGAGGTGGCCAGGTTTCTCCGGCCGCGGAGCATGCCCCTGCCGGGCCGCCGGTCAGGAGAGAAGCTCGGCGACGGGCTCGCCGCCGTCGACGAGCTTGATCGGCCGGCCGGTGCTCGCCATGTTTTCCTTGGCCGGGTCGATGCCGAGGCTCGCGCAGAAGGTGGCGAAGAGATCGGGCACGGTCACCGGCCGGTCGGCGACCTCGACGCCCGCTTGATCGGTGCGGCCGATGACCGCTCCGCCCGCGATCCCGCCCCCGGCCAGGACGGCGTTGAAGCTCCGCGGGAAGTGGTCGCGGCCGCCGCGGGGATTGACCTGCGGCGTGCGGCCAAACTCCCCCATCCAGATCACGAGCGTGTCGTCGAGCATGCCCCGCCGCTCGAGGTCGCGGATCAAGGCCGCGAAGGGACGGTCGACCTGACCGGCCAGGTCGGCAACCTGCGCGAAGTTGTCCTGATGGGTGTCCCAGCCGTTGGAGACGACCTCGACAAACGTCACGCCGTGCTCGATCAGCCGGCGGGCCAGCAGGCAGCCGGCCGCGAACGGGCCCTCTCCGTATTCGTCGCGGACCTGCTCGGGCTCGCGACTGATATCAAAGGCCCGCATGTCGTCGCTGAGAATCATCCGCGTCGCCCGCCGATAGAGGCTGGCGTGGTCGGCCGCCTCCTGGGGCAGGCTGCGGGCAAACCCGCTGCCGAGCCGCTCCATCAGGTCGAGCCGGCCGAGGTGCCGCTCGGGGGAAACCTGCGGGGCGGTGTTGGTCGGGCTCCGGGTCGGATCGCGAAGCTCGTAGGGATCCCACTGCATGCCCAGCAGGCCTGCCCCCGAGTCGCCCCGGCCGCGGCCGCCAATCCGCACGACCGGCGGCAGGTCGCCCGTCTCGCCCCCCCGCCGGCCAGCGAGTTCGCTGGCCACGATGGAGCCGAGCGTCGGATAGCGGGCGCTGGGATTGGGGAGGTAGCCGGTGTGCATGTAGAAGGTTGCCCGCGGGTGGCTCCCCTCCTTGCTGGTCATCGAGCGAATTACCGCCAGCCGGTCGGCGACGGTCGCCACTGCCGGCCAGTGCTCGGCAAACCTCATCCCGCCAACAGTCGTGGGAATCGCCCGCGTGCCGCCGCCGTTGGCGTGGCCCTCAAGCGGGCTGAAGGTCTCGAACTGCGAGGGGCCGCCCTGCATCCAGAGCAGGATGCAGGCCTTGTGCCGCTTCCGCAGATCGGCGGCGTGGGCGGCGACACAGTCGCCGAAGGGCAGCACACCGGCGGCGAACCCGGCGGCAGGCAGCATCCGGAGGATGTCGCGTCGGGATGTCATGGCGATGCTCCGCGGGCGGTCAGTTGCGGTGGATGAACTCGGCGCTGTTGACCAACGCCCAGAAGATATCTTCGAAGGCCGCGGCCCGGTCGCCGCTGTCGCGGACGTGATCGAGGCAGACGGCGATCTCCGCCGGCGTGGCATGGCGGGCGAGCGTCCGAAGGTGAAGCTCGTCGGCCAGCTCGCGGTCGTCCGGCAACTCGACGAGCAGTCGGCCCAAGAGCGTGCCCCGCCGATCTCCGTCCATGGCCAGGGCCAGCGGCTGGCTGTTCATCAAGAGGAGGGCCTGGGGAATCGAGCCGCTGATCTCGTCGCGGGGCAGGCCGGGGTCATAGCCGAAGGTCTGGTTGAAGATCACCCGCGGCACGCCCACCTGCCGCCGGCCACCGGCCCGCCCGGCCGCCTGCCGCTCCTCAACGCCGATCGCCGCCAGGACCTGCGTGAAGAGCTGATCGGCCCGCAGCCGCTGCTCGCACTGCCAACCGGTCGCGTGGCATCGGCCCGCGAGCGGGCGGCCGACTGATAGGCCGGCGTCGCCATCACCGCCCGGAAGAGCGACCGCAGGTCGTGGTCGGCCGCGACGAACTCTTCGCAGAGCTGCTCGAGCAGTTCCGGCGAGCGGGCCTCGCGGTCGGGGCCGAGATCATCGATCCCGTCGTAGAAGCCGTCGCCGATGAGCTCCGTCCAGATCCGATTGACGATCGCCCGAGCAAACCAGGAGTTATCGGGCGAGGTGATCAGCCGGGCGGCCGTCGCCCGCCGCTCCCGATCGGGCGTGCCGAGCGGCACGCCGCGGCCGCCGATGAAGAACCGCGGCTGCATGACCGTGCCGGGCAGCGAAGGGTCATCGATGTGGGGCATCTCGTGCTCGAGTTCGCCCCGCCGGGGATTGTCGGGCCGTTTGCCCCGGCCCTTGCGAGGATCGCGATCAAAGGAGACGACTTCGAAGCGGTCGATGCCCGCACCCGGCCCCCGTCGGATCGCCGTCCGGGGAAAGAAGGCGGCAAACTCGTGAAACTGCTCTCGCTTCCAGCGATCGGTGAAGTGGTCGTGGCACTGGGCGCACTGGATCTGCACGCCCGTGAAGACCCGCGAGATCTCCGCCGCGATGTCGGCCGTCTCACCCATCTGGGCCATGATGATCGCCGTCTCGCCATGCTCGGAGGGAACGCCCGTGGCGGTGATCACGTCGCGGGCGATCTCGTCCCAGGCGGCGCCAGTTTGCAGTCGCTCTCTGAAGAAGGTCTCGAGCGCCGGGGCCATCGCGATCGCCCGATCGTCGCTGCGGCGGTAAAGGATCACGTCGCGGAAGTACCGGCCCCAGGTGGCAGCCCAGGCCGGATCGGCGAGCAGGTCGTCGATGAGATCCTCTCGCTTGGTCGGTGAGCGGTCGGCCAGGAAGGCATCGACCTCAGCGGGCGGCGGCTGACGGCCCACGAGATCGAGCGAGGCCCGCCGCAGGAAGGTGGCGTCGTCGCAGGCCGGCGGGGCCGGGCTGTTGGCCACCGCGAGGCTGGCGAAGCCAGCGATCGACCAGACCGCCGCGACGGCGGCCGGCAGAAAGCGATGATCCTGGACGAAGCGGCTCATAAGGGATTCAACGCCGCAGGAGCCGGCAGGTTTCGCTCGTCGGCGGCCCCGCTGGCCGGTTCCCCGGCCTGCCAACCGCCCAGCAGCAGGGCGGCCAGCAGACCCGCCAGAACGAGCCGGTAGACGACAAACGGCCAGAGCGTGTGGCTGGTGAGCATCTTCAAGAGCCAGCGGATCGAGGCGTAGCCGGCGACCCCGGCCACCAGCGTGCCGACGACGGCCGCGAGGATGTCGTCGCCGGTCGCGAAAATCTCCCGGCGAGCCTGCCAGGCCTCGAGCACGCCGGCGGCCCCAACGGCCGGCAGCGACAAGAGAAACGAGAAGCGAGCGGCCGTCCGGCGGTCGAGGCCGGTGATCATCCCCGAGGAGATCGTCGTGCCACTGCGGGACGACCCGGGCACCAAGGCGAGCACCTGGGCAAAGCCCATCCAGATCGCGTCTGCGAGCCGCACCCCCTCGAGGCCGTCGCGGCCGGCAGCGCCGGAGCGGGCCCGCCTGAGGCTGACGACCTCGGCTGCTGCCATCAACACGGTTGCCCCGAAGAGCGCCGCGGCGACGACGGCCAGCTCACGGGCTCCGCCGCGGATGAAGTCGCGAAGCGACAGCCCGAAGACCACGATCGGCAGCGTGCCGAGCGCGATCATGATCGCCACCCGCGACTCGACGCTCCCCCACGGCCGGCCGCTGGCGAGCCCGGCGAAGAAGCCGCGGATCAGCGCGATGACATCCCGCCGCATCGCCAGGAGCACCGCCGCGAGCGTCCCGCACTGGATCAGCGCCGAGTAAGCCGCCCCCGGATCCTCCCAGCCAAGCAGCGCCGGCACGATCCGCAGATGGGCCGTGCTCGAGATCGGCAGAAACTCGGTGAGCCCCTGCACGAGGCCGAGCACGACAGCTTCCAAGAGCGACATGAGGGGCCGGGCGAAGGAAGGGACCACGAGGTGCGTATCCTAATAGAAGCCCCC
>JAQCJP010000088.1 GCA_027592945.1 Planctomycetota bacterium
CGTCGGCGTTGACCACGCCGACGAGCATCACGCTCGGGAAGTCGAGCCCCTTGGCGATCATCTGGGTGCCGACCAGGATGTCGATGGTCTTGTCGCGAAAGGCATCGAGCGTCTTCTCGTGGCTGCCGCGGGTCCGCATCGTGTCGGTATCCATCCGGGCCACCGCCGCGTCGGGAAAGGCCCGCCGGACCTGCTCCTCGAGCCGCTGCGTCCCCGTGCCCCGGTGGGCAAGTCCTGGAGCCCGGCACTCCGGGCAGTCGGCCGGCAGCCGGCTGACGAGGCCGCAGCCGTGGCAGATCCCGCGATTGCCCGGCTGATGGAGCGTCAAGGCGATGTCGCACTGCGGGCAGCGGACGGTGTGGCCGCAGGCCCGGCACTGCACGTGGGTGGCGAAGCCGCGGCGATTGAGCAGGAGCATCACCTGCCCCTGGGCCTCGAGGGCCCAGCGGATCCCGGCGGCCAGCCGCGGGCTGATCGCTCCCCGCGAGCGGGCCCCGGGATCGCGGAGGTCGACGGTGATCACGGCGGGCAGCTGCGACCCGCCGACCCGGTCGGCCAGGCGGCACATCCGCACCTCGCCGGAGAGCGAGCGGGCGAAGGTCTCGATCGCCGGCGTGGCCGAGCCGAGCACCAGCGGCACGCCCTCCGCCCGGGCGATCCACTCGGCGACGTCGCGGGCGTGGTAGCGGGGGGCGGTCGCCTGCTTGAAGGAGCTTTCGTGCTCCTCGTCGATCACGATCAGGCCGAGCCGCGGCGCCGGGGCGAAGATCGCCGAGCGGGCTCCGACCACCACGCTCACCCGGCCGGCCGCGATCTCCCGCCATTGGTCGTGCCGCTCGGCGGGCGTGAGATGGCTGTGGAGTACGGCGACCCTTCCGAAGCGGGCCCGGAAGCGGTCGCAGGTCTGCGGGGTGAGGCTGATCTCGGGCACCAGCACGATCGCCTGCCGGCCGTAGGAGATCGTCTCCTCGACTGCCTGAAGGTAGACCTCCGTCTTTCCGCTGCCGGTGACGCCGAAGAGGAGGATCGTCTCATGCCGGCCCTCCTTCATCGCGGCGGTGATCGCGTCGAGCGCGGCGGTCTGCGCGGGCGAGAGGGCGGCGGGCCGCTCGTGGCTGATGCCCGGCCGCTCCGTGCCACCGGCCGCCGCCAGTTCGACGCTGCCGGCTTCCGCGAGCAGTCCGATCTTCACCAACCGGCTGACCACCGCCCGGCTGGCTCCCGAGGCCTTCATCAGCTGCTCGACCGTCACCGGCTTGGCGGCCGCCGCGAGCACCCGGGCCTGGCCGGCGGTCGGCTGACGGGCCGGCTCCCTGCCACTGGCCACCAGGAGCGTCGCCACCCGTCCCCGCCGCCGCAGCCTGACGCCAGCCGGCAGCACCGCCTCGAGAACCTCCCCCCAGCGGGCCATCCAGCGGTCGGCCATCCAGCGGGTCAACTCGAGCATCCGCCGGGAGAGCAGCGGCCGCTCATCTTCGACGGCCAGGACTTCCTTCAGTGGCTGCTGGGGCAGCTCGTCGGAGCGAACCGCGACGCAGTAGGCCAGCCGGGCCCGGTTGGCCCGGCCCAGCGGCACGCGGACCCGCCGGCCCGGTTCGACCTCAGCCGCCAGCGACTCCGGCACGAGATAGTCGAGCGGCTTGTCGACCCCATCGGGCAGGACGACGGTGGCGATCGTGCCCCGCCGGACGTCGTCCTCGACCCAGGCCGGCTGGTGCTCGAAGAGGCTCCGCTGGGAGGAGGGTTCGGGGGGCATGGGGGCGATTAGAACACACGCCGGTCGGTAGGCTGTGGGTACGGTGGCCGTGGTGACGGTCGGCGGGCAGTCGTGCCACGAGGAGCCGGACAGCATGCGGATCGGGATCTATGGGGGGAGCTTCGACCCCGTGCACATCGGCCACATGATCCTGGCCGAGTCGGCCCGGGAGCAGGCCGGGCTCGACCGGGTCGTCTTCATGCCGGCCGCCGCCCCGCCCCACAAGCCGGACCGAATCTTGGCCGATGGCGGCCACCGCCTCGAAATGCTCCGGCTGGCGACCAGCGGCCACGACGCTTTTGCCGTCTCGAGCCTCGAACTCGACCGGGGCGGCACGAGCTACACCCTCGATACGCTCACCGCCCTGGCGGCAGACCATCCCGACGACTCCCTGGCCCTGCTGCTCGGCCCCGACGCGATCGCCGGCTTCGCCACCTGGAAGGAACCGGCCGCGATCGCCGCCGTCGCCGAGTTGATCGCCGTCGAGCGGGAGTCGCTCGACGATCTGCCGGCGGCGGTCCGGAGCGGAGGCCTGGAGGCGGTGCTCGGCGAGGCAGCGGTCGCGGGCCTGCTCAGCCGGAGGGTCAGCATGCCGGCGATCGGCATCCGGGCGACCGACCTGCGGGCGGCGATCGCCACCGGGACGAGCATCCGCTATCGCACGCCCCGAGCCGTCGAGCGATACATCGCTACCCACGGCCTCTATCGCTGAGCGAGCCGAGCGGCGAGCAGCCGGCTCTTCGGTTCGGCGGCGGTTCGCGGATCCTCGGCCAGGGTGCTGACGAGCACCTCCAGCCGCTCCGCCGGGCCCCGCTCGAGGTTGAGCAGGAGCTGCCGCTGACCGGCGACGGTGCACGGCCCGCCCGGGAGATCACCGAGCGGCTCCTCGCGGACGAGATAGCCGAGGTCGCGGGCGAGCTGGCGGGCCTCCTCCAGCAATCCCAGGGTGTCGCTCATGCACGCCCTCCACCAGCCGCCGCCGCCCGCGTGTGCCGCCTCGGGCTCACCGCCGCCACCCGGTCGGTAGGCCGAGTTGCTCCCGGCGGGCGTCCCGGGCCCGCCGCCACTCCGTGTAGCGGGCCCGTTCCTCCGGCGTTGTCCGATCGACAATCCCCTTCCGCCAGCGGTTCCGCTCGTCTTCGGTGCGGCTCGACCAGGGTTGTGGATTCGAGGCGGCCTGCTGATTGGTCGACTGCCCCTGCTGCGAGCCTCCACCGACGGCCGTCATCAGGGCCCGGCCGGCCTCGAAGGCCTTCCGCCACATCTCCTCCTCGGCGATCTGCCGGTCGATCTCCGCCTGCCGCTGCTCCGGCGGCACCGCAAAATAGCGGTCGATCCGGGCCCGGAAGGCTGAGCGAAACATATTCGACCCGTTTCGCTCGACCTGCGGCCGGAGGTGTTCCGGGAGGGCCTCGGTCTTCTGGCGGATCTCCATCATCGACGTGACCGCAGTGGTTGCATCGGCCATGGTCATGCCAGGGCCGCCGCCTGCCGCCGCGGCGGCGTTGCGTTGTTCGAATCGCTGGCGAGCCTGTTCCTGGAGGGCCAGAATCTCTGCCACGCGGGGATCGGTGGTGAACCGGATCCAGCCCAGCAGCCAGGCGAGCAGAAAGACGAGTCCGGCCACGACGGCCAGCCCGATCAGCCAGACCCGCAGGGAAGGCCTACCGCCGGTCGACGGGGCGACCCGCCCGGAGCGGGCGATCGAACGTGCTGATGCGGTGCTCATGACACTCCTGCTCGGGAGAATAGCGTGGAGGCGATTCGGGCTCAGAGATTCTCGACGTGCCCATCAAGATACAGGAAGTTGCGAGCCCCTTCTGGCTGCGTGGGCCGCTCGTTGAAGGCCGCCTCCTCATCGCGGGGCAGCCAGGTGAACCCGCCGTGAAACGCATCGAACTCATAGAGCACCCACAACTTCGCCGATGAGCCCTGCTGGCCGCGGTAGGTAAGCGCCTCTTCCCGGGTGCGGCCCACCGTCTTGCCCGTCTGGGCGTCGGTGCGAGTCAGGCGGCGGGCCGGATATTCGTAACTCGTGCCCTCGTAGGAGACGTCCTTGTATTCTGGGGGCCGATCCGCGAGCGAGCGGCCGATCCTCGCCAGCCGTTCCTCCAGCGCCGCGATGTCGGCCTGCGACCGCACGAAATACCTCGTATCCGACGGGCAGCGAAAGCCCTGCCGGTTCTCGTCCATGAACGGCCCCAGGACGGCCACGATGCTCGGCTTGATGGGCCGCTGTGGCGTGTAGAACTCGAGTTCCTGGCTCGGCATGACCGCGGCATCGGGGAAGCGATTCTTCTGCCCCTGCCCCGCCTTGCGGTCAAGATAGAGCTGCAGCGCGATCCCGACCTGCCGGAGGTTTGACTTGCAGGCCGTGCGGCGGGCCGACTCCCGCACCGACTGCACGCTCGGCAGGAGCAGGCCGATCATCACCGCGATGATCGCGATCACCACGAGCAGTTCGACGAGCGTCATCCCGCGGGGGAAACGAGGCAAGGCAGGCAAGCGGTGCGGCATAACGGTAGCAACCATGGGTGTTGAAAATCGACGCCGTCAGCCGTCCAATGCCCGGAGAGTCGTCGTGGCAGGCAAAGTTTACCCCGACGCACCGCCTCCGGTTTCGCCGACAGGGGATCCTGGCCCGGGCCACGACCCCGGGGGCGTGGCTGACGGTTTCTGCAACTTCAACGGTCGAACCGCCGCGAGGGATCGCGGCCGGGGAACCTCCAGCCGCTCCGCCGGCTGCGACGATACTCCTCGGGGACACATGTCCTTGAGGGGGCGGCCGTTTGCCCTTGTTCGCCCGTCGGGATTGCCGACCCGGGGGTGAATCCGTGCCGCCCGGAGACCACCTTCCGCGACTGGCTGGCGACGGTGTCGATGGATTCCAACATGCCCCCCCTGTCCGATGCGCGGCCTGCCGCCCACTCCAGCCTGCCTGCCGTCTCGCGGCGAGACAGGCCGGCCCGGGCAGCCGCGATCGCCGCTGCCGGCCGCCGGGAAATCGAGCGGCTGCGGGCGGCCCATGCCGCCGAGGTGGAGGCCCTCCGCGAGCAGCTCCTTCAGGCCCGCAAGCAGGCCAGTCTCGGGGAGCTCCTGGGCACCACGACGCACGAGTTCAACAACGCCCTGACCACGATCCTCAACTACGCGCGGCTCGGCCTCAGGCACCGCGATCAGCCGACCCGAGACAAGGCCCTCGAGCGGATCCTCTCGGCCGGCAATCGCGCGGCGAAGATCACCGCCAGCGTCCTGTCGATGGCCCGGAACCGTTCAGCCCGCTTTGAGCCGGTCGATCTCCACCTGCTCGTGGAAGACGTGCTCGTACTCCTCGAACGGGAGATGATGAAGTATCGAGTTCAAGTGGAGCGGGAGTTCGCCCAGGTACCCCGCGTCTCCGCCAATCCCGGCCAACTCCAGCAGGTGCTGCTCAACCTGATGGTCAACGCCCGACAGGCGATGCCCGAGGGCGGACGGCTGATCCTCAGGCTTTCCCACGACGCGACATCGGGCCTGGTCGATCTGATGGTTCGTGACACCGGCTGCGGGATGCCGCCCGAGGTGCTCCGAAAAATCTTCCAGCCTCATTTCTCGACCAAGCAGGGCCCCGATGAGACCGGCAAGGGGGGCAGCGGCCTGGGGCTGTCGAGTTGCCGGGAGATCGTTGAAGCGCACCACGGCCGCATCCGGGCCGAATCGGCACCTGGCCGAGGCACGGCCATCACGGTCCGTCTGCCCGCCCTCGCACAAGCGACGCCGGCCGGCTGATCGGATCGGGGACCGCGGTCGCCGACCCGCTCCCACAGGCCCGCACCGACGGGAGCGGTTGGCGTTGTGGCTCGCCAGCCGGAACGGGTAGGCTCCTCGCCCCTTCGTGCCGCTCCCGCCCATCTCGAGGATTCGATGGCCACGCCTCGTTCTGCCTGCCCTTCCACCAGCGCCGCCTCCCTGCTTGGCCGCCTCTCGTCCAGTCTCTGGATCGTGGCGCTTGCGTCGCTGGTCGCGGCGTCCACGGTCAGTTCCGCTGCTGCCGATGAACCTTCCCGGGGTGAGCCCAACTCCGGTCGCTCGAGCCGGCGTCAGCCGATCGTGCCGCCGGTTCCCGACGGCACGCCCCAGGAGTTGCTGGCCTACATCGAGGGGCTGGCAGATCCGGCGGCAATGCCGACGTCCCGCGGTCGGCTGCGGTATTACCTGCGCAAGGCGGCCGCCGCCACGGCCGAGGCGGCCGGCCGGATCATTGCCGACACCGCGGCCGATGATGCCCTCCATCGGCGAGGCGTGGAGCTGAAGTTTGACGCGTTGCAGACCCTTCAAAGACTCGGTGACGCAGGGGCGGCCGAGGCTCTGGCTGAGTTTGCAGGTTCGCTCGGCCCGCAGGCCGACCCCGACCTGGCAATCCGGGTGCAGCAGGTCGCCGCTGCCGCGGAGGTCAAGGCGGTGCTGGCGACCGGAAATCCCGCCGACGCCGCGGCGCTCGTCGGCCGGCTCGCTGCGGCCCTGCGTGCTGATCCTGAAGACGCCACGCTCGCCCGGACGGCGATCGACCTGGCCACGAAGCTCGCGGATCTACCCGGCGGCGGGCCCGCAGCGGCCGCCGCCTTCGAGACCTTCATGCCGATTCTGGAGGCCAGCGACAGCCCCGCCGTCCGCCAGCTCACCGAGCAGACGGCGGCCGTTGCCCGCCGCATCTCGTTGCCGGGGCGTCCGATGAAGATCAACGGCACCCTCCTCTCCGGAGAGCCGTTCGATCAGGCGACGCTGGCCGGCAAGGTCGTCCTGGTCGACTTCTGGGCCACCTGGTGCGGCCCGTGCGTCGCCGAGATCGCCAACCTCCGCCGGGAATATGAGAAGTGGCACGAGGCGGGCTTCGAGGTGGTGGGGGTCAGCCTCGACGAAGACCGGGCGAACCTCGAGCGGTTCGTCGAGTCGAAGGAGATCCCCTGGCCGATTCTCTACGAGGAACCGGGCGGCCCCGGCTGGCGGCATCCGTTGGCGAGTTACTACGGCATCACCGGTATCCCGACAGTCGTCCTGATCGGGTCCGACGGCAACGTGATCACCCTCGACGCCCGCGGCAAGAAGCTCGGCGCCGCCCTCGAGCGGCTCCTTGGCGAGCCCCCCGCCCGGATCGGTGATCGCCGGTAGCGGCAAGTTCCTCGCCGGGCTCTCAGTCCCGACGCAGTACCCGTCAGTCTGTGAACTCAAGCATCACCACGCCGTCCAGCGGTTTCCGTTTGGAACGACCCGTAGCTGCTTGCTTTTGGGGGGCCGGCCTGATCCAGATCTCGTTGTTGCGATAGGCAGTGGACTGGGCCAGCAACTCGTCCTTCAGGACGCCTGGCGCGTGCTCCTGGCATGACGTGATGTGCGTCTGGGCGTCGTTCCACAAGGCTTCCGCCTTCGCGGTATCGGCCTCCGACGCCCGCTGGGCGGCTACGGCAGCACGGGCCCGCAAGACCCACCAGTCGCGCGACTCGGGCTCAACGCCCGCCAGCAGCTCTTCGACATCATCAGGCTTCCTGAGGGTTTCTTTGCGGCAGGTCAGCAGAAGGTGCGCCCAGGCGCCGGCAAGTTCCTCAGGCAGAACCACCGGATCGGGCACCTGCCGGCCGGCTGTCCGTGCCGCCGTGCGGACCGCTACGTTCCACCGCCGCTCACACCGGGCAAACCAGGCATTCGCACCGGTCTCTTTTCCATCGGCCAGTTCTGTCACCGCAACCAGATAGCACCGCCGAGGCGTCTTCCGCTTCTCGTTGATGTCCTCCACCCACCGCACCCACTGGAGCACGTGGTCTGGACACCCGAGGAGAAAGCACACCTCGACGATGTCGTTGGCCTGGGGCCACTCCCAGAAATCCCGCTCTTCAAAAAACTTGGCACGCCCCAGGTGATCACTCGCCGCCGGCACATCACCGAGGTAGCAGTGGCAGATCGCCGCCAGGATGTGCCCCTCGTAAAAATCGCCCCGCTGCCGGCAGGCATCATCGAACACTTTCGCGACGCCGGGCAAGTTCGGATCCGCCCGGCTGCTCGGCACGCAGTCTCGCATCGCAATGTAGTGACGCAAGAAGGTTTGCAGTGGAGGCATCAACCGGCCCAGCAGCTTGTCCAGTTTCTGCTGGGCCTCGCGGGCGTTGAGAAGGGCTTTCCTCGCGTCAGCCTCCGCCCGGGCCAGGTGATCTCGGGCCCGCGCGATCTGCCCCGGATCCTTGAGGACGATCGCCTTCTGCACCACCATCCTGGCAGCGCCGACTGCTCCGTTGGCCCGCCCAAGCACACTGCTGGCCACCGCAAAGGCCTGCTGGGCGGCAATGGTGTCGCTGAGGAGCGTGAAGAAATTCTCGCGGTCGACCAGGGCATGCCGCTCGTCAATCACCCGGCGAAGCTCATTGAGCAGATTCGGGTCCGGCTTGGCCGGCATCTGCTCCACCGCCGGACGTGCACCAGCATTCTCTGACGGCTGCGTCGACATCGGAGCCATGAACGGGTCGGCCTGGTCAAGCAGATCGACCAGACTGCCCTCGATGTGGCCGTCGTCACGCCCCCAGGCGACCTGTGGCAGCCACCCAGCGGCCACGGCAAGCATCACAAGCCCCACGACCGACCGACGCATCCCGGAACGCACCATGACCGCTACCTCCTCGTCGAGGAAAGCGGGCAGTCACCAGCCGCCCGCCGTTCACGGCATGGTACCCCTCACATTGACCCCCCTGCAAGGAGTGGCCTGCTGGCCGGGATGGGCAGCGATTCCCCTTCAACGCCCGAAAAGCACTGGGGACGACCGCTGAATCGTGTCAGCCGATCAAAATCGGGAGCCGCTAGGCGCTCTTCGTGCGGGCTTCGCGGATCGGGATCACCGGTTCGCTGCCCGCCACGTTTCGCTCGTTGATCACGTAGGTCGAGCCCTGGTGGTCGGGCAGGTCGAACATGATGTCGAGCATCACGTCTTCCATGATGCTCCGCAGGCCGCGGGCTCCGGTCTCCTTCTTCATCGCCCGGCGGGCGATCGCCAGGAGGCCGTCGTCGGTAAACTCGAGCTTGCAGTTCTCGAGTTCAAAGAGTTTCTGATACTGCTTGACCAGGGCGTTCTTCGGCTCGGTGAGCACCTTGACCAGGGCGACGTCGTCCAGCGGCTGCAGCGACGAGAGCACCGGCAGCCGGCCGACGAGTTCCGGAATCAGGCCGAACTCGAGGATGTCGTCGGAATCGACCTGGGGAAGCAACTCCGCGAGTTCCGCCTCGCCTCGATGCCCGGTCGGCTGGCCGAAGCCGATCGCCCGCTTGCCGAGCCGGCGGGCGATGATCTTGTCGATCCCGACGAACGTCCCGCCGCAGATGAAGAGGATGTTGGACGTGTCGAGCTGAATGTACTGCTGCTCGGGGTGCTTGCGACCGCCCTGGGGCGGCACGTTTGCGACCGTTCCCTCGAGCATCTTGAGGAGCGCCTGCTGCACCCCCTCGCCCGAGACGTCCCTCGTGATCGAGACGTTTTGGCTGGTCTTGCCGATCTTGTCGATCTCGTCGATGTAGAGCACGCCCCGCTGGGCCGCCTCGATGTCGTAGTCGGCGGCGTTGAGCAGCTTGAGGAGCAGATTTTCCACATCTTCGCCGACGTAGCCGGCCTCGGTCAGCGTGGTGGCGTCGCCAATGGCGAAGGGAACGTCGAGAATCCGGGCCAGCGTGCGGGCCAGGAGCGTCTTGCCGCAGCCGGTCGGCCCCATCAGGAGGATGTTCGACTTGTCGACCTCGACGTCGCTGCCGTCCCGACCGAGGTTGAGCCGCTTGTAGTGACTGTGCACGGCCACCGCCAAGACCCGCTTGGCGTGATGCTGCCCGATCACGTACTGATCGAGGTGGCTGACGATCTCCCGCGGCGAGGGAATCGCCGTGAAGAGTTCCTTGCTGGTGCCTCGCCGCCGCTTCTCCTGCTCGAGAATCGACTGGCAGAGCTCAATGCACTCGCCGCAGATGTACACATCACCCGGACCCTCGACGAGCGGCCCGACATCGCGGTAACTCTTCCGACAAAACGAGCAGAAGGCGTTCTTCTTGGTCGTCCCGCCAGTACCGCGGCGTCCCAGACCCCCCGAGTCTTTTCCGGATGGCATCAGTTCATTCCCTGGTTTTCGCTGGCCCTGTGGGATCCGTCGGCGGCCGGTGCCGCAGGCGGAGTTCGGGCATGCCGTTCCGCACCTGCGGTTCGACGAGTGTTCTTATTTTTCGGAATTCTTCCTCGCTAAGGACACCCTCGTCCCGGAGATTTTTGTAGCTGGCAAGCGTTCTTTCCCAATCGCCACGACCTGCCCCGGTTGTGGAGCCAGAGCCGGGGCCGAAACGCTTACGAATGGCGAGAATGAGGAAAATTCCACCTCCCAAGGCAACAACCAGGAGGGCAAGGTTCCCGGCCAACGGCAGCGAGGAGAGATCCGGCACGGTCTGGTCGCATCTCCTCGAGGGCATGAATGGCCGGGGCCCGGATGCCTTGAAGTATGGCAGGAGGCCCCGCCCCAGGTCCAGCAGAAAACCGTCCTGAATTGCCCAGTTTTACGGGCTTTGTGCAGGCCTTGCGGTGCCGCATCACCCCTGGCTTCAGGACTCCCGACCGGTTCCGCGGCTCCCGGCGAACGCAGTCGGCCGGCATCACGGGAGTCGGACGACCTCGCCTGACACGGCACCCTCCTCGCCACCACCTCCCGAGCGCACCCCGGCAAGAGCCGTGGAAACTGCCGATCAGCCCGAATATTCCGGTTGTACGGAAAATGACTGTCTTGCCGGGTCGTTCGATGCCGATATGCCAGATATGGGTGTGTCTCTCACATACGATCGGCACGATCTGCTCTCGGCAGATCGAACAGCCCGTCTGGCTGCTGGCTTGCCTGCCCGGTTGCTCGCCCTGATGGTCACCGCGTTGGCCTGCCTGTCGCCAGGCCTGGGCCTGATGGACGCCAGGGCCGCCACGCTTCCGGCCGCGGCCGGCCTGCCACCGCTCGTGCGAACCAACCACCGCACCTTCGCGATTCCTTTCCGGCTCCCCGAGAGCACCGATCCCGACGCCGATGCCGCCCCGCAACGAGTGATCCTCAACGTCTCCCAAGATCTCGGCATGACCTGGTCGACCGCCGGGGAAACGGCACCGCAGGCTGGCTCCTTCACCTACACCGCCGAGGTCGACGGCGAGTATTGGTTTCGGCTCCGGGCGATCGACCGGAAGGGTCGGTCCCGAGGTGGCGAAGGCCCTGATATCCGAATCCTTGTCGATGCCGCTGGCCCCCGGCTGGCCGCCCGTCTCTGGAAAGGTCCCGATGGCGAGATCGTCTGCCGGTACGCGGCGGCCGATGACTCCTTGCGGCTCGATTCCCTGCTGGTCGAGTATCGCGGCCCCGAGGATCGGGGTTGGAAGAACGTCGCAGCCGATGCGGTCTTGGCCCGTGAGGCACCGGCCCATCTCGTCGGTGAGACGATCTGGTGGGCTGGCGAGAAGGTCGATCAACTCACCGCCCGAATCACGATCACCGACGAGTCGGGAAATCGGACTGTCAAACAATACGCACTCGAACCGAGCGACCCCCGCGTTGACCAGGCAACGCTCGCCGAGGAACTCGGCCTGCCCTCCCTTCCCACCAAGGACGACGGTGGCGAGCGAGGTCTCGCCATCGGGGGCAGCCCGCAGGGGGCGGGCGCGGGCCTCGAAGCGGCCTCGCTCGCCGGCACCGGCAGCGTGTTGACCCGACCATCGGCGGGTGGCAACCGCGGGTCACGCAGCAATGCTGCAGCCGGATGGCCTGCTGAAAGGGCCACCTGGTCGGAAGGGCAGCCTGAATCACCGACGCCAGCGGTCGCTGACAACGCGTCGGAAGGCGGCGAAGGCCTCAGTCTGCCGACTGCCGTCGCCCACCGATCCGGAGCCGCTGCGCTCCTGCCCCGCTCACATGCCCGGCAGCCTGTCCGCGCCGCCTCGACCGCGGTTGATCCGTTGGCCGCAGCCGGCATCACTGGCCCGGTCGCCGAGGGCCAGACGCTCGAGTATCGAGGCCGTCCGCTCCACCTCGCCCGCTCTCGACGATTTGCCTGGGACTACGAGATTCCGGCAGTGCGGCGGGCCGCCGGCCCTCTCCGAGCCGAACTCTGGACGACCCGCGACGGCGGCGTGACCTGGCAGAAGACCGCCGTCGATGCCGACGGCCGCAGCCCGATCGACGTGGAACTCGCCGAGCCCGGTTTCTATGGCGTACGGCTCGAGTTGGTGGCCGCGGTGCCCGATGCCGAGGGTGGACCGCGAAGCGGTGCGGAGCCCGATGCCTGGGTCGGCGTGGACGACCGCCCGCCGGACGTGGAACTCATCTCCGTCGATCGCGACGAATCCGGACCAGCCGATGCCCTCGTGATCCGCTATGCCGCCCGTGACCCGCTGCTACCGAGTAACTCGGTACGGCTGCTCTACTCGCCCAACGCCGAGGGCCCCTGGGCCACGATCGTCTCGGGGGCGGCCAATGAAGGTTTCCACCGCTGGGAACCGGGCCGAACCGTTCCTGCCCGGGTCCACCTTCGGGTCGAGGCCATCGATGCGGCCGGCAACAAGGGAATCGCCGTTGGCGACGAGGCGGTCTCCGTAGCACCCACCCGCTTCGGCGGCCGGCTTGGCGGGCTGCGAATCGTGCCGACACCGTAACACCTTGTCTGCGGTAGACTGCCGGAATCACCGGGAGTCTTCATTCCGTGGCTGGCGGCACGCACGCTCTCGACATCCTGCTGGCACCCGCCGAGTTTGCGCTCGGCTCGCCGTCGATCATCGTGCTCGCTGGCGGCGAAACGTTTCTCGCCCGGCAGACCCTCGCCCTGCTCCGCGACCGGCTCGTGCCCGACGAGGAGGATCGCTCCTGGGCCTGGCGGGAATTTGCCGGGGACGAGCCGCTCGATGCCCGCGATGTCTTCGACGAAGCGGCCACCGTCCCGCTCTTTGCCTCGGCGACGCGAGCGGCGGTTGTCCGCACGGCCGACACGTTCGTCTCGGCAAACCGTAGCCTTCTTGAAGAGATCGCCGCGGCCCCGCGGGGCGGCCGCGGCCTTGTGATCCTTGACGTGAAGACCTTCCCTGCGACCACCCGGCTGGCCAAGGTGGCCGCCAACCATGGGCTGGTGATCGACACGGGAATCCCGCCTCGCAAAGACCTGGCCGCCTGGATCCGCAGTTGGGCCGAGACGAGCCACGGCATCAAACTTGCCAGACCGACCGCCCAGCAACTCCTCGAGCGAGTGGCCGGCAACCTCGGGCTGGCCGACCAGGCTTTGGCCAGGCTGGCTGCTGCCACGCCGCCGGCGAGCCGCAGCAAGACGATCTCACCGGACGCGATCGACGAGTTCGCCGGCACTCCTGGCGAACGATCGGCGTGGGGGATGATCGACGCGGCCGCCTCGGGCGACACCGCCGCGGCCCTGGCTGAACTTGCCTCGCTGCTCGAAGCGGGCGAGAGTCCGATCGCGATCACGGCCCAGGCGAGCGCCGTACTCCGCAAGCTCTCGACGGCCGCGCGGCTCCTCGCCCTGCCCGCCGGTCGAGGCCGACCCGCGAGCGTCGAGCAGGCCCTTCGCGACGCCGGCGTGGCCACCTGGCCGAAAGCGATGCAACAGGCCCAGGAGGCACTCGGCCAACTGGGAGCAGCCCGAGCCCGCCGGCTGCCGATCTGGCTCCGCGACCTCGATCTGGCACTCAAGGGTGATGCGTCCCGCGGCCTCCGCAGCCGGCTGGCAGTCGAGCGGCTGTTCTGCCGGCTCGCAAGGCGGTAGGACCGACGAGCCGCCTCACCCAACGGCCCGCCGTCCCCCCGGCTCGCGCCGGGGGGCTTCTACGCGTCAACGCCCGTACGAACGGAATACGGGTTCGCGAGGGGTGGGCCCGTGCCAATCGAGCCGGCGT
>JAQCJP010000089.1 GCA_027592945.1 Planctomycetota bacterium
CGCGCGGAATACGGGTTCGCGAGGGGTGAGCCCGTGCCAGTCGAGCGGCGTAGAAATCCGAGCGCAGCCAGGATGGCGAAGCGAGGAGTTCTCCGAGTGCAGCGGAGGCCATGGATGGCCGAAGCAAGCGTCCGCGAGACGGCACGGGCTCGCCCCGAGCCGCATGTGAGGTGAACCCCGCCTAACGGCCCGCCGTCCCCCCGCCTCGCGCCGGAGGGCTTCTCTTGCGTCCACCCGCGCGGAACTCGGGTTCGAGCAGGTTTGCTTCAGACGCGAATCTTCGCCGCCTGTTCCACGATCGTCTCCAGCGGCACGAGGTCGCCGATGTTGCAGCCGGGGCAGTGTTCGGCCGCCTCGGCCCAGGCCTCCGGGGAGCGGAGGTTCGAATCCCAGAACGGCCACGTGCGGCACTGCCGGGGCCGCTCCTCGTAGGCGGTGCACTTTCGCGTCTGCGGGTCGAGGAGGACGCAATCGCCCCCCTTCCGCTCCTTCAGCGAGCGGCGGATCCCCACCCGGTAGACATGCTTGGCCTCGAAGGCCTCGGGGGTCATCCCAAGGCGGCCGGCCATCGCATCGATCTCGGCCTGGTTGACCCAAACATAGCCTTCATCCCCCGTGCAGCAGTCGCCGCACTGGGTGCATTGAAAACGTAGTCCGCTGGCATACCAGGCGTTTCGGGGGATTCCGGCCATGTTCTCTCGCGCTCCTCGCTAGCCCATCTGCAGGGTCGCCACCGTGGCGACCACGGCCTCGACATCCGCCATCTCGTTGTCCGGGCCGAAGGCAGCCCGGACCGTGCCGCCCGCCTGCGTGCCCAACGACTCATGGATGCGAGCCGCACAATGAAAGCCCGACCGCACCTGTGCGCCTGCGGCCTGTTCCAGGATCACGGCGACCTCCGCCGGATCATATCCCTCAACCACGAAGCTCACAATTCCCGCCACCCGCGGCCCGCCGATCACCCGCACGCCCCGGACCTCGCCAAGGCGAACGGCCAACGCATCCGCCAGACTGCACGAGGCTGCTGCCGTGGCGACGAGGCCGCGGGAGGTGAGCCACGCCGCTGCCGCCTCGAAGGCAGCCAGCGCCGGCACATCAGGAGAGCCGGCTTCCATGCGAGCCGAAAAGCCCTCGGGCATCTCGAGCGAGTCGCTCGCCATGCCGGTGCCCCCCTGGATGAGCGACTCCGGCTCAACGCCGGACCGCGCCCAGAGCACCGCCACGCCGGCCATGCCGTGGAGCCACTTATGAGCCGGAGCGGCGACCACGTCGGCACCCCAGCCCGGGACGTCGCAGGGCACGACGCCGAACGACTGGGCCGCGTCGAGAACGAGCAGGCCGTCGCAGGCATGCACGACATCGGCAATCGCCGCCACGTCCTGCGGCACACCTGTCACGTTCGACACGTGCGAGATCACCGCCAAGCGTGTCGCCGGTCGCCAGGCAGCGGCGATCGCAGCCGGATCGACCCGGCCCGTCGCATCGCAGGGCACGAGCGAAAGCTCGATCAGGCCCCGAGTTGCCAGCCACTGAAGTGGCCGGAGCGTGGCATTGTGATCGGCGGCGGTGGCGATCACATGGTCGCCGGGCCGCGCGAGCCCGTGGATCGCCGCATTGAGCGCGAAGGTGCAGCCGGCCGGCAGGGCGACCCGCTCCGGATCCACGTCGCCCAGCAGGCGGGCCGCCGCCTTCCGGGCCCGCTCACGGATCGCGGTCGCCTCGAGCGACGCGGCATAGAGCCCGCGACCGGCCGTCGCCCCGATCTCGACGGCCGCCCGCTGCCAGGCGGCCACGACCTCGGGCGGCTTCGGCCAGCTTGTGGCCGCGTGATCGAGGTAGCGGCGGGTCGGCAGGCCGGCGGATGAGATTTCTAAGCTCGGTACGGTAAACCCCATGCTAGCCCCCGATCTCATACATCGCCCGGGCAGGCCGCTCGAAGCCGGCTGAGCCGATGCCGTGGGCAGCCCGCTTGGCGGCGACGCACTCGTGCAGCGTGCGGGCGATCGCCGCGTCACTGTGGCCCTCCCGCAGGAACCGCCGGACATCCCATTCGGTCGTTGAAAAGAGGCAGTTGCGAAACTGCCCGTCGGCCGTCAGCCGGAGCCGGTCGCAGCGGTCACAGAACGGATTACTGACCGGGTCGATGAATCCCACCCGGCCGCCGCCATCCCGCCACCTCCAGTCGACAGCCGGCTGCCCCGGATCGACCGACGGCACGGGCTCGAGGGGGCCGATCTCCCGCTGGAGCAGGGCCCGCACCGCAGCGCCCGACAACACCTGCTCTTTGTCCCAGGAGCCCTCGGCGTCGAGAGGCATGAACTCGATGAACCGCAGCTGAAACCGCTCCCGACGGCAGAACTCCGCCAGCGGCACGATTTCCCGTTCCGAGAGGCCGCGCATGGAAACCGCATTGATCCGAATCTGCTTGAACCCTGCCTCACGGGCGGCAGCCAGGCCGGCCAGGACCCGGTCGAGCCCCGGTCGGCGAGCCAGCCGCTCAAAGGCCTCCTCGCGGACGGCGTCCAGGCTGACGTTGAGCCGTGCGAGACCCGCCTCTGCCAGCAGTTCGGCCTGCTCCGCCAAGAGCAGGCCGTTGGTGGTGGCCGCCACCTCCTCGATCCCCGGCACCGCGACGAGCAGGCGGACGAGCCGGTCGAGGTGTCGCCGCATCAGCGGCTCACCGCCTGTCAGCCGAACCGTGCGAATGCCCTCGGCTGCCGCCACGGTAACCACACGGGTGATTTCCTCGAAGCTGAGCAGTTCCTCCCGATCCCGAAACACCGTCTCGGCCGGCATGCAGTAGGTGCAACGGAGATTGCAGCGGTCGGTGACGCTGACCCGCAGGTCGGTGTGCCGACGGCCGAAATGGTCGGTGAGACCGGCTGGAACCGCGAGGGCGGCCGGAGGCTCCTGCCCCGCCTGGCGGCCGGCGGCGGGCGGCGGGCGTTCCATCATGCTCCGCCCCCCGGCACGACCTCGCCATGCACCCATTCCCGCTGGCCATCGGGCCGGTGCTCGCACTTCCAGATCGGCACCGTGCGCTTGATCTGGTCCATCAGCCACTCGGCAGCGGCGAAGGCTTCTCGGCGGTGGGCCCCGCTGGCGGCCACCACCACGCCGGCCTCCCCAGGCTCGACGACGCCAAGCCGGTGGGCCACCGCAACGGCCACCAGCCCGAACCGATCGGCTGCCTCACCGGCGAGCTGTCTCAGGACAGCGACCGCCAACGGCTGATGGGCCTCGTATTCGAGCCGGGTCGTCACCAGGCCCGCGGTCGTGCCCCGGACGCTGCCCACAAAGACCACGTTGCCGCCGGCCGCGGGATCGGCCACGGCCTCGAGCAGCGCCGCCGGATCCAGTGGCGCGGCGGTCACCGCCGCCTGCCTGATCCGGGGGTCGGCCTCGAGCGTCGCTACCACAGCGCTAGCCTCCGCTGACTGGCGGTATGATGGCGATCTCCGCGTCATGCGGAACCGTGTCGGATTCAGCGGCGTAGCGATCGCCGATGGCAACAGCGCTGCGAGCCAGCAGCGGCTCGATCGCGGGGCAGGCGGATGCCAAGCGGCTGCGGAGTTCCCGGACCGTTCCCTTATCCCACACAAGCTCGACGCACCGACACCCGGCCGCCTCCGCCATTCCGGCGAACAGCGTCACCCGCAGCCGATGGTGATCAGGAGGTGGGTATGACATGTTCGGAGACGAGCGAGGGCGAGACGGACCGCTGGATACCGGGTCAGCTGGTGGTCAACCGGCCGCTGACGGCCGAGAACAGATTGTCGAGGCCGTGCGGCGGCGGCCCGTCCAGGAGACCGTAGGCCCTGGCGAGGATTTTGACAGGGTGGATGGCGGGCTTTGTGGTGCCCTGTTCCATCTGCAGCCGGCAGGCCGAACAGGCGGTCGCGCCCGCCTCGATCCCGGCCGATCGCATCCCGTTGACGAGGCCCAGGCCCATCCGCAGGCTGGCCCGGTAGTGATCCCGGGAGAGGCCGAAGGTGCCGGCCATGCCTGAGCAGCCGTGGTCGGTCGTGTCGAGGGAGAGCCCCGGCACGAGCCGGAGCAGATGCTCCGCCGGCATCATGCCAGGGTCGATCCGTTCATGGCAGCCGCCGTGGTAGAGGATGCGGGCCGGCACGGGGCGGAAATCGAGCCGTAGCCGGCCCTCGCGGTGGAGTTCCCAGAGATAGGTGGTCGCATCGCAGGTCGCCGCGGCCACCCGGGTCGCCTCCTCGTCGTCGAGGAGGAGCGGATAGTGGTGCGTGATGCAGGTGACCGCCGCCGGCTCGGTGCACACGATCCGGTAGCCGAGCCGAACCGCCTCGGAGAGGACGCGGAGATTAGCCCGGGCGAGGCGACGTGACCCGTCGAGATCCCCCTCGGAGACCAACGGCATCCCGGAGGCCTGCTGCCTGGGATCGATGAAGACGCCGATACCGTTTCGCTCGAGCACCGAGACGAAGGCTTGCCCCAGCAGCGGGTCGTGACGCCGGGCGTAGGTGTCGAGGAAGTAGAGCACCCGGGGGCCGCTCCGCCGCGAGGGCCGCGTCAACCCGCGGCGGGCCGCCCAGCGAAGGAAGGCCGTCCCGCTGACCGGCGGCAGCTTCCGGCCCCGGGCGATCCCCGTCACCTTCTCGATCACCCAGCGGGCCTGGGGATTGGCGAGGGCCCAGTTGGCCAGCGGGCTCACCCGCCCGGCCAGCGCGGCAACGGAGTCGATTCGGGAAATCAGCCAGGGTGCCAGCCGGGTGGCATTGGCAGCGTAGTGGGCCGCCTTGAGTTCCATCACGAGGGCGGGAATGTCCACCCCGGCGGCACAGTCGCTCCGGCAGCGATGGCAGTTGAAACAGGTATCGGCCACGGCCCGCACGGCATCTCCGGAGGCGGCCTTGGGGTCGAGTTCACCGGAAAGGAGGGCGGCCATCACATCGGCCTTGGCCCGCGGGGTCGCCTCCTCGGCCAGGCTTTCCCGGTAACGAGGGCACATCCGGGTCGTCGGGGCGAGGCTCCGGCAGCCGCCGCAGCCGTTGCAGGCGTCGGTCTCGACGACCAGCCGCTCCCGGCTCCAGGTCGTCAGCGGCACGATCTCCGGCTCCCGCTCGGCCAGCGGTTCGCCCCCGTCGACCACTCCCTGCCCCTCGGCTCCCTCACGGCCAGAGAGCGGCCGCCGGAACAGGGGGAGCGGATCCTCTCCCGGCACGACCCGGCCGGGGTTGAGAAGCCCGGCGGGATCGAAGAGACCCTTGACCTCGGCAAACACCGCCACCAGGTCGGGGAAGAGGCGGGCGAACGCGGATGTTCGCGACCAGCCGAGGCCGAGTTCGGCCCCGATCGAGCCCCCGACCGCGGCGACGTGCTCATAGACCGCATCGGCAAGGTTCTCGAGGCGGGCCCGCTCGCCGACCGTCCGCGGATTGGCGTGCGGACGTACGTGCAACTCGCCATGGCCGGCATGGCTGAAGATCATCGCGGTCGCATCCTCCTGCCGGAGCACCATTTGCAGGCGACCCAGAAAGTCGGGCAGGGCCGGCGGCGGCACCACGATGTCTTCCAGGAAGGGTACCGGCCGCATCTCGGCCCGCACGCCGTGGATCGTCGAGACGACATTGCGGGAGAGTTCCCAGAAGAATGCTGCATCATGGGCGTCGTCGGCTCGGCGCACGTCGATGCATCCACGGCGGCCCCGCCGCATCAGGGCGAGCGCCTGCTCGAGACGGGCGTTGCAGTCGGCTGGTTCGGCGGCCGCAAACTCGATCAGCAGACCCGCCTCGGCGACCGGCGGAATCAGCAGGTCAAAGGACGGCCGCGCCTCGCGGGCCAGGGCCAAGTGCCGGCGATCGAAGAGATCGCAGGCACTTGGCCCCAGCGGCAGGATGCGCAGGGCGGCTTCGGCGGCAGCCTCGAGGGAATCAAAAAGCAGCAGGCCAACGGCGGACGCCGGATCCTGGGCCACGGTGGCGAGGGTGGCTGCCGTAATGATGCCGAGTGTGCCTTCGGCCCCACAGAAGAGCCGCGGCAGGTCGACCCGGCCATCGGCCAGGAGGTCATGGAGGCGGTAGCCGCCATGGGTCGCCCGACCTGCGGGCTGGTGGCGGGCGATTACGTCGCGGCTGCGGTCGAGGATGGCGGCAACGCCCGCAGCAAGTTCACCGAGCCGGTCGGGGCTGGCGGCGGAAATGCCGCTGCCGGCGACGGCCGCAGGCCGGGCAACCGGCTCGGTCGGCTCCACCTCGATCACCGAGCCATCGGCGAGGACGACCTCCGCCGACTCGATCCGACCGCGGATCGAACCATGCCGCAGGAAGCGGCTGCCCGAGGCATCCCGCCCGATCATCCCACCGATCGTGGTGACCACCGCATTGGCCGGATCCGGACCGAGCATCCGCCGCCGCCGGCCGAGCATCGCATCCAGTCGGCCGGCGACGATGCCGGGTTGCACCCGAACCCGGTCCCCGTCAACGCCGACCACCCGCCGCATGAAGCGGGAGCAGTCGATGACGATTCCCCTGCCGAGCCCGCCGCCGCAGAGACTGGTGCCGGCCCCCCGGGCATGCACGCTGATCCCGCGGGCCGTCGCCCACCCCACGGTGGCGGCGACATCATCGGTTGACCTCGGCCGCACCACCGCCAGCGGCCACTGCTCGAAGAGGCTGCCGTCGGTGGCGTAGAGACCGCGGCCGACGTCATCGCAGAGCACTTCCCCGGCGACAATGCCTCGCAGGTCTTCCTCGATCCGCGCCTGCTCGGGATCCATGCTCCTCGGCTTCCGTGGGGGGGCGGCCGGCGGGCGGCCAGCGAATCAGGAGGCGGGCGTGGCCTTTGGGCCGCCTCCGCCGATGGCGGCCTCGGCGAGCCGGATTTTCTGCTGGCGGTGACGCTCGTGCGTCTCGAGGTCGAAGCCGCCGTGCGGTCCGCCGGCGGCCCGATAGCGGCTGCCGCAGCGGTAGCAGGTGAGACACTCTGGCATGAAGAGATAGAGCACGACATCGACCGCCGCCGTCCCGAACAGGATCGCGAAGGTCGGCACGAGCATCTGATAGGCCCAGGTCACGCAGCTCGCCGCGAAACCGATCACGACGATCCCGACACCGAGCCGCTGCGGGAAATCCTTGCGGGCAAACAGATCGCTGCTCGGGCAGACGAGGCAGCGGCGGAGGACTGGAACACCGCTCCCAGGCTCGGCCGCTCCGCCGGCGGCATTGGACCAGGTGATCGCATCGGCCGGCAGTTTGATGGTGCCGCTGCAGTGCGGGCAGGTGAGCACCCGGGCCGACTCGACATCGGCCTGGGTTACGGTGGCGTCGCAGGCTGGGCAGGCGTAGGTGATCTGCATGGGTCTGCAGTGGGCTGGGTCAGTTCAGGCGGTGGCCAGCAGCAACTGGGCGGTCAGTTCGCCCAGAATCGCCGCGAGGCAAGCCACATATAGAATACCCGTCGCACTCTGGGTATTGGGGATCGCCAGGGTCTGGCGGGCCATCAGGAGGAGAATCGGCAGCCCGACGAGGCCGGCCAGCCAGCGGAGGGCCAACAGCGCGGTCTCCGTGGTGCCGCTGGCGACAGGCCCGCCGGCCGTGGCCCAGGCCGCCAGGGAGAGGGCCAGTTGGAGGCCCCAGGCCGCCAGAGCCGCGTCGATCATCCGCCGCAGGGCATCGACCCGCATGCCGGGAGCATTCAGGTACCAGTGGCCCAGCAGCATCGCATGCACGGTGAGGCCCGTGACCAGCCCCGAGACAACCGCTCCCGCCGCGGTCTGCCAGTCGACCCTGGCCGACACCACGGTCGCCCAGCCGAGAAAGGCCGCCGTCAGCCCGCAGAGCCACCGGCCGGCTCCCCCCCCCCCCCCCCGCCAGGCGACGCTTCCCAGCCAGGCGGTGACCGCGGCGGCCGTGGCGACCGGCCAGATCTGGCCCTCGGCAGCGATGGTGCCGCCTACCAGCGCCGCCGCCGTCGCCAGCCCGAGCACGACCAGCAGGTTCACGCGAAAGAAGCCGGCCGGCACGATCGCCGCGGGCGTGATCACCAGGCCGACCGCCATGCCCCAGCCGAATCGGCAGAGAAACTCGAGGAGGAGATTCATGCAGGTCGTCCAGGCTCGTTGGGATGCTCCGCGGCGGCCGGGGAACGTCCTGCCTGCCGTGCCAAACGCTCGCCCGAAAGAACTTCGCTTCTCATCGCTCAGCCGCCGGCATGGTGGCCGTAGATCAGCGACATCACTTCGGCCCGGCTCGAGACGTTCGACCGGAAGACACCCTTCATCGCCGAGGTCACGCAGAGGCTGCCGGGCTTGCGGACCCCGCGGATCGTCATGCAGGTGTGGGTGGCCTCCACCACCACAGCCACTCCCTTCGCCCCCAGGTTCTCCTCCAGAAGCGTGGCGATCTCCTCCGTCATCCGCTCCTGCACCTGCGGCCGGTGGGAGATCGTCTCGACGATGCGGGCCAGTTTGCTGAGGCCGAGGACGCGTCCAGCCGGCAGATAGCCGACGTGGGCCCGACCCATGAAGGGCAGCAGGTGATGCTCGCAGACGCTGTTGAAGGCGATGTCGCGGACCAGCACGATTTCGTCGTATTTCTCCTGGAAAACGGTTCCCAGGTGGCCGCGGGGATCCTGGCCGAGCCCGCTGAAGAGTTCGGCATACATCCGGGCCACCCGGGCCGGCGTCTCGACGAGGCCCTCACGGTCGGGATCCTCGCCGACGGCCGCGAGGATCTCACGAACAGCCCGCTCGATGCGGGGCTGATCAACGCAACGCGACGGCGACTTACTCGTGCTCATGGCAGGAGTGTAATCGACGGCCGATCTCGGGAGGCACGGTTTCTCCGAAACCGGCCCGTGAATGCCGAGGGAGCGGTTCGGCCCGTCCGTGCCTGCCAACGCCGATCGCTAGTTCGCGCTGAAATCGGGCGGGAAAGTCCGGCCGGGGCCCGACGTCGCCCGGGCCTCGATCGCCTCAAGCAGGAGCTCCGTCCGCCGGAAGACGTTGCACTCCGCGAGCAGCTGAATCTTCGTCTCGAGATCGAGCTCGATCGTGTAGGCGACGATATCGGCCAGCATGCCGAGCGTGATCTGGCTGCCCAGCAGCTGGTCGAGCTGCTCGTAGGCGTTGGGGATTCGCGGCATCGCCTGCTTGAAGGCCGTGAGGAGCCGTTGCTGAAGAGCTGCGGCCACCCCGGCATCGGCGTCGGCGGGCTCGAAGTCGTCGATGATCTCGGATTCGACCACCCGGAAGAGCTTCTTGGGCGGGAGCTCCCGCAGGAGCTTCAGCCGGCGGACCCCCAACACCAGCACGTTGTACGTGCCTTCGTCGGTCTTCTGATGCGTCGCGATCCGGCAGAGGCAGGCCGTCGGCCGCAGCGGCGGCCGTCCCTCGTAATCGCCCTCCCAGCCGGGAGCCAGCGAACCCAGGGCGATCAGCCGGTCATCTTCAATCGCCTCCTCGAAGAGGGCTCGGTAACGCGGCTCGAAGATGTGGAGCGCCTGCATGACGTGGGGAAACATCACCAGGTTCGGCAGCGGAAACATCCGCGCCTGGCCGGAAAACTGATCGGGCGAAAAGGCCAGCGGCTCGTCGGACATGCAGTCAGAAACTCCCAAAACAGCCGTGTGTCAGGATGCCTCGGAGGCCGTCGCCGGAGGAGGATCGAGGTGGATCTCCGGCAACAGCTCCGGGTCGAGTTCAATCTCGGGATAGTCCTCCGTGCTGGCTGCCACATCCGCCAGACAGGCGTCGAAATCCCGGAGAAAGCTGGTCACGTCGAGGCCAAGATGCCGGGGGGCGAAGGGCTCGAGGTAGCCGTGGACACTCTTGTGGAGCTTGCGGGCCCCACGGATGTTGCCGTTGCCAAAGTGGTAGAGGGCCACTGCTGCCTGAATCAGGGCCTGATAGAAGGTGCGGGACGGCCCCCGGTAGTCGGTCCACAGCTCCTCCCAGACCTCGTGGCTCTCATAGTAGTCGCAGGCATTGAAGTGGGCGATTCCCTGAAGATAGAGGGGCTCGTAGCCGCCCTCGGTTTCGTCGCTGCTCATGCTGCCTCCTGCCGCGGCCCGGGCCGGCATCCAGCGGGATGGCCGACAATTCCGACACCGCACCCCTCAATCGTAGCAGTCAGGGCCATCAGCGGCAGCCTCGAGTCGGGGCCGCGGTCCGCGGAGCCGACAATCCGCCCCGGCTGCCTCGCCTGCCGCCGGTGCGATCGATGTGAACCAAGCCACTCCGCAGAGGCGTTCCGGCTGCCGCCGGCAACCGGTGACTGTCGCATTTCGGCATCGCCGCTTACAATCCGCTTTCGTTTTGGCCCCTTCGTCCGCCGCCACCGCACGGGAGCCGTCATGATCCTCTCCGGCCACGAGATTCGCCATCGCCTCGGGAGCGACATCCACATCGACCCCTTCGATGAGGCTCGTCTCAACCCCAACAGCTACAACCTCTCGCTCCACGACGAACTGCTCGTCTACGAGGAGGTCGTGCTCGATATGCGGAAGAGCAACCGGGTCGAACGAATCGCCATCCCTGAGGATGGCCTGGTGCTCGCTCCCAATCAGCTTTATCTCGGTCGCACGGTCGAACGCACTGAAACCCACAATCTCGTGCCGATGATCGAGGGACGCAGTTCGGTTGGCCGGCTGGGCCTGTTCGTCCATGTGACCGCCGGCTTTGGTGATGTCGGGTTTGCCGGCTACTGGACGCTCGAGATGTTTGCCGTCCAGCCGGTCAAGGTGTACCCCGGCGTGCCGATCTGCCAGATCTTCTTTCACGAGATCGTGGGCGAGATCACCGAGTACGCCAGCGACAAATACCAGCACAATCGCGACATCCAGCCGAGCCTCATGTTCCGGGAACTGGCGGGGGGCGACTCCCGTCAGCAGTTGGAACTCGAGTTCACCGCGACAGTCCCGGGCCAGCGGGCTGTGAGGTAAGGCATGATCAAGGCGCTTGCCTGGGCGACGCTCGCGATCACGGTGCTGTTCGTGGCCCTCGCGCTGACTGCCCTGTTCGGCTGGGAGTCGCTCGAGGGCACCGCCTGGTGGCTGGCGATGGCCGGCGCCGTACCGCTTGCTGGGCTTGCGATCGTGCTCGTGCTGGCCATGCTGGTGACGGCCTGGTGGACATCCGACAGCGAATCGGAAAGCTGACGACCACTCGCCCACTGCCCATTTGCCCTTTCGGAAGGACGGCCCGTGCTGAGAAGCCATACCTGCGGCGAACTGCGACCCGACCATGTCGGCAGCGAGGTTTCCCTCTGCGGCTGGGTTGATCGCGTTCGGGACCACAAGGGGGTGATCTTCATCGACCTCCGGGATCGCTGGGGCCGCACCCAGGTGGTCGCCGGGCCCGACAGCGACGCGGCCACGCTGGCCGCCGCCCGGGCGGCCCGCTCGGAGTGGGTGCTGCGGGTGACGGGCCGAGTCGGCGCCCGTCCGGAAGGGACGACCAACCCCAAGCTGGCCACCGGGGCGGTGGAGGTGGTGGCCGACCGGATCGAGGTCCTCAACGAGGCTGAGACGCCGGTCTTTCAGCCCGGGGCCGCCGAACTCCCCGGCGAAGAAATTCGGCTCGCGCACCGCTGGCTCGACCTCCGGCGGCCGGCGATGCAGGAGAACATGCTGCTCCGCAGCCGGATCGTGAAGATCATGCGGGATCATTTCGATGAGCTTGGATTCGTCGACGTGGAGACCCCGATGCTCGGCAAGAGCACGCCTGAAGGGGCACGCGACTATCTCGTGCCCAGCCGGCTGGAACACGGCTCCTTCTTCGCACTCCCCCAATCGCCGCAGCTCTACAAGCAGCTGCTGATGATGGCCGGCTTCGACCGCTACGTGCAGGTCGCGAAGTGCTTCCGTGACGAAGACCTGCGGGCCGACCGGCAGCCGGAATTCACGCAGCTCGACGTCGAGATGTCGTTTGTGGAAGCCGATGACGTGATGGCGGTGATCGAGGGGCTGGTCCAGCGGACAGCCCGCGAGATCCTCGGCCTCGATCTGCCGCTGCCGCTTCCCCGGCTCACCTACGACGAGTGCATGGAGCGGTTTGGCCACGACGCCCCTGACCTCCGATTCGGCCTGGAGATCGTCGATCTGACGCCCCTGGCAGGCGAGTGTGGGTTTCGGGTGTTTCGAGGGGCGGTCGAGCAGGGCGGCCGGGTGCGGGGCATCCGGGTGCCGGACGGAGCCGGCCGCTTTTCCCGCAAGGATCTCGATGGGCTCACGGCTGCCGCCGTCGAGGCAGGTGCCAAGGGTCTGGTCTGGCTCAAGTGCGAAGCCGACGGCTCCTGGAGCGGGCCGGTCGCCAAGAACCTCACCGACATCGCTGCGGGAGTCCGGGATCGGCTCGGCTGCCAGCCGGGCGACCTCGCCCTGATCGTCGCCGACTCATTCGCCGTCACCTGCAAGGCCCTCCACACCCTTCGGCGGCGGCTCGGCGCCGAACTTGACCTCGTCGATCCCAAGTCGCTGAACGTCTCCTGGGTGGTCGACTTCCCGATGTTCGCCCGCGACGAGGAAACCGGACACTGGGCCGCCATGCACCACCCCTTCACCGCCCCAAAGCCCGCGGATGTCGATCTCCTCGAGAGCGATCCGGCCGGCTGCCGGGCGATCGCCTATGACCTGGTGATCAACGGCTCGGAAGCGGGCGGGGGCACGATCCGAATCCACGACCCGGCCGTTCAGGAGCGGGTCTTCCACGCCCTGGGCATCTCCGCCGAGACCGCTCGGGAGCGATTCGGGTTCCTGCTCGACGCCCTCCGCAGCGGCGCTCCGCCTCACGGCGGCATCGCCCTGGGCATCGACCGCTGGGTGATGCTTTTCGGCGGCCTCGACAACATCCGCGACGTGATCGCGTTCCCCAAGACGCAGCGGGCGAGCGACCTGATGACCGGGGCCCCGGCGACGGTTGAGCCAAAGCAGCTGGCCGACCTCGGGATCCGCGTCGTCGCCCCGCCGAAGCCGCCGACGCCGTGAACCGGGGGAGGTGCCACGGTGGGTGGGTTCCGATCGCGGATTGGGCGTCACGGCGGTGAACGGTTGCCGGGGCTGCCGGGGGCCGGGATCGCCCAACGGCCCGCCGTCCCCCCGCTCGCGCCGGGGGGCTTCTATGCGCTACCCGCACACGGAATAAAGGTTCGCGAGAGGTGAGCCCGTGCCGATCGAGCGGCGTAGAAGTCCGAGCGCAGCCAGGATGGCGAAGCGAGGAGTTCTCCGAGCGCAGCGGAGGCCAGGATGGCCGCAGCAAGCGTCCGGCGAGACGGCACGGGCTCACCCCGAGCCGGCATCGCGGCCGCCCGATAGACTAGCGGGCCAAGAACGGAACCGGGCGACTAGCTCAATTGGTCAGAGCACCTCGTTTACACCGAGGGGGTTGGGGGTTCGAGTCCCTCGTCGCCCACTAATGCTGTTTTCTTCGGGTCGCAGCGACTCGCAGCATTTCGCACGATCCCGTGTTTTCGGCTGAGTTGCCGCACTCCGTGCGAGTCGCTGCTCGTCGTGGCGGCTTTTGACTGCACACAAATGTGCACACTCTTTTTGGCCCGGTCAGGGGTCCCCTGCCCTCCCCCGGTGACCCCCTCCCGGTTTTTGTACCAGTGCTCATGAGAGAGTTTGTGAACAGTCCGCGTGGTGTGTCGGAGGGAGGGGCGCAGCCCCGA
>JAQCJP010000090.1 GCA_027592945.1 Planctomycetota bacterium
GTCGCGGACCAGTTCGGCATTGGCTCCGGGATAGACCGTCGAAACCTCGATCGTGGGGGGCGTGATGTCGGGGTATTGGGTGGTCGGGAGGGTGATCGCGGCGACCCCGCCGCAGAGCACCAGCACGATGGAGATGACCGACGCGAAGATCGGCCGCTCGATGAAGAATCCGGCAATCATCGCCGCGGCGCCTCCACTTCGGGTTCGCTCGCTCGCCAGCGGTCGCCAAGGCCGATCAGTTGGGCGTAGAACACCGGCGTCAGGAAGATCCCGAACAGCGTCACGCCGATCATCCCGGAAAAGACCGTGATGCCCAGCGACCAGCGGAGCTCCGCTCCTGCTCCCCGGGCAATCACCAGCGGCACCACTCCGAGAATGAAGGCCAGCGAGGTCATCAGAATCGGCCGCAGCCGCAGCCGGCTGGCCTCGATCGCCGCGGAGCGGGCGTCGTGCCCCTCCTCATGGAGCTGCCGGGCGAACTCGACGATCAGAATGGCGTTCTTGCAGGCCAGGCCCACCAGCACAACCAGCCCCACCTGGGCGAGGATGTCGATTGGCAGAAAGGCGATCAATAACCCGATCACCGCCGCCAGCAGGCAGAGCGGCACGACCAGAATCACCGCCAGAGGCTGCGTCCAGCTCTCGTAGAGTGCTGCCAGCACGAGGAACACCAGGATCACACCAAGCCCGAGCAGCAGCCCCGCCGTGTTGCCGGCCGCAATCTGGAGGAGAAACACTTCCGTCCACTCATAGGAAAAGCTTTCAGGGAGTTGCTGCCGGGTCGCGGCGGCGACGCGGTCGATCAGCACCGATCCGCCTTCGAAGGGATTGGGGATCCCCACGATCGGCGCGGCCGGATAGAGGTTGTATCGCATCATGATCGACGGCCCCATCGACTGGCGGACCTCCATCACCGAGGCCAGCGGGACCAGCCCGCCGTCGCGGGCCACCACCTTCAGCTCGCGGAGATCCTCGAGGCTGCGGCGAAAGCCCTGATCGGCCATCACCTTGACCTGCCAGGTCCGACCGAACCGGCTGAAGGTATTCACGGTCAGCGAGCCGACATCGAGCTGAAGGGCGGTGAAGACCGCCGAGAGCGGGATGCCGAGCCCGCGGATCTTGTCGCGGTCGATGTCGAGAAAATACTGCGGCGAGTCGGCCCGGTAGCCCCCGGCGACAAACGGGAGCTTCCAGCCCTCCATCTCGGCGACGAGTTTTTGACTCGTTTCCTGGATCACCTGGGGGCCGAGGCTGCCGCGATCCTGCAGGTAGAACTTGAAGCCCCCGGCCATGCCCATTCCCTTGACCGGCGGCGGGGGGTAGATGCCGACGTCCGCGTCGAGGATCTCCTCGCGGCAACGCGCGCGGAGCGCTCGAATGATGCCCAGGCTCGACGTCTCGGGCGTGCGGCGGTCTTCATACTCATCGAGCATGAGGAAGAGCGATCCCCAGTGGGGGGCGTTGGCGTTGTAGACGAGCGACATCCCGGCCACGGTGAACACGTCGGCGATTCCCGGCACGGTGTGGGCCAGGGCATCGACCTGCTCGAGCACCTTGCTGGTCCGCTGCACCGACGCGCCGTCGGGCAGCTCCACGGCGGCGACGAGATACCCCTGGTCCTGCAGCGGCACGAAGCCCTGGGGGTAGACGGCGAACAGCCGCCAGGTGACGAACACCAGGACCAGGTAGGCAAGCAACGCCAGCCGGCCGTGCCGCACGACCGCCGCCACACCCCGGCCATAGCCTCTGTTGAGGGCGTCGAAGAGCCGGTTGAAGGCCCAGAAAATCGGTCCGAGCACCCAGCCGAGGAGCCGCTGAAAGAGGTCGGGGGGAGCATCGTGAGGCCGCAGCAGCATGGCTGCCAGGGCCGGGCTGAGGGTCAGCGAGTTGACCGCCGAGAGAATCGTCGACACGGCGATCGTCAGGGCGAACTGCCGAAAGAAGAGGCCGGTCACTCCGCCGATGAAGGCACAGGGCACGAACACCGCCGAGAGGACCGCGGCCACGCCGATCACCGGGCCGGTGACCTCCGACATCGCCCGTTCCGATGCGGCGTAGGGATCGAGTCCCTGCCGGATCCAGCGTTCGACATTTTCGACGACGACGATCGCGTCGTCGACCACGATCCCGATCGCCAGCACGAGCCCGAAGAGGGAAAGGGTATTGAGGCTGAATCCCATGGCCGCCATCGCGGCGAAGGTGCCCACGATCGCCACCGGCACCGCCACGAGCGGAATCAGCGTCGCCCGCCAGTTCTGGAGAAACAGCAGCACGACAAGCCCGACGAGCAGAATCGCATCGCGGAGCGTCTTGACCACTTCCAGGATCGATTCGGTGATGTACGGAGTCGTGTCGTAGGTGACGCGGTAGTCCAAGCCGGCGGGAAACCGGGTTGCCAGCTCGGCCATCTTCGCCTGGACGGCCCAGGAGGTTTCCAGCGCGTTGGCGTCGGGAAGCTGGAACACCGCGAGCCCCACCACGAGCTGCCCGTTGTAGCGGCAGACCTGGTCATAGCTGGCTGCTCCCAGTTCGATCCGGGCCACGTCCCGGAGCCGCACCAGGGCCGTGCCCGGCACCGTTGGATCGGCACGCAGGATGATCTCACCGAACTCCTCGGGCGTGGAGAGCAGGCCCGTCGCGGCGACGGCCAACTGCAGCCGCTGGCCGTCGGCAGCCGGCGACTGGCCGCTGACACCCCCGAGCACCTGGACGTTCTGGGCGGCGATCGCCGCGCGGGCGTCTTGCGAGGTCAGCCCGCGGGAGGCGAGCTGCTCGGGATCGAGCCAGATCCGCAGCGAATAATCCCGCTGCCCGAGCAGCAGAATGTCACCGACCCCGGGGCACCGCAGCAGCTCATCCCGGAGGTGCACCGTGGCGTAGTTGCTCATGAAGACGTCGTCGTACCGCTCGTCGGGCGAGAGCAGGTCGACCGTCATCAGAATGTCGGGAGATCGCTTCTTGACGCTGACGCCCTGCTTTTGCACGACCGGGGGCAGAAGCGGCATCGCCAGCTGCACGCGGTTCTGCGTCTGCACCAGCGCCAGATCGGCATCGGCACCCACCTCGAAGGTGAGTTGGAGCACGTAATAGCCGTCATTGGTCGCCTGCGACTGCATGTAGAGCAGGTGGTCGACGCCGTTGACCTGCTGCTCGATCGGGGCGGCGATCGTGTCGATCACGACCGCCGCGTTGGCGCCGGGGTAGAGGCAGGTCACCTGCACGATGGGGGGCGCGACGGGCGGAAACAGGGAAATCGGCAGGGAGAGAAGGCTCACGCCGCCGGCCAGCGTGATGACAATCGAGATCACCGCCGCGAAGATCGGTCGCTGGATGAAGAATCGCGAGATCACGGCGAGTGGTTGCCCGGCGGAGGCAGCGGCTCGGCGGCAGGAGGGACCTGGGGCAACACTGCTGCCGGCGGCCCCGCCGCGGGCTCCGGCTGCTGGGGCGATTGATCTGAGCCCGGCTTCGCGGCCGACGGATCAATGGCTGTCGCGGGTGCCGCCCTCGCCGGGACCACGAGACTGGCCAGATCGAGGCTGCCCTCAGCGGCGGGACTCGGGCTGACCGGCTTGCCTTCCCGGCACCGCTGCAGGCCGCGAATCACGATCCGGTCGGCGGGGGAGAGGGGCCGGGAGGAATCGGTTGCCGCCACGGCGATCCAGCTGCCCAGCTTCTGCCCGAGGGTCACCTCGTTGGCCGAGACCACGTCGTCGCTCCCGACGATCCAGACGATCTTGCGGTCTTGGATGCTGCCGACGGCCGCCTCGGGCACGAACGTTCGCTCGACCGAGTCGCCCAGCGGCAGTCGAACGCGGGCGAACATGCCGGGGCGAAACAGCGGCGGGCGGGGGGCGGCGGGGTCGGCCGAGTAGGGATTGTCGAGCCGCCCTCGCATCGTGATCGTCGCCGTCTTGGTGTCGACCTGATTGTTGAGGAAGTCGATCTCGCTGCGGTACGGATAACTCCGGTCGACATCGTCAACCAATCCGACATCCGCTGCGGTTGCCTGGCGGCCGATCCCCGGCCCCTGGCCAGATTGGCGGGCCTGGTTCATCACCCGCAGAAACGTGGGTTCGTCAACATTGAAATAGACGAAGATCGGGTCGATCGACACGATCGTGGCCAGGGTGGTCGCATTTTCGCTGATCAGATTTCCGACCTGCAGCTGCGAGCGACCGATCTGACCGGTGATGGGGGCCGTGATCGTGCAGAACTCGACCGTCAGCCGGGCGGCCTCGTGCTGGGCCCGCGCCGCGATCAGGCTGCCGGCATTCTCCTCGAGTTTCGCCTGGTAACTGTCGAACTCCTGCCGGCTTGCCGCTCCCTTGGCGACCAGCTTTTCGAAGCGGTCCACCTGGACCTTCAGAAACCGCTGTTCACCCAGCAGGCGTTCAATGACCCCGGCAGTCTCGTCAAACTTGGCCCGCGCGGGGCGGTCATCGATCTGGTAGAGCAGGTCACCCTTGGAGACGAACTGGCCGTCTTCAAAGGCGACCTTGGTGAGATAGCCGGTGACGCGGCTGCGAATATCGACCACACGCTCGGCGTCGATCCGCCCGGTGACTTCCAGATAGTCGGGCAGCCGCACGACCCGTGGCGACGTGACGACCACCTCGGCCGCCGCCGTGGCAGCCGCTGGCGGCTGGGGCCGGGGCTGACTGCAGCCTCCGATCCCGAGGCCCAGCAGCAGGACGACGCAAACGCACAGCCGAGATTCCCCCGCCGACCGACCCAGGAGGCTGCTCGAACACGTGGTCATAAAGAGCCTGCTCATGGTGGAAGCCGCAGTGTAGCGATTCGTCTGGGATGGTGAGGAGCCTGACGGCGGGCCCGTCCTGAGGCTTCGTTCTCGAAGAGCCCCCGCCTCGAGTCGAGGTACGGCAAGGGTGGGCGGTTGACGAATTCCGCGTCAGGCCCGCCGGGCGATCCAGCTGAAGCAGGCGAAGACCGCCAGCACGATCACGCCGTAGGCCATCGCGAAGAGGGCCAGGCCGAGGTCGTAGGGCTTGGGGGTCGAGAGCGAGACCCGCAGCAGGACCGTCGAGATCACGAAGCCGGCGTTGCGAAAGACGTATTCGTAGCGGTCGTAGTAGCTCAGCGAGACGATCAGCAGGAAGACGTCGGTGAAGATCATGAACTCGAAGAAGGCGGGGAAGAAGAAGATGTCGAAGTCGCCGGCGGATGGCATCGGGATTTCGAGCCATGCAGGCACGAGGCCAAGCCAGCTGCCGAGATTGAATGCCGCCAGTCCGATCAGCACCACCAGCAGCAGCACGGCGACCGCCTTCTTCAGTTCGATGAACCCGCCGAGGTCGCGGTCGATCGGCACCTTGGGGGCCATCCGCCGGAGGTAGGTGAAGGCCGTCACCAGCAGAAACATCAGCACCGCGCCCCCCATGTCGAGGAGCACCGCCCGCACGGCGTTTGGCTCCGCCAGCCAGTGCTCGATGTTTTCAAAGCTGCCGATGTCCTTGAAGACGCGGCGGACGACGATCAGCGAGATGATCTGATACTGCTTGGCGATCTCGCCGGTGTGCGAGGCGGCCAGGGCAAAGACGAGCTGCAGCACCTCGTAGAACAGGATCACGCTGAAGGGCGTGTAGACCGCGTGAAGCAGGCTTTCATCGAGCCCCTCGAGGGCGGTCTCCGGGAGGCCCGGCAGGTTGCGAACCGCGATTACGACCAGCAGGTGCAGCAGAAAGCCGACCGCCGCGGTCAGCACGATGAGCCGCTCGAGCCAGGCGTGGACCGGCCGGCTGTCGAGCGCGTCAAACACGGCGGCCAGTTGGCGGCGAATCGCGACGAACATGGGTAATACCCCCGGTGTGATGCCGTCCGCCGCACGCTGCCGCCGCTGCATGCCGGCGGGTGAATCCGCTTGCCGGTTGCCCCGGGCGGCCGCGTCCCTACAGTTCCGGAGGTTACCAGTTTTCCGTCCCCGCGAGTGGAGTGGCTTCGATGGCAGATTCCGAGAGTGTCTCCTGGCCCGATTTGGCAATCGGTCTCTACGACCGGCTGACCGGCCGCAACGCCGAGATCACCTACGAGTTCGACGACATGCACATCAAGATTCCCAGCCAGACCGGCCCGGGAGCCCAGCATGCCGAGTGGATTCTCAGCGGCACGATGAAGATCCGCACCCGCGAGACCTCCTCCCCAAACTGATTCTGGCCGGCAGGCTCACAGGAACGCTCGACGGCCTGCCGGTCAGCATCGATGCCTCGGACACCGGAATCCTCGCTTCGCTGGGAGGATTTGGATGCTTGGTGCCGGTGCTTCGGTCGGCGAGCCAGGTTCGACCCGCGCTCGACCAGCTCACAGCGGCAGGCATCCCGCTGACCGTCCGGCTCGCCGGCCTGACGCTTCCCGTTCTGCCGCGGCCGCACTGGCTAGTAAGGCTGTTTTTCAAGGCGTAACGTACACGCGATGTTCAGTCTTCGGGTTCGAAGAGCGGCTCGGCGGCCGCCTCCCGCCGGGCCTCGAGATAGGCCCGGTCGGCCTTCGAGAGCGCCGCTGTTCGCAGCCGGCCGCGGCGGCCGCCGCGGGTGAGCACCCTGACGAGATCTCCTTCCTCCGCGACCAGCGCCGCCTCCTGCTCGCGGCTGCCATCGGCGGCCCGCCAGATTCGCCAGTCGAGGAGGGCAGGGAGCGGAGGCCGCCGCTCGGCTCGTTCGAGGGCCGCCGCGGCAGTGATCGACAAGAGGCAGTAGCCGGCGAAGAAGAAGAGACCGGGCCCGGCATGGGCGTCGGTGGTCTCGTCGCTGCCGAGGGCGAAGATCGCCAAGAGCACCGCCACCACGAAGACGTCAGCCATCGACCACTTGCCGAAGGCGTGAATCCCGCGGACGGCTGTATCGTGCCAGGGGCGGGAAGTCGTGCTGGCAGCCAGGAGCAGGCCCGCCTTGACCAGCGGGATCACGATTGAGAACAGGAGCACGAGCCCGCCGAGGACGAGGTTGCCCGAATCGAAGAGCCGGCCGATCGCCTCGGCGATGCCCTTCGACTCGTACTTGAAGATCACCTGGCCCATCACCGGCACGTCGCGGTAGGCCACCAGCGAGACCGCGGTGGCGGTCACGCCGACGGCAAAGAGCACGAGCGATGCTGCCGTCGCGTGGCGGACGGCATACCGCCAGCGGGCCCTGCCCCGGCGGGCGAAGGCCGCGAAGGCGATGAAGGCAGCGGTCAGTCCGGCCAGGCTCCAGCCGAGCCTGGTCACGCGGCGGCCGGCCTCGGTGGCGAAGGCAACGGCCTGGTCGTAGTCGGCATCGGCGAGACTCGCCCCCTCGTAGTAGCCGAAGGTGATCCCCTCGAGGAGCCACTTGCCGGCGTAACTGCTCTTGGCCTCGGCGGTGCTCGCTGCGGCGGCCCGCCGGGTGGCGGCCGCCTCGGCAGTGCTGCTCGAGATCACGCCGACGGCCAGCCAGGCGGCCAGCGGGTAGTAGGCCAGCGGCACGAGCACCGCGAGCAGGGCGAGGAGGCGGGAGGTGACGCGGGGCCAGGGCATGGTGGTGGTGACCGAGGGATGGTCGCAACGCGGGCCGGTGCTTTCACGATCCGCAAACCCTGCCGAAGGGCCTTGTTGACGATCGCGCGGAAGGGCTTTTTCGTGCGTTCGACCAACGCCCTCGCCTCGTTCACGACATCGCCGCCGTTGACGAGATTCCTTTGATCCGAGGAGCCTATCACTTTGCAAACCGATGTGTCTGCATCACCCGAGGGCTGGCGTCTCATGGTGCGGCAAGGAGACACGACCGGTCAGCGGCTGAAGAAGGCGGCCCGGAGGGCGTCGGCGGCGGCGGTGCTCTTGCCGGCGAGCATGTCCCACTCCTCGCCCAGCTGCCGCCAGGCCGCGGCCAGCGGCGAGCGGTCGACGGCGGCCCGGCGATGGCCGCCGCCGAGCAGGCCCTCGTAAATGGCCAGAAGTGCGGCCGCCGAGACGCTCCGATCGAACCGCCGGGCCGTCTCCCGGGCTCCAGTCCGGAGGGCATCGCGGGCTGAGGCCGGCAGCGCGAGCAGCTCGAGCGTGGCCGCAGTGAAGCTTGCCTGATCAGTCTGCGTCAGCAGCCGGCCGTTGCGGCCATCAACGACGACGTCGCGGGCCCCGGGGGCATCGAGGGCGACGACGGGCGTGCCGGCGGCCATCGCCTCGGCGAGCACGAGCCCCTGGGTTTCGGAGAGCGAGGCGAAGCCGAAGCAGTCCATCGCGGCGTAGGCATCGGCCAGGGCCTCGCCTTCGAGCCGTCCGGCGAGGTGGAGCCGGTCGCCCGCTCCGGCCGCGGCGAAGATGCGGCCGATCTCGGCGGCGGCCGGGCCCTCGCCGACCACCAGGACGTGAAGGTCGGGCCGCTGGCGGGCGGCCGCGGCGAGCGCGGCGGCGAGAAAGGAGAGATTCTTCTCGGCTGCCAGCCGACCGACGTGGCCGACGACGGCGGCGTGCTCAGGCAGGCCCAGTTCCGCCCGGCCTTGCGAGCGGTCGCCGGCGGCAAAGGCGGCGGTGTCGATGCCGGTGGGAACCGTCGCGATCGGGGACGCGACGCCGCGGGAGCAGAGGATGGCAGCGACGCTCTCGCTTGGGGCGATCACCTGATCGCAGAGGTTGGCAAACTCGGTGGCCAGCCGGATGGCAAACTGCCGCATCGCCTCGGAGTCGCCCGGCACGTAGTGCGTGTATTGCTCGTACATCGTGTGGTGGGTGAAGACGGCCGGTACGTTGAAGCGGGCCGCCGCCCGGAGGGCGGTGTCGCCGAGCAGGAAGGGGTGGTGGGCGTGGATGACCTGCGGGCCGAAATCCTCGAGCACCGGCAGGAGCGTGCCGGGCAGCGGCAGGCCGATCGAAAAGTCACTGCCGTTGAAGTTGCGAATCGCCGGAACCCGGACGACATCGGCCTCGTCGGCCATCCCGCCGTCAAACTCCGGGGCTACCACCAGCACGCGATGGCCCGCCTGGCGAAAGGCCTCGCTGAACCAGGCAACCGACCGCGACACCCCGCCGACCATTGGCAGGAAGGTGTTGGTCATCATCACGATCCGCATCGCTTGCCCTCCGCACGTCCCAGGCCACTCGCCGAGATCATTGTGGCACGACGGGGCCGGTCGCGGCACGGCCCGCAGGCCAGCCACCTGGCGGCCCCAGCAGGACGCTTCCGGATCAGCCTGCGTCGTCGACGACCTGATGCCCGCCGTCGGCGGTGTGGCGGCTGAAGAGAATGCTCAAGGTTCTCAGATAGGTGTGCAGCCCGGCGTCCTGAATCGGGAGGATATGGGCCGGCTGGCCGGACTCATTGTGATGGGAGTGCCAGAGCCCGGGCGGCGTGACGAACACCGAGTGGGGCTCCCAGTCAAACCGCTCGCCATCGGCGATCGAACCATCGCGAGCGAGCTTCGAGCCGACCATCGTGTAGCAGCCGGGCTGGGCGTCGACGACAAAGTCGACCGCCACCGACTGGTGCCGGTGCGGGGGCTGGATCACCCCGACCGGCAGGATGCCAAACATCGCCCAGAGCACGTGCGTGATGGTCATCTCACGGGGAAAGAGGTGGTTGCCAAGCAGCACGCTCAGGCGATTAGCCTTGCGGCTCTCCGGGTCGTTCATCACCGCCTCGAGCGCCTCGCGGATCGCCGCCTGGTGGTAGAGCGTGGGGGCAAATCGCGGCTGGGTCGCGGTGACCCCGAGATGCCGCAGCAGCGGTTCGTCGTGCACCCAGTAGATCGCGGCCTCCTCGCTGGCCAGATGCGTGGCCGGGCTGCCGGCCGGGAGCGTGAACAGGTCGCCGGCCGACCAGGCGATGGACGCGGCCGATGCGTCAGCGACACGGCTCACCCCTTCGCCGCGGATCACGTAATACAACTGGCTCGTGGCGTTGGCATCGGTGGCCAGGGCGTCGCCGGCGTGCACGTGCAAAAAACTGGCCGCCAGGCTCGGCGTGGTGGCGGGCCCGGGACAGCCCAGGGCCAGGCTGTTGTCGAGCGGCACGATCCGTGTCGGACCCTCTTGATGGAGGGAGGCTGGAAACCGCACGCCCGGCACCGGCGGCACGCCGCCTTCGGCCATCGGATTTGAGGCGACGCGGTAGTCGTGGAAGCGGGCCGCTTCGAGCAGCCGCGCGGTTGCATCGTCAGTCAGGCGGTGGGGCTGGAGCACGACATGTTCCTTCTCAAGACAGAGTGATCGCAGGGCTCATCAGGAAGAAAGGATAGCCCGTCGAGCGACGCTTCGGCCATCAGTTTTGCGGCGGCGTCAGCCGTCGGGATCGTCGAGCAACTGCTGGAGCCGCTCCCGCAGCGGCTCGGGAAACCGGTCGAGCCAGGTCGCGTCAATCATCTCGAGCGAGATCATGTCGAGGATGTGTACCTGGTCCTTCCGTCGGAAGGCGTTGAGCTTCATCCGGACAAGCGTCTCCAGGGCCACGGTCTGCAGGTCATCGGTGCGGACGGCGGGGAGGATGTCGGGATTGGGCTCGCCGCCCCGCTCGACCGTGCCGACCAGGAGCACATGAACCGCGTCGCGGGCGGAGGCGTCGGGATGTTCGACGAACATGTCGAGGCCTGAGGTGTTGCGATGATGGAAGCCCGCCGCCGTCATCGCGGCGATCATGGCGGGCAGGTCGGCCGGCCGCACGAGAATGTCGACATCCCGGGTCGTCCGGAGGGCGGCCTCGTCCACCTGGGCCACCCAGGCCCGGACGGCGTGGCCGCCGATCACCGCGTAGGGCACCCCGGCCGCCTCGAGAATGCCGACCGTCTTCCGCAGCCGCTCGTTGACCTTTTCCACGGCTCGCTCCATGCGGGTCCAGAGTTCCTCGCCGGTGATCGAAAACTCGACCATTGCTGCTCCTCGCCACGCACGGCGGTTGTCGCCGGCAGCTGGCTTGCCGGCCAACCAGTATACCCGCAGCCCCCTCAGCGGCCGTAGACCAGGGCGGGCAGCCAGAGCACCAGCGGCCGCCCAAACCAGACGACCAGCAGCAGGCCGGCAAGCTGGACGAGTACGAAGGGAACGATGCCCCGGTAGATGTCGGCCAGGCGGATCTCCGGCGGAGCGACACCCTTGAGATAGAAGAGCGCGAAGCCGACCGGCGGCGTCAGAAACGAGGTCTGCAAACAGACCGCCATCGCCACGCAGAACCAGAGCGTATTGGCCGCCGCCCGGGCCGCCTCGAAGTCGGCCGGCCGGTCGAAGCCCAGCGGGCTGACGAGCCCGAGCTCCAGCCGGCTGACCACGCCGACGACCAGCGGCAGCACGATGATCGTGATCTCGATCCAGTCGAGGAAAAAGCCGAGGACAAAGACGACCGCCAGGATGACCGCCACCAACCCGTAGGGCGACAGGGGCAGGCTCTCCAGGCCCAGCCGGATCATGCTGTCACCGCCGAGCTCGCGGAGGATGAAGGCGAAGCAGGTGGCCCCGATCAGGATGCCGACGATCGAGCCGGTGATTCGCAGCGCCGCCAGGCAGGTCTGCCAGAGTTCGGCGGCCAGCCCGCGGTGGCCCGGCCGCGAGCCATCGGCAGGCATCCGCAGCCAGTGCCAGCAGGCGAGACAGCCGGCTCCCAGGACGCCGATCCCGCTGGCCTCGGTGACGGTGGCCAGGCCGGCGAAGATCGAGCCCAGCACCAGCACGATCAGCCCGAGGGCGGGGATGACCGCGGCGGCCAGGTGGCCGAATGCCCGCCAGCTGAGCGGCTCCGCCGCTTTCGCCAGCGGCGCCGCGGCCGGTGCCAGCCAGCCGATCGCCACGAGCAAGAGCACGTACAGGCCCGAGAGGACGAGGCTCGGCAGGACCGCGCCCATGAAGAGGTCGCCGACGGGTATCGAGGCCTGGTCGGCCATGATCACCAGCATGATGCTCGGCGGCATCAGGATGCCGAGGGTGCCGGCGGAGCAGACGGTGCCGGCGGCCAGCGGCGGCGCGTAGCCCTGACGGAGCATCATCGGCAGGGCAAGCAGGCCGAGAAGCACGACTGAAGCCCCGATGATTCCGGTGCTCGCGGCCAGGAGCATCCCGATCGCCACCACGCTGATCGCCAGCCCGCCGCGGACGCGGCCGAAGAGCCGCTGCATCGCATCGAGCATCCGGGCCGCCAGGCCGCTGCGGTCGAGGAGCAGGCCCATGAAGATGAACATCGGCAGGGCGACAAGTTCCGGCTTGTTGAGCAGGCCCCCGTAGATCCGATTGACGAAGGCGGCAGCCGTGCCGAGGTAGAACCGCGTGCCGGGATGGTCGGTCGAGAGGGTGTAGCCGAGCCAGTCGGTCGCGTAGCCGACGGCGATGAAGATCACCGCCACGCCCCCGAGCACAAAGGCGATCGGAAACCCGCTGAAGAGGAGGGCGAGAAAGCTCGCAAACAGGCCGACGGCCAGGGCGTAGGACGGGGCGACGCGGCCCGCCTGCCAGGCGAGCATTGCGGCGGCGAGGCTGAGGGCGATGCCGACCGCCATAACGATGCGGCTGCCGCGGCCGGCAGGCTCGCCCACCGGCGCGGGCCGCGGCTCGGCGAGCAGCAGGGCGGAGCGGATCAGCCTGGCCATCGCCGCCAGCGCGACCAGCATGAAGCCGGTCGGCAGGGCCGCCTTGGCGATGAAGGTGAAGGGGAGGCCTTGCTCGTTGACCGACCGCTCGCCGATCGCAAACGACTGGGCGACCGATGCAAAGCCGTGCCACGAGAGCAGGGCGGCCAGCGGGAGGACGAGCGTGAGCAGGCCGACTGCGTCGACCCGGGCTCTCGTCCGCGGGCTCCAGCCGGCCTGGAGGATGTCGAGGCGGACATGGCTGTCGGTGGCCAGGCACGAGGCCAAGCCGAGCGTGGCCAGAAAGGCGTAGAGCTGCCAGTGGAGCTCCTCGAGCCAGACGAGGTTCACACCGCAGGCATAGCGGAGCACCACATGCACGACGATCGCCACCGTCAGCGGCACAAAAAGCGCCGCCGCCAGCCGGCCGGCGGCCAGGACGATCGCCTCACACCCGTCCGCGAGGGCAGCGGCCCCGGCAGCCAGCCCGGAGGGGGGCGGCTGGGCCGCAGCGTCGGGCTGAAGCGGAGCGGGTTGCATCGATGGCATCGGGCGATCATAGCGACCGGTCGATAGTGCCTCCGAGGGCTGTGAGGGAGTACACTCGCCAAAGGGTTCTGCGGGTTTCCGTCGGCAAAACTGTGTTTCACACTCGCAGCCCTGGAGGAAGCCGCAGATGCCGCAGCGTGCAAAACGACCGCTGGCCCTGGGATGCCCTCCGCGGCCGGACCGGCGGCATGCATTCACGGCGGCCTACCGGGCGACCCGGTATCACGTCTGCGACTCGCCGCTCGGGGCGTTTGTGATTCTTTGCGGGGAGCCGTCGCCAGAGCTGGCGACGCTGCTGGCGGCTGAACCAGTCGGCCAGTGGGCCTTCGTGACGGCGGAGAATCCCGGCTCCGTGCGGCTCGACCGGCGGGCCAACGCCGAGCGGATGCGGCAGCTGCGAGCGGCCGTCGAGGCTCTCGGCTTCCGCCACTACCCCGGCCGGGGCGAGGGCATCGGCGGTGACTGGCCGGCGGAGGAGAGTCTGCTCATCGTCGGGGTCCCGGAGGCGGAGGCCGTCGCGCTCGGCCGGCAGTTTGGGCAGCTGGCGATTCTCACCGGCAGCCGCCACGAGCC
>JAQCJP010000091.1 GCA_027592945.1 Planctomycetota bacterium
AGGATGGCGAAGCGAGGAGTTCTCCGAGCGCAGCGGAGGCCAGGATGGCCGCAGCAAGCGTCCGCGAGACGGCATGGGTTCACCTCGAGCCTGCGTGAGGTGAACCCGCAGCAAGCGTCCGCGAGACGGCATGGGTTCACCTCGAGCCTGCGTGAGGTGACCGCAGCGGCGGCTCAGCGGTCGAAGAGCTTTTTGATCGCCCAGACAGTCGCGGCCCGACCGGCCCGGGCAATCGAGCGGGTCAGCGGAATCCGCTTGGGGCAGACCGCCACGCAGTTCTGGGCGTTGCCGCACATCTGAATGCCGCCCTTGCCGGTCAGCGCCTCCAATCGCTCGTCGGCGATCATCTTGCCGGTGGGATGGGAGTTGAAGAGCATCGCCTGGCTGATGGCATGGGGGCCGACGAAGGCGTCATCAAAGGCCTCTCGCCGGCGAGTCTCGAACTCAGCCTCCGATTCTCCGTCTCGCCGAACCGTCTCGATCTTCGTGAACTGCGGACAGGCTTCCAGGCAGCACCCGCACGAGATGCACTCGGCCAGCGGATAGGCATCCTGCTGCTGCTCGGGTGAGATTCGCGGGCCGGGGCCGTGGTCGTAGGAATCGTCGACCGGCACCCAGGCCTTGACCCGCTCGAGCGAGCGGAAAAGTCGCCGCCGGTCGACCACGAGATCACGAACGACCGGGAACTTCGACATTGGCCTGAGTTCGATCTCCCCGTCCTCGGCGAGGATCTTGTCCACCAGGGCCGAGCAGGCCATCCGCGTCTGGCCGTTGATCAGCATCGTGCAGGATCCGCAGACCTCCTCGAGGCAGGAGCAGTCCCAGGCGACGGGCGGAACCTGACGGCCGTCCTGCGTGCGGGCCTGGGCCGCGATCTTCTGGAGCACGCTGATCACGTTCATGTTGGGCTCATGGGGCACCTCAAAACGCTCCCAATAGCTCTCGCCCCCGGCGACGTCCTGCCGCAGCACCTTGACCCGCACCTTGCGAGCCGCGGCCGGCACACCATGACCGTTCGTCGATCCCTGTCCGTTGGTTTCCGCAGCCTTGATCATGGCGATCTCCTCCTCTCTGGCTCTCTTGGCTCTCTGGTCTCGCGTTGCCGGGCTCAGGTTGCGGCGGCTGCCGTCTCGGGCTGGCCCACGCCGGCCCGGGCCGCCTGCCGCTCCTTCCAGACCTGCTCGATCACCTCGCCACCCACGAGCCCGTAGAGACGCGGCCGGGGCGGAATCAGTGAGGTGTCGACATCCTGGTAGCTGATCTCCGGGTTGCCGTCGGGTCCGCAGGAAGCAATCGTCGTCTTGAGCCACTTCCGGGTGTTCTCTTCAAATGTGTCACACCACTGCTCGGCCTCGGCTCGCTTTTCAGCCGGGTCGGTCGCGGCGATGCCCGGCATCGCGAACTCCGGCTTGAAATGGGCTCCGCGGCACTCGTCACGCAAAAGCGCGCCCTTCAGCATCAGCTTCGCGACCGGAAACATGTCACCGACAGACTTGGTGAACACGACGTTTTGATTGGTCCAGTTGCCGGTGTCGGAGACAGCCGATCGCCGCCACCGCTCCTCGAGGCGGCCGACCTCCTCGTAGGCGTTGGCCAACTGGTCGTTGCGACGAACCACCGTCGCGACGCGGGTCATCAAGCGGCCCAACTCCTGGTGGATGTCATAGGGATTTTCGTTGCCGGGGGGCCGGGCAAGCAGTTCGCGATGCCGCTCTTCCTGGCGACGGATTTCCGCGTCAAACAGGCCTCCGGCATCGCCCGAGCCTGCTCCCTCATCGCGGGCCGCCAGCAGACTGGGGGCCACGAACAGCCCACTGAAGATGCACGAGAGCAGCGAGTTGGCGCCCAGGCGGTTCGCGCCATGGTACTGATAGTCGCACTCGCCGATGGCATACAGGCCGGGAATGCTCGTCTGCTGATTCCGCGGCGAGCCCTCGACCATGCCGCCGGTTTCGCTCCGCTCGTAATCGACCCAGAGCCCACCCATCGAATAGTGGACGGCGGGAAAGATCTTCATCGGCATTGACCGGGGATCGACACCCTGGAACTTTTCGTAGATTTCGAGGATGCCGCCGAGCTTGCGGTCGAGCGTCTGCCGGGGAATGTGTGTCAGGTCGAGATAGACGCAGAGCCGATCCTTCTCGACCGAAAGCCCCTCGTTGGTGCAGATGTCGAAGATCTCTCGCGTGGCGATGTCGCGAGGCACCAGATTGCCGTACTTCGGATATCGCTCCTCGAGGAAGTAGAGCCGCTCCGCCTCGGGAATATTTCGCGGGTCGCGGGGATCCTGCGGAGTCCTGGGCACCCATACCCGTCCTCCTTCGCCACGAGCGCTCTCGCTCATCAGCCGGAGCTTGTCGGCGCCGGGAATCGCCGTGGGATGGACTTGGATGAACTCACCGTTGCCATACCAGGCGCCCGCCTGATAGACGCGGCTGACGGCGCTGCCGGAGCAGACCATCGACATCGTGCTGCGGCCATAGATCAGCCCGTTGCCCCCGCTGGCCATCACGACCGCATCCGCGGGAAAGGCCTTGAACTCCATCGTGACGAGATCCTGGCAGATCGCGCCGCGGCAGCGACCCTGCTCGTCGAGCACCGGGGCCAGGAAGTCCCAGAACTCCCACTTCGTGACCTTCCCCTCGACTTCCCGCCGCCGGACTTGCTCGTCGAGGGCGTAGAGCAATTGCTGCCCGGTGGTCGCTCCGGCGAAGCTCGTCCGCTTGTAGAGAGTTCCACCAAACCGCCGCTGGTCCCGAAATCCCTCGGTCGTGCGATTGAAGGGAACTCCCAGCCGGTCCATCAGGTCGACAATCCGCGGCCCCCAGTCGGCCATCTCCTTGACGGGAGGCTGATGCTGCAGGAAGTCGCCACCGTAGACGGTGTCGTCGAAGTGCTTCCACTCGGTGTCGCCCTGCTGACGAGTGAGGGTGTTGACGCTGTTGATCCCGCCCTGGGCGCAGACGCTGTGCGATCGCTTGACGGGGACGAGGCTGATCAGGTCGACGTGCACGCCGAGTTCCGCCAGCCGCATCGTGCAGGCCAGGCCGGCCAGCCCGCCCCCTACCACTAGGATTCTCGGCTCTGCCATGACCCTCGTCTCCTCTCTGCGTTATTCGCCGGTGTGCCGGTCTTCTGAGGATGCTGCCGCCTGATGAATCGTCGCGGAGTCTGGCGGCTGGAGGCGATCCCGCTGCTCCTCCATCCAGTCTTCGGTCTTGCGGGCCTGCTCAATGTCGGTGGCCTGGAGCCCACCGAGGGCCCCTAGGCCGGCCGCCGCCAACACGACGCCCACCACCACGCTGACCACATTCGCCCGCTGCATGGCCGCGGGGCTCGTCCAGATGCCCCAGGTGATGCCGAGCGTCCAGAGCCCGTTGGCGAGGTGGAAGACGGCCGACAAGACTCCGATCGCGTAGAGGGCCGTGACCCAGGTCGGCCGTAGCGCTGCGGCCGCGGTGCTCGTCGCGTGATGCGGGTCGAACTGCCCGCCCCCGAGCGGCGCGCCCAGCCAGTGCAACTGGATGATGTGCCAGATGATGAACACGAACGCGATCATCCCCGTCGCCCGCTGGAGCGTGTAGCGAACGTTGCCGACGTAAGGGTAGGAGCCGACATTCGGCATCCCATTGGCGATGATCACGAAGCCGATCACCGCATGAAACGCCATCGGCAGAAAAATGAAGGCCACCTCGACCGGCACCAGGAGGGGGCCGAGGGAGTGGATCATGTCGACCCGTGACTGAAACGAGGCCGCTCCGCCCAGGACAGACGCATTGGTCAGCAGATGGACCACCAGAAAGGCTCCGACCGGAATCAATCCGGCCAGCGAAAAGAGCCGATAGATGAGGAATTGGTGGCGTTCGAGGAAGGAAGGGCGGTCGGTCACGGGGAAGGTCTCGGCGGGATGACAGGCGGCGTCAGGGGGCGGCGCCGTTGTGTACCGCCATCCTGTGCCACCCTTTGAGGAGTATAGAGCAGGGGGCCGAACCGACAACGGCCAGCTCGGTTTGGCGGGGACACGGTAGCGAATTTATACTCGTCGACGGCCCGAGATGCAGCGTGGACGGAGGACGGTTGGTGACGGCTTCGGCGGAAGGATCAGACGAGTCCGCGCCCTGCGACCGCGACCGCGAAATCGTCCTGCACCTTCCCGACGGGATCGCCCTGCTTGACGGCGCGGGGCATGTCGTCTGGGCGAATGACCAGTTCCATTCCTGGTGCCAGTCCGGCTCGGGGCCGTCCGGACCTCAGGGATGCGATTTTTTTGCCGCCCTCGATCTGCCGACAGACGGCATGGCTTCCTTTCGGGCCGCACTCGCCGCCGGCCGGGCAGCCACGGCCACCCTGCGGACCGCTGGCAATCGGTATTACGACGTCCGCTCCTCACCGGCTTTCTCGACCGCCGCCACCCCGCAGACGGTCGTGGCGATTCGCGACGTGACCCACGCGATTCTCGAGCAGCAGAAGCGGGCTGCCATTCATGCCGCTGGGCACAAACTGGCTGATCTCTCGCCGGGTGAACTAGCCGACATGACGGTGGACGAGCGGATCGAACTGCTCAAGAGCAACATCATCCACTATTCCAAGGATCTGCTGCAGTTCGATGTCGTCGAGATCCGGCTCCTCGATCGCCAGACCGGTCGCCTTGAGAAACTGCTTGCCGAAGGCATGCAGCCCGAAGCCGAGGCGAGGGTTCTCTACGCCCGCCCGGAGGGCAATGGCGTGACGGGCTACGTCGCCGCCACCGGCCACAGCTACACCTGTGCCGACACGACGAAGGATCCTCGCTACTTGGAGGGCTGCAAGGGGGCGAAGAGTTCCATGACCGTGCCGCTCCTCCTGCACGACGAAGTGATCGGAACCTTCAACGTCGAGAGCCCGGAACCGGGCGGCTTCTCCGATACTGACCTGCAGTTTCTGGAGATCTTTTCCCGCGACGTGGCCGCCGCCCTGAATACCCTCGAACTGCTCGTGGCCGAGAAGGCTTCCACCGCGGCCGAGAGCATCGAGGCGATTCACGGAGCGGTAGCCCTGCCGGTCGACGATATCCTCAACGATGCCGTCGGCGTGATGGAGAAATACATCGGCCACGACGCCGACGTTGTCGCTCGGCTGCAGCGAATCCTCCGGAATGCCCGCGACATCAAGCAGGTGATCCAGCGGGTCGGCGAGAAGATGGCGCCCAGCGCGGCCCAGAGCCAGCGGCATCAGTCGGTGCGCCGGCCGGCCCTCGTGGGCCGGCGCATCCTGGTGGTCGATTCGGACGAACAGGTTCGGGCGGCGGCCCATGCCTTGCTCGAACGTTCCGGCTGCACCGTGGAGACCGCCCGGGACGGCGGCGAGGCGGTGTCGATGGTGCGGGCGGGTGGAAGTGAGGCCTACGATGTGATCATTGCCGACATCCGCCTGCCCGACATGAGCGGCCACCAACTGCTCCTCCGGCTTCAGGAACTTCTCGACACGGTACCCCTCGTCCTGATGACCGGATTCGGCTACGACCCCGGGCATTCGATCGTGAAAGCCCGTCAGGCGGGCATCGATCTGGTCCTCTTCAAGCCGTTCCGGGTCGACCAGCTGCTCGACACGGTCGAGAAATCGGTGGCCAGAGGAGCCGCCCCCGCGCGGGGTTGAGCCGGGCCGCGGCCGGTGCTCGAGCCCAGGCTGAGTCGGCTTCCCAGACCGCCCCAACCACCGCCCTGGCCCGCCCAGTTTGCCGCCGCGGCCAGCCGGCCGCCGCTCGGCAGACATGGCCTTGACCGGCGTTGCCCCGTCCGGCTACTCCTCCCGCCCCAAAAGGTTTTTCGGCCCAGGAATCTTCGAGCATGTCCTGCTTCCCTGCCGCCCTTCTCACTCGCTGCCGCCACGATCGGGTGCCGCTCACAGTAGGCCTCATGATCGTGTTCGCCTGCCTGCCCTGTTGCTGGACGGCGGCGGAAGACGGCGAATCCGAAGCCGGCCGAGCCCGCCAGGTCATCGAGGATGCCCTCGATCGAGCAAACGCACCGGCCCGTAGCCAGCCGGGAGCCGCCCGCCGCGTGGAAACGCTCCCCGCCCCGGGAGCCGACGAACCGGAGGGCCTGGTTCTGGCCAGGGTCTCGGCCGAGGTTGCGGCCCGTCAACTCGAAGCGAAGCGGCTCGCTCAGAAGTCTCCCGCCGAAGCGCTCGAGCTCCTCGATGAGGTCGCCGCCCAGCTCGAATCGCAGCCACTCCCCGAGGAGGCCGTCAAGCGGCTGGTCCGCCGCATCGAACGGACCCGTCGCGACATCGAGGAAACAACCGGCAAGCGGCGGGCCGAACTGGCCCTGGAGCGACAGAACGAGCAGGTCGAGGCGGCCATCGACCGGGAACGGGCCCGCAGGGTCGAGGTCGATCAGCGGATCGCGCTGCTGGTCGACGAATACAACAACCTGGTCGACGAGCAGCGGTATCCCGAAGCCGAGGCCGTCGCCAAAAAGGCCGGCCAACTGGCTCCTGACAATCCGGTCGTCAGGCAACTGCTCGCCCAAAGCCGCACGATCCGCCGGCTCGACACCCAGCGGACGATCGAATCCGACAGCCAGGCCGGCTTTCTCGACGTCGTTGAAGACGTCGAACGGTCGGCCCGTCCCTTTGCCGGGCCGATCGAGTTTCCGGCGACCAAAGACTGGGAGGATCTGACCAAGAGCCGCAGCGAGCGGCTGGCCGAGGGCCGCAATCGGGCCACCGCCGCCGAACTGGCCATCAAGGAAAAGCTGACGGCCAAGGTCCGGCCGACCTTCCGCGACCAGCCCCTGGCCGCGGTCCTCGACTCGCTCTCCAAGCAGGCCGACGTCGCCATCCACCTCGACATGGTCGGGCTCGAGCAGGAGGCAGTCGGCAGCGACACGTCCGTGACGCTGTCGCTCGACCAGCCGATCTCGCTCAAGAGCGCCCTCAAGCTGCTGCTCGAGCCGCTCCACCTCGACTACGTCGTCCGCGACGAAGTGCTCAAGGTCACCAGCCCGCGGCTGGTCAAGGGGGATGTCTACGCGGTCACCTATCCCGTGGCGGACCTCGTCCTCCCGATCCCCAACTTCTCCTCCGAAGGCCTCGGCATCAGCGGCGCCCTTCGCGACGGCTACGAGCAGGCAGCGCTGCGAAACTCGCTCTCGGTGCAGGTCGGCCCGGCCCCGGCTGGGATCGGGCAGGTTGCCGCCGGGGGGAGCGATGCCGCGATCACCCCGACCTCACTGGCCCAGCTGGGAGGGGGCGGCCCTCCGGCGACCGGTGCGGCCCCCGTCATCCCGTTCGGGCCTCCCTCCATCGGTGGCGGCCTGCAGAACTTCCAGCCCCTGATCGAGCTGATCCAGGGCACTGTCGCGCCCGAGACCTGGGACATTCTCGGCGGGCAGGGGGCGATCCGCCCCTTCGAGACCAATCTCAGCCTCGTGATCAGCCAGACCCAGGAGGTCCACGACGAGATCGCCGACCTGCTCGAGCAGCTGCGGCGGCTCCAGGACCTTCAGGTCACGATCGAGGTGCGGTTCATCACCCTGGCCGACACCTTCTTCGAGCGGATCGGGGTCGACTTCGATTTCAATATTCAGAGCGGTGTCAACGAGCCACTCAACCTGACGGCGGTGCCCACGACCGACAACGGCTCGACCTCGCCCTATGCGATTGGCATCACCCCTGCACCGGGCGGCCGTTCGCAGACGATCGGCCTCGACAACTCCGGCAATCCGGGCGTGGCCCTTGGCCCCCAAAACCAGCAGGTCATCGATCCCAATCAGCCCGGCGCTAACACGCTCCAGAACACCCGCAACTTCTTCTCGATTCCGTTCCGCCAGAACAGCTTCGGGAGCGCAACGGTACCGCAGCTGCCGGGTCTCCCCGATCCGGCGACCTCGGCGGCCAACTTCGGCTTCGCCATTCTGTCGGATATCGAGGCGTTCTTCCTGATCCAGGCCGCCCAGGGCAATACCCGGTCGAACGTCATGCAGGCACCGAAGGTGACCCTCTTCAACGGCCAGCAGGCGTTTGTCTCCGATACCCGCCAGCGACCCTTCGTGACGGCGGTCGTACCGGTGGTCGGCGACTTCTCGGCCGCCCAGCAGCCGGTCATCACCGTCCTCAACGAAGGCACCGCCGTGAACGTGCAAGCGGTTGTCTCGAACGATCGGCGATTCGTGCGACTGACACTGGTGCCCTTCTTCTCTCAGATCGGCAACGTCCAGGAGTTCCAGTTCGAAGGCTCGCGATCGACCACCTCAAAAAGCACGGATGAAAAGTCTGGGGCCGATGTCGAGTTGCCAGTCGTCGATGGACTGACCGGGCTGACCAGCGGTCAGGCTGCTTCCCGCGAACTGGCGACGCAATCCAACGGCACGACGATTCAGCTGCCCGAGTTCCTCTTCACGACCGTCACCACGACGGTCAGCGTGCCTGACGGCGGCACGGTGCTCCTGGGCGGCATCAAGCGGCTCCGCGAGGGCCGCAACGAGTTTGGCGTGCCGATCCTCTCCAAGATTCCCTACATCAACCGGCTCTTCAAGAACGTCGGCCTGGGTCGCACCACCGACAGCCTGATGCTGATGGTCACTCCCCGGATCATTATCCAGGAGGAAGAAGAGGCCCGCCTGCTGGGCACCCAGGAGCCCTAGATGCCGGCCACCGTGCGATTCTGCATCATCGCCGGCTGTCTCCTGGGGGGCATCGCGGTCGCCGCCGGCGCCTTTGGTGCGCATGGGCTGAAGGCGACACTCACTGCGGCTGGCCAGGCCGAAAACTGGGAAACCGCCTGCCGCTACTGCATGTATCACGCCCTGGCCCTGCTGGCGACCGGCCTGGTGGCCGCGACCTTTCCGCAGGCAGCGGGGCTGGCAAACACCGCCGGGATCTGCTTCCTGGTGGGCACGCTCATCTTCAGCGGCTGCCTGGCAGCCCTCGCCCTCTCGGGCGTGAAGATCCTCGGCGCCATCGTCCCGATTGGCGGCGTGCTCCTGATCGCCGGCTGGATCGTCTTGGCGACCGCCGCCATCCGACAGACCAGCTAGCGAGCCGGACCGCACGTGAGTCGGCCTGGCAGGCGTCGCTCAACCGCTACTCGCTGGGTTCAGAAACCCGGTCGGCCGGCAGCTCCTCGACCTCTTCCCCCCCCATCGCTTCGGGAGCCGTCATCCGCTCGCTCTCCGGCAGCACGGGACGGACCACGGTGTCCTGGAGGCCCCGAAAGGCAGAGAGACGACGCTGCCGGGTCACCTTGAGCTCCTCCAAACGCGCGACCCGAGCCCGGATTCGATGCCGCTCGAGGGCCAGCCGCTTGTGGCCCTGGATCCGCTCGAGCGAACGGGCCACCGGCCAGTCACCGACCGCCGTGGCCTCCATGTCGGCCGCCATCTCAAAGTCGGCCTCGGCCTCGTCGCTTCGCCCCATCTCAAGCGCAGCGAGGCCGCGGAAATACCAGGCCCGCGGATCACCGGCTCCAGCCGCGATCGCCTCCGTCAAATCATCGTAGGCCCGCTGATAATCGCCGCTGAAGTACGCATGCACGGCATCCGCATAGATCCTTCGGATCGCCGGATCCTCCTGCTGAGGTCCCGCGGAGGCCATCCCGCCGCCCGTCGTCCACGCCATCGCCATGACGAACAACGCCGCCGATCGCCAACCTGCCCGAGCCGTCGTCATGTGCTGCACGCTCCCTTGGATTTCGACCCCGCCTCCATGCTATCGGCCGCCACGGCCGAAACCGACCCCTGCTGGCCCGTTCCGGCCGGATAATCGTCACAATCCTCCGGTCAATCAGGCCGCAGGGCCTGCCCGTCTCCGGCGGCCCCCCGGGCCGCCGCGTGCCGGCGAAAAGCAGCCTCGTCGAGAAACACGGCGGCCCGGACCAGCTGGAACATCAACGGCTCGGCGGGCCAGCCCACGCAGGCCAGCAGCCGATCGAACTCCGCGCGGGGGCAGCTCCCCTTGAGGTCGAGGAGGACGACCCGGCCGTCCCGCTCGAGGAGATTGCCGTCGACCTGCCAGGCCGGCCCATCCTGGCTGCTCGTCCAGACAAACGACCCGTCGGGCTCGGCGAAGAGCCGCGGCTCGGCCGCCAGCCGCTCGAGCGCCTCATCACCGCTGACGGCCAACGGCCCCAGGGCCGCCTCCCGGGGAACAGCGAGCGTTGGCCAGGTGCCCCAGGCGTCGGCATGCGGCGAACCTTCTCCCGCCTCGCCAGGGTGCCGATGGAGCGAGACCTCAAAGGCATAGAATCCGTCGGCGGAGGCCGTCCGAGATGCAGCGGCGGGCTCGACTGGGATGGCCTTTGTCATGGCGACTCCACCTGCTGCCTGGCCCAGGCAGCATAGTGAGAAGTCGCCCCCACCGACGCGATAACCAGCTGCGGCGTGTCGTAGGGATGTCCTGCGAGAATCGCGGCGACGCAGGCATCGCGGGCAGCCGGCAGTGTCTTGCAGGTGCACCGCCACTCCTCCGCCGTCTCGAGGGCCCCCTGCCAGCGGTAGAGGCTTGTCACCGGCCCGTCGACCTGCACGCAGGCGGCCAGCCCCGCTTCGATCAAGGATCTCCCGCAGGCCGCGGCTGCCTCTCGATCGTCGAAGGTCGTCGTAATCTCGATCAGGCTGTCATCGGCGATGACGACCGGCGCGGAAACAGGCATGGACCAAACTCCTGAAACCTTCGATGGGGAAACGGGCCGACTGGCGCGGGAGGTGGCAACGCCGGCTCGTATTCTCGCACCCGAGTCAGGCCGCGTCGATGATGCCATCATTCCAGATGGTTCGGCCGACCGCGACGACCGGCGGCGGCGCGGGCTCCTGGCCGAGCGTTTCCCGCCAGGCTCTGCCATCGGGAAGCCTACAGTCGAGCCCCGGTGGCGAGTTGGCGGCGGGATGCCCCAGCAACACCGCTCCGCCGGCACGAGACTCGGGCGGGAGTGGGGCGAGCCGCTCGCAGACCGACGGCGGCCGCCCACCAATGCCGCCGGCTGCCAGCCAGGCTGCGACGGCATCGACCGGGTCGAACTCAGCCTCAGAGGCCGGCGGCTCACGGCGGGCGACGCGATGCCAGGCTGCCACCCGCCTCCGCCAGCCGTCAGCGACCGCCCGGGCTGTTGCCGCTCCCTGCTCCCGGGCAACGGCATCCACCAACCGCTGCACGAGCCCTGGCACCGCTGGCAGGCTGGCAGCCGCCAGGTCCGTCAGCCGCTGCCGCAGCGGCGGCCAGCCCGCCCCGACGGCCTGCAGTTCAACGGCAAAGGGAACAAGCAGTTCGACAGTGAGACTCTCTCGGAGCGTTGGCTGGCGTGGTCGGCCGGGACGTTCTCCGCAGGAGCGATGCGCGATCGGATCGAGGTCGTGGCCGTGCCGCACGTCATGCCGACCGTCCGACCAGCTGTCTCCGACGTGGAGCCCCTCGCGGCCGGCGGCCACCGGGAGTTCAGCCCACCAGCCATCCCGATCGCCCGCCAGGACCACCACCCGCAGCGGTACCGTGACCTCGGGTCCAAAGGAGGGGAGACCGCGGCGGTTAGCCGCAGGGACGGATACGCCGCGGCGGAGCCAGCGGAGGATTGTTGCCACAAGCGGGCGAGCGACACGGAATGTCTCGGCTGCCACGCGGAGCCTGGCCTGCCGGGCCCGCTGCCCCCCGTGCCAAGGGCGTTCGCGGCCGCTCCAAACCCGGCTGGTCAGCCAGTCGCAGGTATCGCCAGCCAGCACCAGCGTCGCCGCAGCGACGGGTCGGTATCGCCCGTCGCTGCCCCGGCCGCCCCGAATGATCGCCCGCCGCACGTCCGTCAGCCAGCCACCGGCTGTTCGGCGGTGCGGTGGAGCCAGCGACCCGTCGGTGAAGGCCCAGTTTGACGTGACGACCAGCATGCCAACCTCCCGAAGGTCTCTTCGGCGGCCAGCAGGGCCGGGCTTGCGACTCACACCGCAGAGCCCGCAGGCTTGCCAGGCGGCGTTGCGCCGGCCGCCGGCTCGGGCCACGGGGGCATCAATCGGCCAAAAACGTCGTTTGGCAGGTCCGTTCAAGCGAGCCTTCCAGCTCCCCGCTCGTAACGATTGCAGAAGCCTTGCCGGTCCCGGCGAAGGGCAGCCGGTAGGTGATCTCGAAGGTCTGCCGGCCGCCGGGCGGAATCGAACTGACCGATCCGAAGTTGACCCGAGAGTTCTCGACTCGAACGCGGGCGGGGATCGGGTCACCCACCATCTGCGCGCCTTCAGGGAGGAGGACCACCAGTTCGAGCCGGCCGCTCTCAGCGGTGCTGCCATTGCTGATGGTGCAAACGAGGGTCGTCGCGTCGCCGGATCGCACCGGGTCATCGAGGTCGGCGATCGAGAGCCGCAGGCCCGCCTCCGACGGCGATCGGAGCCGCGGCCGGGGAGTGGTGGAGCTGATGCCGACGCACGCGTCATCGGCCAGCATCGATCCCCCGGCCAGCCCGGAGAGCACAGCCCGCACGCAGGCCCGCGTCGGAGGCGAATCGCTGAAGGTTCCGGCCGGCAGTTCGGCCCGCAGGTTGACCTGCCGCTCCTGGGCGGCCTTGGGCTTGATGGCGGGGATCGTCCAGGAAACCTTCGTGCCGGCCAGGTCATAGCCGTCCGAGGCCTCCAACGGGCTGAGGTTGTCATCCCAGGAGAACTCGAGCCGAGCTGGCTTCGAAGGGGCCGTGCCGTTGTTCTTGATGATCGCGACGTATCGGACCACGTCGCCGGCGAGCACCTCGATCGGGCCGGTGAGGTCGAGTTCGATGGCAGCCGCACCTTCGGCGGCCACCGGCACCGTGCTGCTGGCGGGGGGCGTGACCAACGGCGGCGGGGTGGTCACCGCGGGACTGGCCGGGGGAGGGACGTTGACCGTCGAGGGGGGCGCGGCCGGCGGTGGGGTGAAGGCAGGATTGGGCGCGACCTCGACGCAGTGCTGAGCGCCGCCCAGGTTCCGCTGCGACTGGTCGAGGATCACCACTCGATGGCACTGCCGACCCGGCTCGTCGAGCAGGAAATCGAGCGTCAGCCGGCGGGCGGTGCCAGGGGCCAGATCGATCGTGCCGCGCTGCTCGATCGGGCTCGTCGAGGCCTCGTGGTGAAAGCCGGCATCGAAGTAGTCGATCACCCGCAGCTGCTGGAGGGGCTGGCCGGAGCGATTGACGAGTTCCACCTCGAACGAGACCCGGTCACCCACCCGGCCGACCAGAGGCCCGGTGACCGAGACGAGCACGGCGTCTTCGGCCCGGGCCAGCTCGCCAGCCAGCACGGCGGCAAGGCTCACCGATGAGGCGATGACCAGACGCGACAGGAAAGAGAACATGAAAAGACTCCCGCAGGCGTACCGATACGTGGCGGCGGCAAGGGTACCACGGGTGAAAACCGGCTGGCAAAGCCGGCTTCCGGGGGCCGGTCTCGCCCAACGGCCCGCAGTCCCCCCGGCTCGCGCCGGGGGGCTTCTATTACATCCTCGCGCGCACGAAATACGGGTTCGCGAGGGGTGAGCCCGTGCCAATCGAGCGGCGTTGGGAAACCGAGCGCAGCCAGGATGGCGA
>JAQCJP010000092.1 GCA_027592945.1 Planctomycetota bacterium
CCCCCTCCCGCGAGATCTGCACGGTCACCCGCGAGCGGACCAACACGCCCCTCCAGGCACTCGTCACGCTCAACGACCCGCAGTTCGTCGAGGCCGCCCGGGCCCTGGCCGACCTCGCCCTCGGGCAGCCTGGCGACGAGGCCGCCCGGATCGACTTCATCGCCCGCCGGCTCCTGGCCCGGCCGCTCGAGTCTGACGAGCAGGCGATCGCCGCGGCCTCCCTGGCCGATCTCTCGGCCTACTACTCGCTGCATCCAAGCGATGCCGCCGATCTCGTGGCCGTCGGTGCATCGCCGCCCCGGGCCGCCGACCTACCGCAGTTGGCCGCCTGGACGATGCTCGTCAATCAGCTCATGAACCTCGACGAGGTGCTCTGCAAATGAATCCGCTTCCGTCGCCGCTGGCCGAACTCGGCCTCAACCTCACCCGCCGCCGGTTCTTCGAGTCGGGCAGCCATCTGCTCGGCGGAGCGGCCCTGGCCTCGCTCCTGCCCGGAGCCGCCGCCCGGGCGACGAGCCTCCCGCCGGCCGACGGGGTGGCCCGGGTGCCTGGGGCCGTCGGCCCCCACTTCGCCCCCAAGGCCAAGCACGTCATCTATCTGCACATGGTCGGCGGCCCGCCGCAGCAGGACATGTTCGACTACAAGCCGCAGATGGACGCCTGGTACGACAAGGACCTCCCCGAGAGCGTCCGCAACGGCCAGCGGCTGACCACGATGACCTCGGGGCAGAGCCGGTTTCCGATCGCTCCCTCGGTCTTCAAGTTTGCCCGCCAGGGCCAGTGCGGGATGTGGATGTGCGAGCTGTTGCCCTGGACTGGCAAGGTCGCCGACGACCTCTGCTTCATCCGCTCGATGCACACCGAGGCGATCAACCACGAGCCGGCGATCACCTACATGCAGACCGGCAACCAGATCACCGGCCGGCCCTGCCTCGGCGCCTGGACCAGCTACGGCCTGGGCTCGCTCAACAACGACCTGCCCACCTTCGTCGTGCTGGTGGCCCGCTCAACGGTCGTGGAGCAGGCCCAGGCGATCGGGGCCCGGCTCTGGTCGAGCGGCTTTCTGCCGGGCGAATATTCGGGCGTCAGCTTCCGCTCCGCCGGCGACCCGATCCTCTATCTCAACAATCCCCCCGGCGTGCCGGCGGCGATCCGTCGCAGGACGCTCGACGGCATCCAGGCCCTCAACGAAAGAACGGCCGCCGCGATCGGCGACCCCGAGACGCGGACCCGGATCGCCCAGTACGAGATGGCCTTCCGGATGCAGTCGAGCGTGCCGGAACTCACCGACATCGCCAGCGAGAGCCAGGCGACGCTCGGCCTCTACGGCCCGCAGGTGACCAAGCCCGGCTCGTTTGCCAACAGCGTCTTGATGGCCCGGCGGATGGTGGAGCGGGGCGTGCGGTTCGTGCAGATCTACCTCAATCACTGGGACCACCACTCCAACGTCGTCGGCCGGCTCAAGAACGGCTGCAACGACATCGATCAGCCCACCTACGGCCTGATCACCGACTTGAAGGCCCGCGGCCTCCTGGATGAGACGCTCGTGATCTGGGGAGGCGAGTTTGGCCGCACGGTCTACTCGCAGGGTGGCCTCTCCAAGGAGAACTACGGCCGCGACCATCATCCCCGCTGCTTCACGATGTGGATGGCCGGCGGCGGGGCCCGGGGCGGCCAGATCTACGGCGAGACCGACGACTTCTCCTACAACATCGTCAAGGATCCGGTCCACATCCGCGACTTCCACGCCACGGCCCTCAACCTCCTCGGCTTCGACCACGAGCGGTTCACCTACCGCTACCAGGGCCTCGACCAGAAGCTCACCGGCGTCGAGCACGCCCGCGTGATCCCCGACCTAATCGGGTAGCCGGCAGGGGGCCGAGACCGGCCCCCGCAAGCCCGCCTACCCCCGCTCACCCCACGAGGTTGAGCAAAATGTCCCGTACCTCGTGCATCGCCAACTGCTCCCGCGCGTGGGCCCGGTCGCTGCACAGAAACACCGGCCCCTCCTCGGGACGCGCCGGCAGCCGGCCGTGGGAGCCGCGGACGAGGCGTGCGTCGGTGCCGATCACGTCGAGGAGCGTCCGGAAGCCGAGGTTCTTTTTGGCGAGCGTCCAAGCGATCTTCACCGCGGGCAGGGAGATCGTCGGGTCGAGGAACAGCTCGACCGGGTCGTAGCCCGGCTTGCGGTGGATGTCGACGGTGCGGGCGAAGTCGGGCATCTTCGCGTCGTCGAGCCAGTAGTAATACGTGAACCAGCGGTCCGCCTCGGCCACGGCCACGAGTTCGCCGGCCCGCTCGTGATCGAGCCCGGAGTCGGCGAGGGCCTCCCGATCAAGCACCTCGGCGATGCCGGCGGTCTCCTCGAGTACCGTCCGCACCTCGGCCACCCGGGCCGGATTTTTGACATACACGTGGGCCACCTGGTGATCGGCCACGGCGAAGGCCTCGCTTTCGCCCGCATCGAGCAGTTCCCAGCCCAGGTCGACCTCGTGGACCGCCAGGAGCCCCGCCCGCCGCAGGGCCCGATTGATGTCCACGCCGTCGCGGACCCCCGTGATCCCGTATTCCGAGAGCACCACCACCGTGTGGCCCGCATTGGCCGCCCACTCGGCAAGCTCGCCTGCCACCCGGTCGATCTCGCCGCAGGCCCGCACCGCCTCGGGGGAATCGGGGCCGAACCGCTGGAGGTCGTAGTCGAGGTGGGGCAGGTAGCAGAGCGTGACCGTCGGCCGCCGCCGCTCGATCACCTGCCGGGTCGCCGCGGCGATCCATTCCGAGGAGCGGATCCCGGCCCGCGGGCCCCAGAAGTCGAACAGCGGAAACCGTCCCAGCGAGTTGTGGAGATCCCGCTTCAGTTCGGCCGGCTGCGTATAGATGCTCGGGATCTTACGGCCGTCGGCGGGATAGACCGGCCGGGGCGTGGCGGCCGCATCCACCGCGGCGTGCATGTTAAACCACCAGAACATCTTCGCGGTGGTGAAGCCCTCGCCGAACCGTCGCTTCCCGGCATGCCAGAGCTTCTCCTCTTCGCACCCCACCAGCCGGTTGCTCTGCTTCCAGAACATCACCTCGGCGAGGTCCCGCCAGTACCAGCCGTTGGCCACGATCCCGTGGTCGCGGGGCGGCCGGCCGGTGAGCATGGTGGCCTGGGCGGGGCAGGTGACCGCCGGCAGGACGGTGCCGAGCGAGGCGGTAAAACCCGTCTGCCCGATCGCCGCCAGCCGGGGCGTGTGCGGGAGCAGGGCGGGCGTCAGGCCGACGACGTCGAGCACCACAAGCGGCTTCATGCCCTCCAGCCTAACGCGACCTCTCTGGCCAGGCGAACTGGCACGACCGGGTCGCGCTGCAATCAACGCCTCGCGTCCCGATGGCTCCGTGGCCAGGGTCTGCAAGAAATCGCCACCACGGGCTGGAACAATGAAACTGGCGGTGAAGGCAAAAGATGTTGGGCCACGATCCCCAGTCCTTCGAGCCCTTATTTGGTTCCGGACCGCGGCGCGGCGTCTGGCCCACCATCTTCACCGCGACGGAAAGTCGTCAGGAATCACGAAGTCGTCCCGGAAACCGCTTCAACTGCTTCACTGCCTCGACGGAGAGCATGGCCCGTCGAGATCGAGCCTCGGCCACCGATGCCTTGGCCAACGGCTGCTACTTCGATCTTTCACTGACACCGTGCTGACACCCTCGGATATTACCGCACCGCCCGAGCCGTGAGTGTCACCTCGCGGGGGCTCCCCCTGGTAAGCACGCTGCAGAGGTCCTTGTCGGGCGTCTCTCCAATGTGGGTGCGGGCGTCGCCATCGAGGACGAAACAGGTGATGTAGTAGCTCATGTCGGGCTCGAGCACCGCGTCACCGCCAACCTCGAAGGCCTGCTTTGTTTCCCGACCCTGCTCATGACCGAACTCCTCGAGGTCGAAAACGTCTACGAGCGTGGCCGGAGCATCGGCGAGCAGCGGGTGAATCTTGTAGAGCCTGATTTCCAGCCGCCGGCCGGCAAACGACCCCAGGTCAGCCGGCAGGACGACTTCTCCGCAGACGAGGTCCGAGTCGGCGGCGGGTGAGTCAGCGGCGACCAGTGGGAAACCCGAAAAAATTGTCAGGAAACAGCCGGTCAGGACACTCGCTGGCATCATTGGTATTCTCCCCGCACCAACCCCTCGGCCCAGATCACTCCTCGGCCCGCTCGTGACGGGCCAGACTGTCGGAGCACCCCAGATGATACGCCGCCGCCTGCCCCCTTGCATTGGCACGATCAATCGCCTCATGCTCGCCGCCGTATCGGCCGCGATCCTGACGACACCTGCGTCTGCGGCCGACGCACCGGCTGACCCGCCGGCTGCTGTGACCACGACTGACGCCGACGTTTCACCAGACCATCTGAAGTTTCTCGTCAAGCCACTTACCAAAGACGAACTCGCCGTCGAGGCCGCCGCTTGGCGGGATGTGCTCAAGGCGAAGGTGGCCGAGATCAGTCGACTGCAGTTCGAGGCCAAACAGGCGGCCAAGGCGGTTGCCGAGGGTACCAAAAAGGCGGCACCCGCCGACACGACCGCGCTCAACAAACTGCAGGAAGAGCGGACCTTGCTCGTCGACCGGCTGCGGGCGGTGCTCGATGAATGGGAGAAGAAGGGGGGCGACCCTGCCGAATACCGAGCCTACTCCTCGGCGGTCAGCGGACTCGATGTCGACGTCTCCGACGCCAGCGCCACGCTCAAGGTGCTGCAGGGCTGGCTCTTCTCGGAGCAGGGAGGCCTCCGCTGGGCCTGGAACATCATCAAATTCGTCGCGATCTTCGCCGCCTTCTGGATCCTCTCCCGGATTCTCGCCGGCCTGGTCGGCAAGGCCGTCAGCCGGATCCACGGCGCCTCCTCGCTCTTGAAGACGTTTCTGATCAACTTCGTCCGGCAGGCGACGCTCGCGATTGGGACGATCGTGGCCCTGGCGGCCCTCGAGGTGAACATCAGCCCGCTGCTGGCCCTGATCGGTGGGGCCGCCTTCGTCGTCGGCCTGGCCCTCCAAGGCACCCTCTCCAACTTCGCCCAGGGTCTGATCATCCTCGCCTACCAGCCGTTTGATGTTGGCGATGCGATCGATGCGGGGGGTGTCAACGGGGTGGTCGAGTCGATGAACATGCTCTCGACCACGATCCGCACCTTCGACAACAAGATCGTGATCGTGCCCAACGGCAAGATCGGGGGCGACACGATCACGAATGCGACCGCGACCGAGACCCGGCGGGTCGACCTCGTCTTCGGGATCGGCTATGCCGACGACATCGACAAGGCCGAGGCCGTCCTCACGAAGCTCGTCACCGAGCACCCGCTCGTGCTCGCCGACCCCGCGCCGGTGGTCAAGCTCAACGAACTGGCCGACTCGTCGGTCAACTTCGTCGTCCGCCCCTGGACGAAGACGGGCGACTACTGGACCGTCTACTGGGACCTGGTCAAAGGCGTCAAGCAGGCCTTCGATCGGGAGGGAATCTCGATCCCGTTCCCGCAGCAGGATGTCCACATCCACCAGGCGTGAGCCGCGGCCGGGGGGCTTTTATTGCGTCATCACGCACACGCAATACGGGTTCGCGAGGGGTGGCCGGTGCCAATCGAGCCGGCGTTGGGAAACCGAGCGCAGCCAGGATGGCGAAAGCGAGGTTTCCCACGAGCGAGCGAAGGCCTGGATGGCCTGAGCGAGCGTCCGGCGAGATGGCACCGGCCACCCCGAGCCTGCATGAGGGGAACCCCATCCAACGGCCCGCCGTCCCCCCGGCACGCGCCGGGGAGCTTCTATGTGTCGTGCGGGTTGTGCGGTGGTTGAGGTCGGGAAGGTGTGCCGATTTCGGGTGTATAGTTGAATCGTACGGGTCGCGGCGGTGCCGGCGGGTGTCGCCGGGTCGATGGAGCGATCCGCGTGCGGTGCTTCCCGGACAGGCTGGATCGTGAGCGACAACCGCGAGTTCATCGATGAGTTTCTGGTCGAGTCGACCGAGAATCTCGACCAGCTCGACAAGGATCTGCTCGCTCTGGAGGCAACCCCCGGCGATCCCCAGCGGCTGGCGAGCATTTTCCGCACCGTCCACACGATCAAAGGCAACAGCGGGTTTTTCGGCTTTTCGAAGCTCGGCGCCCTGGCTCACAGCGGCGAGCATCTGCTCGGCCGGCTGCGGGACGGCAAGCTCTCGCTCGATGACCGGATCACCGGCACGCTCTATTCGATGGTCGATGCGGTGCGGGCGATTCTCCAGTCGATCGAGGCCACCGGTACCGAGGGGGAGCAGGACTTCCGCGAGCTCTCCCACCAGCTCGCGTCGGCCGCCGAAGCCCCGCCCGCCGCTGAGCCTCTGGATCGGGCCCCGCTCTCACCGGCTCCGCCTGAGCACGAGCCTGCCGTGGAGCCCAAGCCATCTCAGCCTGTGGCTGCCGCTCCGGTTGCTGGCGAGACTTCGCAGCCGACGCCCCCCGAAACCGTGCAGCCTGCGGCCGCCGGCCCGTCGCTGGCTGACGCCACGGTGCGGGTCGACGTCGATCTGCTGGCCTCGATTCTCGACCTCGTCGGCGAGCTGGTCTTGGCCCGCAACGAACTCCGCAGCGTCGAGACCGAGGACCCGGCCGTGCTCGGCGTCAGCCAGCGGATCAACACCGTCACCAATGCGCTCCAGGAAGCCGCTGTCAAGACGCGGATGCAGCCCGTGGAGCATCTCTTCAGCCGCTTCCCCCGCACGGTTCGCGACCTCGCCAAGGCCTGTGGCAAGGAGGTGGTCTTCACGATCGACGGCGGCGACACCGAGCTCGATCGCACCCTGATCGAGAGCATGCGGGATCCGCTGACCCACCTGATTCGCAACGCCGTCGATCACGGGGTCGAGGATCCGGCCGCCCGCGAGGCCGCCGGCAAGCCCCGCAGCGGGCGGCTCTCGCTGCGGGCCTTCAACGAGAGCGGCCGGGTGACGATCGAGGTGGCCGACGACGGAGCCGGGATCGCCGTCGATCGCGTCCGCGAGAAGGCGATCGCCCGGGGGCTCGTCGCGGCGGCCGACGCCGACGCGCTGCCCGACAGTGAAATCCTCCAGTACATCTTCGAGCCCGGCTTCTCGACGGCCCGCGAGGTGACGAGCGTCTCCGGCCGAGGCGTCGGGATGGACGTGGTGCGAACCAACATCGAGGCAATCGGCGGCACGATCGACATCCAGAGCCAGCCCGGACTCGGCACGAACGTGCGGGTGCATGTGCCCCTCACGCTGGCGATCATGCCGGCGCTCGTGATCCATTCCGCCGGGGAGCGGTTCGCCATTCCGCAGGCGGCAGTCCAGGAGCTCGTGCCCGTCCGGCGGGGCGGCAGGAGCCTCGTCGAGGGCCTGGCCGATGCGCCGGTCATGCGGGTTCGCGGCCGGCTGGTGCCGCTGGTCTTTCTCGACACGTTTTTGGGACTTCGCCCGGAGACGGCCTGCCGCGAGCGGGGAACGGTGGTTCTGGTGCGGGTCGATGACCGGGAGTTCGGGATCGTCGTCGATGGCAGTAGCCGCGCCGGCCAGGCCGGCCATGGCTGCCGCGATCTACTCGAGTCGGCCAGCCTGACGACGATCGTCATCAAGCCGATCGGTTCGGCACTGGCGGGGCTGGGGCTCTATTCCGGGGCGACCGTGCTTGGCGATGGCGGCGTCGTCTTAATCCTCGACCTGCGGGGCGTCTCCCGGCTGGCCGATGTGCAGGCAACCGACCGCGAGGACGTCTGCCCGGTCGAGGCCGGTGAGAATTTGGCCGACCGCTATCTCGTCTGCCAGACGCGGGCCGGGCGACGGGTGGCCCTGCCCCTCGAAAAGATCGTGCGGCTGGAGAAGTATCGGGCGGCCGATGTCCAGACGGCCGGGGCCCGGCGGCTGGTGCGGCGGGATGACGGCTTCACGCCGCTGACCGACGCCGACACGCTGCTGGCCGCGACATCTGGCGATGCCCCCGCCGACGGCAGCCTCAGCGTGGTGGTGATCCGCGGCAGCGAGGGCGATCTGGGCATCGCCGTCGATGGCATCGTCGACGTCGTGGCCGCCGAATCGCCTCTGCAGCCGGCGCTCGCGGCCACTGGTGTCAGCGGGACGGTGGCCCTCGGCGGCCTGGCAACCGAAGTACTCGACCTGACCGCAGCCGCAGCGGCCATCTGACCGCCCCGACAACCGACCATGCGACCTTGAGGCCTTTCCCGACGACCGTTGCCACCCGCCTCCGCCTGAGATCCGACAGACCGCGGCCATCCCCGCGACCCGCTCCATGACCGTTACCACCACACTCACCCGCCGCTGGTGCACGTTTCGGATCGGCGCCGCCTGCTTCGGCGTCGACGCGGTCGCCGTGGTCGAGGTGCTGCGCGATCGGGGGCTGACCCCGGTTCCCCTGGCGGCTGAGGGGGTGCTCGGGCTGGTCCACCTCCGCGGCCGGATCGTGCCCGTAATCGACCCCGCTGCCCGCCTGGGTGTGGTCGCGGCGGCCAGCAGCACCCAGCCGCAACTGGTGGTGTCTCTCGGCGACGACTGGTACGGGCTGGCCGTCGACGAGATGCTCGATGTGATCGAGATCCCACCAGAGCGGGTCGAGCGGCCAGCTGCCGCGGCAGCCCATGGCGGAGCCGTCGCGGGCACCTTCGCTGCCGAAAGCCGGCTCGTGCATCTGCTCGACCCCGAACTCCTGATCCAATCCCTCGTGCGCCCGCCGGCGCACCACCTCGCACAGCCCGGAGGAAACCATGTCTGAGATGATCGACCATATGGAAGCGACCGAGAACGCCTCTGACCGGATCGGCCGGGCCGGCTGGCGGTCGCTGCTGGGCAACCGGCTTCTGCTGGCACTCCTGGCGGTGTCGCTGATTCCGATGGCGCTGATGGGGCTGGCCAGCCAGCAGTGGGCGGGGTCAGCCCTCAAGGAGCAGGCCTTCAAGCAGCTCGAGACGGTTAACACCATCACCGGCGAGAGCGTGGAGCGGTACTTCGTCACCCTCCACGACGAACTGCGGGTGCTCTCCGAAGATCGGATGATCGTCTCGGCCCTCCGGTCGTTCACTGCAGGCGCCGCCAGCATCCTGGCCGACGACGGCGTCGACGAGAAGGGCGTGACCGCGGCCCGCCGAGCCCTGGAAAACTTCTACGCCGGCGAGTTTGCGGCGGCCTACCGCAAGGCGACCGGCGCTGAGCCCGAGGTGCGGCCGCTGGTGGCGGCCCTCGACGACGAATCGGTCTACCTTCAGGACCTCTACATCCGCGGCAACGACAACCCGCTCGGCCAGAAGGCCCGCCTCGATGCGGCCGACGATGATTCCGCCTACACCAAGGCCCATGCCCTGTATCACCCGATTCTTCACAATCTCCAGGAAAAGTACGGGCTCTATGACCTGTTCCTGGTCGATGCCGCCAGCGGCCGGCTTGTCTACAGCGTCTGCAAGGAAATCGACTTCGCTGCCTCCCTGCGGGCCGGCCCCATCGCCGGCACCAATCTCGGTCTGGCCTTCCAGGAGGCCGTCGCCAGCGGCACCCGCGATGCGGTGGCCTACGCCCGCTTCGATCGCTACCTCCCGAGCCTGATGGCCCCGGCAAGTTTCATCGCGGCTCCGGTCTTCGACGGCCGGGAGTTGATCGGCGTCGTCGCCTTCCAGATCCCGCTCGACCGCCTCTCGGCGATCATCGGCGAGACGACCGGCATGGGCCAGACCGGCGAGACCTATGCCGTCGGGCCCGACAGGCTGTTTCGCAGCGAGTCGCGGTTCACCTCGGAACTCGACGTCGACTCGACCGTACTCAACGCGAGCCTCAAGGTCGACAGCCTGCCTGCCCGGGCCGCCCTCGACGAGGGGAGCACGGGCACGGCCCTCGGCCTCGACTACCGGGGGGAGCCGGTCCTCGCCTCCTGGCGGCCGGTGATGGTGCATGCCGATCCGAGCGGGCGGGGCACCGTCCGCTGGGCCCTGATTTCGGAGATCGACCGGGCCGAGGTGCTCGCCCCGATCAACCGGCTCTGGGTCTTCGGCATGACGGTCTTCGGGCTGACCGCCCTGGCGGTGTTTGCCGTTTCGGCGCTCGTCGCCGGCCGGATGACGCGGGAGAGCGAGCGACAGGCGAGACTCGTGCACGGCATCGTCGACAACACCCATGCCCTGGCCAGCTCGTCGGAGGAGCTCACCAGCGTCAGCCAGCAGATGAGCGCGGCGGCGGAGCAGACGACCGCCCAGGCCAATCTCGTCTCGGCAGCGGCCGAGCAGGTCAGTGGCAACGCTCGGATGGTGTCTGGTTCGATAGAAAATCTCGTCACGAGCATCCACGAGATCGCCAAGAACGCCCAGGATGCGGCGGGTGTCGCTCGGCGGGCGGTCGAAATGGCGGGCACGACCTCGGGCACGATGGACGCCCTGGGCCGCTCCTCCGGCGAGATCGGGGCAGTCGTCAAGGTGATCACCTCGATCGCCGAGCAGACGAATCTCCTGGCCCTCAACGCGACGATCGAGGCGGCCCGGGCCGGCGAGGCGGGCAAGGGCTTCGCCGTCGTCGCCAACGAGGTCAAGGAACTCGCCCGCGAGACGGCCAAGGCGACCGAGGACATCGGCAGCCGGATCGAGTCGATGCAGGGCGACACCGAGCGGGCGGTGGCGGCGATCGCCGAGATCGGCACGGTGATCGGCCGGATCGACGAGCTCCAGACGCGGATCGCCGCGGCCGTCGAGGAGCAGTCGGCCACGACCGGCGAGATCAGCCGCAATATCGCCGAGGCCACGACCGGCACCGGCGAGATCGCCGAAAACATCGTGCAGGTGGCCCAGGCCGCCCAGAGCACGGCCGAGGGCGCCTCCAACACCCAGATCTCCTCCCAGGAACTCGCCCGCATGGCCCAGGGCCTGCAGCGGCTGGTGGAGGAGTATCGGAAGTGACATGATGCCTTGGCGATGCCCCGGTCGGCCGCGGCCGCGGAGCATCGTCGTCGGGCCGATGATCGATCGTGAGGGAGCGAAGCGTGCGGGCACTGGTGGTTGACGACTCGAAGCCCGCTCGGAGCATCGTCGCCCGTGCGCTCCGCGACCTGGCGTTCGAATGCAGCGAGGCGACCAACGGGGCCGAGGCCCTCGAGGCGGTCGCCGCCGGCGGCACGCCCGACCTGATCACGGTCAACTGGCACATGCCGGTGATGGACGGCCTGGAGCTGATTCGCCGGCTGCGGGGCAACCCCGCCACCCGCCGGCTGCCGCTGGTGATGATCTCCACCGAACACGACCGGGCCCGAATCGCCGAGGCCCTGGCCGCCGGTGCTGACGACTACCTCGCCAAGCCCTTCACGCCCGAGGCCTTGGCCCGCAAGCTCGTCGGCCTCGGCCTCTGCCGGGAGTCGGCAGCCGTGGCCGGCAGCCGGCCGATCCGGATTCTGATCTGCGACGACTCGGCCACGATCCGCCGGATTCTCACCACCACCCTCGCCTCCGATCCGGGCGTCCGGATCGCCGGGGCCGCCGTGGACGGGCAGGCCTGCCTCGACATCCTGGCCGCCGACGACCTCCCCGACGTGGTGCTGCTCGACGTCGAGATGCCGGTGATGGACGGCCTGACGGCCTTGCGTGAGATTCGCCGCCGCCATCCGAAACTCCCCGTGGTGATGTTCTCGAGCCTGACCGAGCGCGGCTCGAAGGCGACCGTCGACGCCCTCGTGGCCGGGGCCAACGATTACGTCGCCAAGCCGGCCGGCCTCGATCCCGCCGAGGTTGCCGCCCGCATCCGCGGTGAGGTACTCGCCCGGATCCGGGCGATCGTGTCGCGGGGGGCCGCCCCGGTCGCTTCCCGGCCGGCGGTCCGGCAGCCGACGGCCTCTGTTCCGCGCCGGCTCCCTGGGGCGCGTCGGGAACCTGTCAACGCGGTGGTGATCGCCGTCTCAACCGGAGGACCGGCGGCGCTTGCCGAGATGCTGCCGGCCTTCACCTCGGCGGCCCGGGTTCCGACTCTGATCGTTCAGCACATGCCGGCGACCTTCACCGGGAGACTCGCCGAGCGGCTCTCGGCCGTCTGCGGTCGACCCGTCCACGAGGCCGCCGCGGGAATGCCGGTCACGGCCGAGGCGATCCTGCTGGCGCCCGGAGGCCAGCACCTGGAAGTCACCGGCACCGCCGCCGCCCCGCGGGTCCGGCTGACCGACGACCCACCGGAGAACTCCTGCCGGCCCTCGGCCGACGTGCTTTTCCGCTCGGCGGCCCGGCTCTGGGGCCCCGGCACGCTTGGCGTCGTGCTCACCGGCATGGGCCGCGACGGCCTGGCCGGCTCGCGGGCCGTCGTGGAGGCCGGCGGGAGCGTGCTCGTTCAGGATGAGTTTTCCAGCGTCGTCTGGGGGATGCCGGGCGAGGTCGCCCGGGCCGGCCTGGCAGATGCCGTCTTGCCGCTCGGTCAGATCGGGGCCGAGATCGCCCTCCGCCTCGAGCGGCGGGGCGGACGGTCTGCCGCGGAGCCATCATGAAGGTCGCCGAGCCGCAGTTTGCCTTTCTCCGCAGCCTGCTTCGCAAGCGGACCGGGGTCGTCATCGACGACTCGAAGCACTATCTCGTCGTGGCCCGGATGCTCCCGATCGTGCGGCAGCGGAAGATTCCCAGCATCGAGACCCTGCTTGACCGGGTCCGGCAGGGCATCGATCCGTCGCTCGAGCGGGACGTCTTGAGCGCGATGATGACCCACGAGACGTCGTTCTTCCGCGACATGAAGCCGTTCGACACCCTCCGACAGCTGCTGACCGAACTGGTGCCGAAGCGGGCGGCCGAGAAGCAGCTGGTGATCTGGTCGGCCGCCTGCTCGACCGGCCAGGAGCCCTTCAGCATCGCCATGCTCCTCAACGAGCACTTTCGCGACCTCGTCACCTCCTGGCGGATTCGGATTCTGGCGACCGACTACTCCGACGTCGTGCTGAGCCGGGCCCGGGAGGGCACCTACAGCGACCTGGAAATCAACCGGGGCCTGCCGCCGGGCCTGAAGCAGAAATACTTCCGCTCGCTCCAGGGCCGCTGGAGCATCTCCCAGGAGTGCCGCCGGCTGATCGAGTTCCGGCAGTTGAATCTCGTCGACCGCTGGCCACCGATGCCCGCCTGCGACATCATCTTTCTGCGGAACGTGATGCTCTACTTCGACGTGCCGACCCGCCGCGACCTCGTCCGCCGGATCGGCCGGGCCCTCAAGAGCGACGGCAGCCTCTTCCTCGGCGGCGCCGAGACGATGATCGGCATCGACGAGGGCTGGCAGCGGCTTGCCGGAGCGGGCTGCAGCTACTACCGGCCCAAGCGGTAGCGGCCCAAGCGGCGGGCAGCCCGCCGGGAATACGGATACGGGCTCGCGAGGGGTGAGCCCGTGCCGTGGAGCCGGC
>JAQCJP010000093.1 GCA_027592945.1 Planctomycetota bacterium
GGCCGGCGGGAGGAGCAGCATCGCAACCAGGGGGATCAGGATTGAGGATCGCATCTGGTGGGAAACTCCAGGGGAAGACGGTGGTCAAACGGCGGCGTTCAGCGACTGCCGATGCACCACAGCGAGTCGTGGGTTCGCAGGTAGATGCGGCCGGCGACGCAGACGGGCGTCGCGACAGTCATCTCATCGAGGGCAGCCTGGCCGACGAGTTCGGGAACTGCCCCGGCGGCCGGAACCGTGAGAATCCAACTGGTGCCATCTTCGCGGGTGAGGATCAGGCGGCCGTCAACGAGCACCGGCGACGAACTGTAGGCGTGGCGATTCTTCGGCATCGTCTCCTCCCAGAGCGTCTCTCCCGTGGCCGCCTCGAGGCCGGCGACGGTGCCCTTGTCGGTGCAGACGATGACGCGGTCACCGGTCACTGCCGGCGTTGGCACGTCGGCCCCGAGATCTCTTCGCACCCAGGCGACGTGCGAGCCCGTCACATCACCGCTGCCCCCGCGGCGGATGGCCGTGATCGTGCTGCCGCGGGCGTAGGGGGCAACGATCAGATCAGCCACAGCCACCGGTGAGGCGATCGAGCGGAAGTAGCCGTTCTGCTCCGGGTTGAGCCCGCCGACCCGCCAGACTTCCCGGCCGTCGGCAGCGTCGTGGGCGGTGACATGGTCGGCCCCGAGCACGACGAGCAGTTCGGCCGGCTCGCTCTTGGCGGGATCACCTGCGAGCACCAGCGGCGTGGTGTAGCTTTGAGCCGCCTCTTCTGGCGCGTCGAGGATCCGGTCGTGCTTCCAGAGGAGCTTCCCGGTCGTCCGCTCGAAGGCGACCAGGTAACTCGGGCCGGTCTGCATTACCGCCACGACCACCGCCTTGTCGGTGAGGACCGGGGAGGTGCCCAGATCCCACCAGAGTGTGTCCTCGCCGAACCGTTCCTGAAGATTGGTCCGCCAGACGATCTCGCCATCGGCGAGGGTCAGGCAGGCCAGTTCGCCACTCTTGAAGTAGACCCAAACATGCCTGCCGTCGGTCACCGGTGAGGAGTTGCAGCCGGTGGCCTTCTTGTGCTTGCCCGGCCGCTCGGCCCCCAATGTTTGCCGCCAGCGTTCCTTGCCAGCGCGATCGAAGCAGAGGGCGGCATCGCGGCCGTCGATCCCGCAGGTGAGCACTAGCGAATCATCCCAGAGGGCCGGCGTGCTGGCGCCGAGGCCCGGGAGTTTCACCCGCCAGAGCACGTTCTCTCCATGGTCGCCTCCCTGCCACCGTGTGACGTAGCCGCTGCCGGCCGCGGCGCCGTCATATCCCGGGCCGCGCCAGTTGGGCCAGGTTCCCTCGGCCGCTGCCGATCCACAGGCCCCGGCGATCACAAGGGCCGTCGTCAAACCTCGCACGTTGGTTCTCCACCCGGAAAAGACGGCGGCCGGCTCGGTCTGCCGCGGTCGTCGAGTGTAACCCGCCCGCGCACACGAAACACACCGCCGGCAGCGACAGACGGCCCGCAGTCCCCCCCGGCTCCCGCCGGGGGCTTCTCATTGGCGGTCGGGGGACGGTGTTTGCAGTGCTTTGGGCGATCGGATTGAATACCGCTCCTGTTTCCGCCGTTTCCAGCACGCCCGGAGTTTCGCCGATGCCCAAACAGACTGTCGCCAATCTCGATCCCGCCGGCAAGGCTGTTCTCGTCCGTGTCGACTTCAACGTGCCGCAGGACGAGGCGGGAGCGATCACCGACGACCGTCGAATCCGGATGGCCCTGCCGACGATCCGTTCGATCATCGACCGGGGTGGCAAGGCGATTCTGATATCGCACCTCGGTCGGCCGGGGGGCAAGGGATTCGAGGAAAAGTTTTCCCTCGCTCCGGTGGCGACCCGACTCGGCGAACTGCTCGGCCGGCCGGTCGATCTGGCTACCGACACGGGCGGCCCGGATTCGCAGGCCAAGGCTCGGGCCCTGCCGGCCGGCGGGGTGCTCGTCCTGGAAAACGTCCGCTTCAACAAGGGCGAAAAAAAGGGGGACGACCCGGCCTATGTCGAAGGCCTCGCAGCCCTGGCCGATGCCTACGTCAACGATGCCTTCGGCACCTGCCACCGCACTGAAGCGAGCATGTATGCCGTACCGGCCGCGATGAAAAAGGAGGGGAAGCCGGCGGTGACCGGTTTCCTGGTCGAGAAGGAAATCACATACCTCGCCGACGCGATCGGATCCCCCAAGCGGCCCTTCGTGGCGATCCTGGGAGGCAAGAAGGTCTCCGACAAAATTGCGGTGATCGAGAACCTCCTGACGATCTGCGACCATGTCCTGATCGGCGGGGCGATGGCCTACACCTTCTCACTGGCCCGGGGCGGCAAGACGGGGAAGAGCCTCGTCGAGGCTGACAAGGTCGAACTGGCCAAGGCGCTGCTTGCCAAAGGGGCGGACAAGCTCGTGCTTCCGATCGACACCCACTGCGCGGCCGAGTTCTCAGCCGATGCCGAGAAGCAGGTCGTGCGGGCCGGGGAGATCCCCGATGGCTTCGAGGGGCTCGACATCGGCCCGGAGACAGCCCGTCGCTACGGCGAGATCATCCGTGCCGCCGGCACGGTCGTCTGGAACGGGCCGATGGGCGTCTTCGAGCTGCCCCCCTTCGATGCGGGCACCAAGGCGGTCGCCGAGGCCGTGGCCGATGCGACCGCCAACGGGGCGATCACGATCATCGGGGGCGGCGATTCTGCGGCAGCCGTCGAACAGCTCGGCTATGCCGAGAAGGTCAGCCATGTCTCCACCGGTGGTGGAGCGTCGCTCGAGATGCTCGAAGGCAAGGCCTTCGAGAGCGTTGCCCTCCTCGACGGGGCCTGAGCCAGGCTGGCGGGCTGGCATGCGATCAGCATGATTCGCCTGCGGGGCATCGGCCTGCTACGACGGGCCTGTTGAGATCGTTTTGATATCGGTCAGAGACCGGCCGTCGCGGTCGTGGGCGGCGGCTCCGCGGACTCGACCGTCTGGCCGGCACCGCCGCTGCGCCGCTTGGCCAGCCGGCCTTCCGCCTGACGCACGTAGGCGCGATCGTGCTCGCTGAGGCGTGTCAGAGGGATCAGCCATCGGCGTCCGCCGGATTCCATCAGGCAGCGGCCGTCCGGGGAGATCTCAATCAGTCGGCCGACGAGGCTGATCGTGCCGGAGGCATCAATCCACCGCCGGCTCGGCTCTTGGACCAGGAAATCATCCTCACCCGTAGCCGGTGCGACTGGCTCCTCAACTGGTGATTCCTCGGCATCCGCACCGTCGGCGGGTTCAGCGGCCGCGTCGACCGGTCGCTCGTCATCCGCCTCTCCAGGCTCATCAAGCATCGGCTCGGCGGGAGCATCGCCAAACGGATCGGCCGCGGGTTCGTCAGCAGGCTCATCGACCGGTGCTTCCGTTGCTTCCTCGGCCGTCTCGCCCGCCAGCGGTGGGCCAGCCTCCTCGGATGGCAGGAACGGATCGGTCATCGGCGCTTCTGCCCCGGCCGGAGGTGATTCGAATGGGTCACCAGAAACCGCGGCCTCTTCCGAATCGTCCGCAACAGCCTCTTCCACGCCGGCAGCCTCGCCTGAGGCGTCATCGAGTGAATCGAAGAAGTTGCCGTCTGCGGGCTCCGGTTCCGGCGCGGGCGGCTCAGTGGGTGCCGGCTCGGGATCGACTGGAGCAGCCGGGGCCTCCGGCATGGCCGGGTCGACGGGCTCAGCAGATCCTTCCGGCTCGGAAGGTGCGGGTTCCTCATCAACGAGCGCCGTCTCCTCAGCGGCCTTGCCAGCCGGCATCTCGGCCTCCGGCTCCGCAGCCGTTCCAGACTCCTGAGACTCCGTCAGTTTCTCGTCGGGCTCCTCAGCAGGCTCTTCATTGCTCGCCGGCATCACAGCTTTGTTGTCGACAGCCGGCTCGAGGGCAGGCGGCGTCAGCACCGACTCAAGCCCCGCGTCGGCGGCGCTGCCAGCCTCTGCCACCCCGGCCAGGTCGCTCTGATTGGCCGACGCATTCTGCTCAGATTCGTCCCCCAACCGGGCAGTCTCGCCGGTCACCGCGGTCTCAGTTGCCGGCTCGGCGACGTCCTTACCGATCGTACCGGTCTCACCGTCGCGGATTTCGCCGCCACGGACGACCGTTTCTTCACCGACTGTCTCCTCACAGCAGACCGCCATGCCCGGAGATCCGATCTCCTCGATCACCACCACTTCGCCCCACGGCTGGCAGCAGGCGTCCCACCCTGCCGGCGAGCACGCCGGCGCGACTGGCACCGGATGACACCGCCGAGCTTTTCGCAACCGCCAGCATGCTTGAGCCGGGCCGGCGGAGGGGGCGACGATCAGGAGCAGACAGAGAGCAAAAGACAGGCAGCGACGCACAGCACACCTACCAAGACGGAGACGAGAGGGGCAATCCCATCCCCGAAGCATGGTTGACGCCCGGGGCCGAGTCAATCGGCTGCCACGCAGCGTGCCCTCGGGCCGCCGGCCTGTAACGACTGGAGCGATTTTCCACCCTCGCTCAGCAATCCCGCCATCGGTCAACGGGGCCAAGCGGGCCCCGCTGACCGGCGGATTCAGCTGCAGCCCATGCTGTTGCCGCAGTTGTGGCAGAGGTAGCAGTTGCCGTTGCGAACGGTGATCGAGCCGCAGTTGTCACAGGCCGGGGCATCGATCTGAAACTTTGCAAACTGGCTCTGCCGGTCGTCAAGCGACGCCTTGGGATCGACGGCCATCCGGATGCCCGCCCGCTCCAAGACCGCCGCCGTCTCGCCGCTCGAGCCAACCAGCGGCCGCTTGGCTGACGCTGCTCCGTTGCCCGCCGGGTGCCGGCCCCGGCTGCTGCCGTTGGTCTCGCTCTTCAGCGTGGGCTGTCCCTGCCCATCGGCCCGCCCGCTCGCCTTCGTGGCGGCGGGCTTGGGCTCACTTTCGCCGGCCTCCGCCCCGGCGGCCTCCCCGCCACCGCCATCGCCGCTCGACGGTCGGGTCGCCTCCCGGTAACCCGGCAGAAACTCCGTGCCCATCCAGCGGAAGATGTAGTCGACCAGGCTCTTGGCCACCGGAATATCGGCGTTCTTGGTGTAGCCCCAGGGCTCGAACCGGGTGTGGGAGAACTTCTTGATATAGACCTCTAGAGGCACGCCGTACTGGAGGCTCATCGAGACGGCCGTCCCGAAGGCATCCATCAGGCCCCCGATCGTGCTGCCCTCCTTCGCCATCGTGATGAAGAGCTCGCCCGGCCGGCCGTCGTCGTAGAGGCCGACGGTGATGTAGCCCTCGTGACCGCCGACGCTGAACTTGTGGGTCACGCTGCGGCGGGTGTCGGGCAGCCGCTCGCGGCGGGGGGCCGCCGTCACCTTGGCGGCGGCCTTGTCGCTTTCGGTGCTCGTCGACAGCGGCTGGCTCTCCTTCGAACCGTCGCGGTAAATCGCCAACGCCTTGAGCCCCAGCCGCCAGCCCTCCTGGTAGGCGTGGGCGATGTCGGCCGGCGTGGATTCACGCGGCATGTTGACCGTCTTGGAAATCGCCCCCGAGAGGAAGGGCTGGGCCGCGGCCATCATCTTGACGTGGGCCTCCCAGGCGATGCTCCGCTCGCCGAGCCGGGGCTTGAAGGCGCAGTCGAAGACGGGCAGGTGCTTGCTGTCGAGCCCGGGTGCTCCCTCGATCGTGTCCTTCTCGTTGATGAAGGCGAGGATCTCCTCAACGGCCGGCTCGTCGTAGCCCAGCGTCCGCAGGGCCAGGGGAACCGTCTGGTTGACGATCTTGAGCATTCCGCCACCGGCGAGCTGCTTGTATTTCACCAGCGCGATGTCGGGCTCGATGCCGGTCGTGTCGCAATCCATCAGGAACGAAATCGTGCCGGTCGGGGCGAGCACGGTCGCTTGCGCGTTGCGGTAGCCGTGGCTCCTGCCGCCGGCAAGCACCTCGTCCCAAATGGTCCGGGCCGCGTCGTGGAGGTCGCGGGGACATGCCGGGTCGATCTTCTCGACGGCGTCTCGATGCATCTGCATCACCTTCAGCATCGGCTCACGGTTGGCCGCGAAGCCCTCGAAGGGGCCGACCGCCCCGGCCAGTTCGGCACTGGTGCGATTGGCGGAGCCGTGAAGAATCGCCGTGATCGCCCCGCAGAGCCCTCGGCCGGCATCGCTGTCGTAGGCGAGGCCGTCGGCCATCAGGAGGCTGCCGAGATTCGAGTAGCCGAGGCCTAGCGGCCGGTAGAGGTGGCTGTTGCGGGCGATGCGTGCCGTCGGATAGCTGGCATGGTCGACGAGGATTTCTTGGGCGACGAAGAACACGCGACAGGCCGCGGCGAACCGCTCGACGTCGAAGCCGCCGTCGGGCCGGCGAAACTTCATCAGGTTGATGCTCGCCAGGTTGCAAGCGGTGTCGTCGAGGAACATGTATTCGCTGCAGGGATTGCTTGCATTGATCCGGCCGGAGTTCGGGCAGGTGTGCCAGCGATTGATCGTGGTGTCGTACTGGACGCCAGGATCGCCGCACTGCCAGGCACACTCGGCCATCCGGTCGAGCACCTCCTGGGCCTTGAAACTCGGGCCGGCCTTGGACGAGTCGGTCACCCAGCGGGTCGTCCAGGTGTCGCCCCGATCGACCGCCTCCATGAACTCGTCGGAGAGCCGGACCGACAGGTTGGCGTTCTGAAACAGGATCGAGCTGTAGGCCTCGCCATTGAAGTTGGCGTCGTAGCCCCCCTTTTCGATCAGGACGCGGGCCTTTTTCTCCTCCTTCGCCTTGCAGTCGATGAACTCCATGATGTCAGGGTGATGCACCTTGAGCGACTGCATCTTCGCCGCCCGCCTCGTCTTGCCGCCGCTCTTCACGACCGCCGCCACCTGGTCGTAGACCCGCATGAAGGAAAGCGGCCCGGAGGGCTTGCCGCCGCCGGCAAGCTTCTCCCGCTGGCTGCGGATCGTGGAGAGATCGGTGCCGGTGCCCGAGCCGAACTTGAAGAGCATCGCCTCGCTGCGGGCGAGGTCCATGATGTCTTCCATGTTGTCGCGGACGCTCTGGATGAAGCAGGCGCTGCCCTGCGGGTACTCGTAGGGGTTGTCGGGCATCACGACATCCCGCTTGGCCTCGTCCCACCGCCAGTTGCACGGGGCCCCTTCGACACCGTACTGGTGGTAGAGTCCGACGTTGAACCAGACTGGCGAGTTGAAGGCACCGTGCTGATGGACGCAGAGCCACGCCAAGTCACGGTAGAAGTTTTCGCCGTCCTGCTTCGTCTTGAAGTAGCCGTCGGCCACGCCCCAGTCGGCGATCGTGCGGGCGACGCGGTGGACGAGTTGCTTGACCGAATGCTCCCGCTCGGGCGTGTGGATCTCGCCGTAGAAATACTTGCTGACGACGACGTTGGTGGCCAACTGGCTCCAGGCAGCGGGAATCTCGCAGGCGGGCTGCTCGAAGAGCACCTTGCCGTCCTCCCCCTTGATCGCCGCAGTGCGAAGCTCCCACTCGGTGGTGTCAAAGGGGCTCTCGACCTCAGTCGGGCAGAAGGTGGGGCGGATTTCGAGGGCCGTTCGGACACCTCCGGGCTGGCCTGTGGCGGGGCTGGAAGCGGCGGTGCCGGCGAGGGTGGCCGAGTCGAAATCTGCCATGGGATCAGTTCTCCTGGAGACGAAAGGGAAAAAGGTCGAAACCCGGCCTGGGAAACCTTACTCAAAGTATACGCGCGTATAGCATCGATGCAAGTGAGGGATCGGCATGAAACGGCCGCCGCATGAGCTTTTTGGGGCCCCAATTGAGCCCTCCGGCCGGAATCATCAGAAAGCAGCTCCCTCTGCGTGCTGTCACAACATCTTGTGGTGGTCGATCCGCTGACCACTGCCGGTAGACCGGGGCGTGAATGTAGCGTGAGGGTTCGGTGAGTCAAGCCGCTTTTTTTGAGACAGCGTTTGCCGGCCACCCGACAGCCCTCGAGCAGCCGCGAGGCCGCTGACGGCCACGAGCCGGAGGCCACTCGCACGAGGGGTTCTGGGGTTGAGGGCTCGCCTGCGGGTTGCCAGCCTGCGAAAATCAACGCCGTCACGGACGCCACGCGGAGGCCAGGGCGGGCGGTGATTCGTCCTGACTCGGTGGCCGCGGGTTGACACCGCAAAACGGCACCGCACCAACTCTGAGGAGGCCTGCCATGAACCATCCGCTTCTTCCCCACCGCCCGCTCGAAGGGATTCGGATCCTGATTCTCGTCGGAGACGAGTACGAGGATCTGGAGCTTTGGTATCCGAAGCTCCGGATCGAGGAGGCGGGCGGCCATGTCGTGCTTGCCGGCGCGGTGGAGGGCCAGACCTACTCCGGCAAGCATGGCTATCCCTGCACCAGCGATGCCAGCATCGCCGACATGGAAGAGGGCGACTTTCACGGCATCGTGATTCCCGGCGGCTGGATGCCCGACAAACTCCGCCGCGATGCCAAGGTACTCGACCTCGTGCGGGAGTTTGCGGCCCGCGGCAAGTTGGTGGCCGCGATCTGCCACGGCGGTTGGATTCCCATCTCGGCAGGCGTCTACCGAGGCGTGCGGGTGACCGGCAGCCCCGGCATTCGCGACGACCTGATGAACGCCGGGGCGATCTGGGAGGACACGCCGGTCGTCATCGACCGCCACTTCGTCTCCAGCCGCAAGCCAGCCGATCTTCCGGCATTCATGGCGGCGATCGTGGAACTCCTCGCCGGAATCGAAGTCGGGTAGGATGGAAGCTATGGGCCGTGGGAAACCAGCCAATGACGAGGCCGTTCGCCAGCGGATCCGCGGCGTCGGGCTGCGATGCACCGCGGCCCGGGTCGCGGTGATGCACCACCTCGAGACCGCCAGCGGGCCGCTCACCCACGCTGAGGTTGCCGAAGCCCTCGACGAGCTCGGCTTCGATCGGGCCACGATTTACCGCAACCTGATCGAACTGACCGAGGCGAAGCTCGCAGCCCGGGTCGAGCTTGGCGACCACGTCTGGCGGTTTGAGGCGAAGCGAGCCGGCGGCGGCCACAAGGGCGACGATCACCCCCATTTCGTGTGCACGACCTGCGGCGAAGTCTCCTGCCTCGACGACGTCCAGGTGGCGATCACGCGGCGACCCGCCGGCTCCGGGGATCGCAAGCAATCCGTTCCCGAGCGGGCGATCGCGACAGTGACCGAGGTGCTGCTCAAGGGTCGCTGTGAACGGTGCGAGTAGGGCCTTGCAAATCCCCCCGGCTGGGGTATCTTCGAGTTGCCGCGGGGCGGTCACTCCGGAAAACATGGAGAGAAGGGAGGTTCGTTTGGTACCCACGCTCGGCCTGCAGGCCTATGACGAACTTCGCCGGATGCTGGTGACTGGCCGCCTCACCCCCGGTATGCAGCTTGTCAATCGCAAGCTGGCCGACGAGATCGGGATGAGCATGACTCCGGTTCGGGAGGCGGTCACGCGGCTGGCCAGCGAGGGCTTTGTCGAGCATGTGCCCGGGGCGGGCGCCTTTGTTCGCCGGATCAGCCGTCAGGAACTCTCCCAGCTCTACGATGTTCGCGAGGCGCTCGAGCCGGTAGCGGCCGCAGCAGCGGCAGCCCACGCGACAGGTGCTGAAACCGCGGAACTGCGAGCGCTGGCGGCGGCGTCGTTTGCGATCATCCGGCGGATTGCCGCCCGCCCCGCCGGCCACGCCGACGCGGAGTTGATGGCCGAGTGGCTCGACGCCGACCGGCGGTTCCACGAGATCGTCTTTGATGCCGCCCGCAATCGCTGGCTGACGAAAGTCGCCGCCGACATCAAACTGCTCGCCTACGGTTTCTCGCCGCAGCGGCGGATGCCGGCATTTCTGACGGTGGGCAAGGCGGTGCGAACCTGGCGGGGACATCGGCGGCTGCTTCGCGCGCTCGAGACCCGTGATCCCGACCTGGCGGCTGCGACGATCCGAGCGCACATCCGCGAAGGCAAGGATGAGGTTTTTGCCCACCTGGCCAGCCACGGCCTCGAGTCGCTCGACGGCCAGCGGAAACCGCGGCCGATTCACCGCCGCGGCCGGCCACGAGGCAGCAAGACGAAGCGGGAGGCCAATGCCCCGGTGGCCCGGGCGGGCCGGCGGAAGGCGACCGCCGGCGAGTGACGAGGGGTGGTTCGTTGCCTCGGTATACTCCCGGCCGTATCTCCCCGATCCCCATCTGACCCGCGGTCGACATGCGGGCAGCCGCGATGCAAGCCCTCCTTTCCCAGCAGGTCTACGACCAGCTCTACGAGGCCCTCTTGGACCATCGGCTCAAGCCGGGCGACCGGCTCAACCGCCGGCAGGTGGCCGAGGACCTCGGCGTGAGCGTGGCCCCGGTGCTCGAGGCAATGGCCTGCCGCTGGTCGATCGGTGTTATCTGCCTCGTTGCTGCGGTCTGGCTGACGGCCGCCACCGCAGCCGACCCCAAGCCCACCGCGGCCGAAGCCGAGGCGACCGCCGCGGCCTGGCTTGGCCGGCTCGGCGACCCGGGGCTCGTGCTGGACGCGAAGCTCGCCGAGCCCGGCTTCGTGGTTCGACAGGCCGACAGTGCCATCGGCCGGATCACCAAGTTCGAGCTCGACCAAGCTGGCTATCGCCTGAGCTTCGCCTTCCGCGGCGAGCACACGGCGGCTGCCCCGCCGGCCACGCTTCGTGCAGCGTTCTGGCACGCGGTGATCGATCGCGTACCCACGCCAGGCCTCGACCTGCCGGGCTGGGAGACGCGGCCGCTGACGCCCGTCTCGTCGTTCGACCAGGGCGTGGAGCTCGTCGATCTCGCTGCCGGCCGGGCCACGTTCCGCGTGAAGACGGAGTTCTTCGCGATCAGCGGCCGCGACCCGACGGTGTTGGTCCCGGCCGACGCCCCCGCCCCGCCGGGCTCGTTCTTCCAGCTCCGCCGCAGCTTCCCGCTCGACCTCACGATCTCGGCGCCAGTCTCAGTCCCGGAGTGACTCGCAGCGCGGGGCTCGAGAACGCGGCCCGTGCGGCTCGGCCCCGCTGCGGCGGCGGTCGCTTGCACCCTATACTTCCCCAACCATTGCCCTTTGATTTCCTCTCTCGGAGCCCGCTGCCATGCCGCCGTTTTTCGCTGCCATCCTGATGCCCGCTGTCACCGTCCTGAGCCTGGCCGCCACTGTTTTGGGGGCTGTCCCGGCGGCAGCCGATGAACCGGCGGCCGACATCGATCCCGGCGCCATCAAGAATCTCGAGGCGGCCTATCCCCAGGCGGCCGAGGGGATGGAGCGGAAAGTGATTCTCTTGCCGCACGTGGAGCGGGGCCCGGATGAGTCTCTCCAAGTGGAGCTTCTCGTCGGCCGCGTGATCGAGACCGACGGCATCAACTCGTACCGGTTCGGCGGCACGATCGAAGAGCGGAACATCGACGGCTGGGGGTTTTCCTACTACGAGGTGAACGGAGACTTCCAGAACGCCGCCTCGACACGGATCGGCGGGCCGACAGATCCGGCCCCGCGGTTCGTCCCCGGGCCCCGCCGGACGGTTCGCTACAACAGCCGCCTGCCGCTGGTGGTGATGGTTCCGGAGGGCTCGGAACTCCGCTGGCGAATCTGGAAGGCGGCCGACGAGTGGCAGACCGCCGACGAGCGGTAGGGGCACGCGCGACCCTGGGAAACTACGGCCGCTCCTGCGTGAAGACCGTCAGGCCGGTCAGGTCGTGGTGGCGGGCTGGCAGGACGAGGCTCGCCACGAGGCCGACGGCGAAGCAGACGGTGATCCCGATCGCGGGATAGAGATACCCGGTCACCTTCGAGAAGACCGGCAGGGCGAGCATCACGCCCGCGCCCGCCACCACGCCCACCAGGGCGCCCGGGCCGCTCGCCCGCCGGGTGAGCATCCCGAGGGCGAAGAGGCCTCCGAGCACCCCCATGAAGATGCCGACCACCTTGATGAACGAGTCGAACAGGCTGCGGATCTCGGGATCGACGAAGACCAGGCCGAGAAGCGTGCCGACGAGGCCGAAGCCGAGGGTCAGCCCGCGGGCGGTCCGCAGGTAAGCCGCCTCGCTGCCGCAGGCCCGGAAGGGCCGCAGGAAGTCTGTCACGACCGTCGTGGCCGTCGAGTTCATGCTCGTCGAGACGGTCGACTGGGCCGCCGCGAAGATGCCCGCCACGATCAGCCCCGCGACGCCGGGGAAGGTCTCGTGGAGGATGAAGAGCGGGAAGATCTGGTCGGTGGTGAAGGTCGGATCGAGCTTCTCAGGATGGGCCTTGTAGAAGGCGTAGAGGCCGCTGCCGAGGCCGAAGAAGAGCAGCGTGGCGACGGCGGCCAGGCCCGCCGCCAGCCAGATCGAGGTGGCCGCCCGCCGCTCGTCCGGCGTGGTCATGTACCGCTGCACGACCGCCTGATCGGAGGTGTAGCTGGAGAAGTTCTGGCCGAGGCCGCCCAGGATCACCACCCAGATCGCCAGGCTGGCGCTCGTCGGATCGAGATGGAAGTTGGCCAGCCGCAGCTTCTCACCGGCGGCCGCGGTCGCGACCGCCCCGCTCAGGCCGCCGTCGCTGCCCATGATCATCAACGCCAGGCAGAGCACCGCCCCGCCCAAGAGCACGGCGGTCTGGATCGTGTCGGTCCAGATGACCGCCTCCACGCCGCCGAGGGTGCAGTAGAGGATCGAGAGCACCCCCATCAGGATCACGCTCTGGGCCGGGGAGAGCGGGGTGACCACCGCCAGGGCGAGGCCGGCCAGTGACATCACGATCGCCATTCGGAAGACATGAAACAGCGTGAACAGGCCACTGGCGAAGAGCCGCACGCCACGGTTGAACCGCCGCTCCAGGTATTCATAGGCGCTGGTCGCGTCGATCCGCCGGAAGAAGGGCAAGGCCAGGTAGACCGCCACCGGGGCGACCGCCACGATCATCAGGTTGCCGACGGCGTAGACCCAGTCTTGGGCGAAGGCCTTGGCGGGGATCGACATGAAGGTGATCGAGGAGAGCATCGTGGCGAAGATGCTGCAGCCGGCGGCCCACCACTGCATCTGCTGGCCGCCGCGGAAGAAGTCATCGGTGTCCTTCATCTTGTTCATGAAGTAGACGCCCACCCCCACCATCGCGGCCAAGTAGGCCACCAGCACCCCGTAGTCGAGCCAGCCGAAGCTCGTGCCATCGGGCACCGCCGTGATCCGCCAGACCGCGCTGGTGCGGACCCGCGGGCGGATCTCGCCGCTGGCGAGCACGACGCCGCCGGCGAAGGCGACCGCCGGCGTCGTCACGGGGCAGGCCGGCGTCTCCCCGGCGGCGGTCCAGGTGTCGGTGATCGTGTGGTAGGCCCAGGCCCGTCGAGGAAAGCCCGGGTGCCGCTTCACGAAGTCGGGGTCGGCGGCGATCTGCTCGAGCCCCCTGCCGTCGGCGGCCGCCAGCACGATCAGGTGGCTCTGGCCGAAGGCGGCGGC
>JAQCJP010000094.1 GCA_027592945.1 Planctomycetota bacterium
CAGCCGAAACCGGAACATCGATGCGGGACTGACCAGCGGACTCATCGGCGGCGAGAACCTTCGGGGAACATCGATCCACGATCCAGGGTCTGGTAGTGTAGTGCGCTACGGAGGCTTCTCGTGCTCCCCAACTTGCGATACTCGATTCGTGCTGCTGTCGCCACCCTCGCCGGGCTGACTGTTCTGGCCGGGCAGGCTGCGGCCGTCGCTGCCGAGTGGCCCAATATCGTGATCCTCTACGCCGATGACCTCGGTTACGGCGACGTGCAATGCTACAACCCGGAGCGGGGCAGGATCCCCACGCCCCAGATCGATCGGCTCGCTGCCGCGGGGATGAGGTTCACCGACGGCCACTCCTCGTCGGGCGTCTGTTCCCCTTCCCGCTACACGCTGCTGACCGGCCGCTACCACTGGCGAACGAGGCTCACGAAGGGGATTGTCGGGGTCTGGGAGCCGCCCCTGATCGCCCGCGACAGGCTCACGATCGCGGGCCTGGCCAAACGCCGGGGCTATCGGACCGCGGCGATCGGCAAGTGGCACCTCGGCTGGGACTGGCCGCTGGCCGAAGGCGACAAGAAGCGGCTCGCTCGGGGCCGCAAGGGCCGTGATCCGGACGGCCCGGCCGACGTCAGCGATGCCGACCGCGTCGCCTGGCGGCGGATCTTTTCCGAGCCGATCGGTGGCGGGCCGACCGCCTGCGGCTTCGATTCCTACTTCGGCACCGATGCGCCCAACTGGCCCCCCTACTGCTTCATCGACGGTGATCGCACCGTCGGCACTCCGACCACGCTGCTACCGCTCGCGGACTTCCAGAACAACCGGGCGAGCATCCAGGGGCCGGCCCTTGAGGGCTGGCGGCTCGAGGAAGTGCTGCCGGCCCTGCGGGACCGGGCCGTCGCCTTCATCGAGGAGGCCGCCGCGCAGGAGGCCCCCTTCCTGCTCTACATGCCGCTGACATCCCCGCATACGCCGCTGGCGGTCAACGAGCCCTGGCGGGGCCGAAGCGGTCTCGACAACGCCTGTGCCGATCTCATCATGGAGACCGACGCTGTCGTCGGCGACGTGCTCACCGCGATCGAGCGGGCCGGGGTGACCGATGAGACGCTCGTCGTGTTCACCAGCGACAACGGCTTCGCCCCCTACGTCGGCGTCCGTGACCTCGAGCAGCGGGGCCACTACCCGAGCGGCCCGCTGCGGGGCTACAAGAGCGATGCCTGGGAGGGGGGCCACCGCGTCCCCTTCATCGTCCGGTATCCGGGGGTGACCCGCCCGGGGAGTGTCTGCGAGGCGCTCGTTCACCAGGCCGATCTGATGGCCACGCTGGCCGAACTGCTCGACGTGCCGCTGCCGGCCGACGCCGGCGAGGACAGCGTCAGTCTGGTGCCGCTCCTGCAAGGCGAAAGCGGGCCGGTCCGGCAGCATGCGGTGAGCTGCTCGATACAGGGCCTGCCGGCGATCCGTGACGGCCGCTGGAAGTTGATCCTGGGCCCGGGCTCCGGGGGCTGGTCGAAGGGGGGCGGCAACGGCCCGGAGGTCCAGCTCTACGATCTGGCAAGCGACCTCGGCGAGCGGAACAACCTCGCCTCCGCCCGGCCCGATCGGGTGCAGGCGATCCGCGCGGCCTACGAGACGATCGTCGCCGCTGGCCGCAGCCGGCCTGCCCCGCCCGCAGCCGAGTGAGCCCCGCCCCCAGACGCGGCCGCCCGGCCCCAAAACGCGGCGTATAGTAGCGGTGAGGAAAGGCCTGCCGGATGGGCCGATCAGCCGAGCCTCGCCCGGGCACCGCCGGGCTGAGAATGCGTTTTCGCAGGAAGGATTGCCAGCGGCATGCGGGTGCTCGAGGTGGCCAGCGAGGCCGTCCCCTTCGCCAAGACCGGGGGGCTCGCCGACGTCGCCGGGGCCCTGCCGGAGGCCCTCGCCCGGCTCGGCTGCGACGTGACGCTCGTGCTCCCGGCCTATCGCGAGGCGCTGGCCAGGTCGCTGCCGATCGAGCCGACCGGGATCGAGTTTGCGGTGCCGGTCGGGACCCGCAGCCTGCCTGCTCGGATTCTCCGCTGCCGGCTGCCGGAGTCGGCCGCGACGGTGCTCCTCGTGGCCAACGACGAGTTCTTCGACCGGCCGACGCTCTACGGCGGGGCCGAAGACTACGCAGACAACGCCGAGCGGTTCATCTTCTTCTCGCGGGCGGCCCTCGAGCTGGCCTGCCGGCAGGCGGCCCCCTTCGACGTGATCCACTGCCACGACTGGCAGACCGGCCTGGTGCCCGCCTACCAGAAGACCCTTTACCGGTCCTGGCCGGCGGTCGCAGACGCCCGCACGGTGATGACGATCCACAACATGGCCTACCAGGGGCTCTTCTGGCACTGGGACATGCTGCTGACCGGCCTCGACTGGCGGTATTTCAACTGGGAGCAGATGGAGTTTCATCAGCAGCTCAGCCTGCTCAAGACAGGGATCGTGTTTGCCGACCGGGTCACGACCGTCAGCCCCACCTACGCCCGCGAGATTCAGCAGGCCCCCGGCGGCTGCGGGCTGGAGGGCGTGCTGGCGGCCCGGGGAGCTGCCCTGACGGGAATCGTCAACGGGATCGACACCGACCTCTGGAATCCTGCCACCGATCCCCACATTCCCCGGCACTACACCGAGGAGGACGTCGCCGCCGGCAAGTACGCCGCCCGGATCGCCCTGGCGGCGCGGCTCGGCCATGCCGCCCCCACGGAGCGGCCGCTGGTCGCCTTCGTCGGTCGGCTGGTCGAGCAGAAGGGCGTGGAGCTCGTTGCGGAGGCGATCGGCCGGCTTGGCGGCGAGGGTCGTGCCAGCTTCATGGTGCTCGGCACCGGTGAGCCGGCCGCCGAGGAAGCGCTCCGCCGGGTGGCCGCCTCGTTTCCCGACGTCGTCGATGTCGTGATCGGCTTCGACGAAGGGCTCGCCCATCTCGCCCAGGCCGCAGCCGACATCATGCTCGTGCCGAGCCGCTACGAGCCCTGCGGCCTGACCCAGCTCTACGCCCAGCGGTACGGGGCGATCCCGGTCGTGCGGGCGACCGGCGGCCTGGCCGACACAGTCGTCGACGCCGCGGCCGACGCGGTCGCGGAGGGCCGGGCGACCGGCTTCACCTTCGTGCCGTACGACGCCGCGGCGCTCGTGCAGACCGTGGAGCGGGCCCTCGATTGCCACGCCGACGCCGACGTCTGGAGCGGCCTGGTTCGCACGGCGATGCGACAGGACTGGTCGTGGGACTCGAGCGGCCGCGAATACCTGTGGCTTTTCGAAGAGGCACTGCGGGGCTGACGGGGTTTCCGGGGACCGGGCACAGCCCAACGGCCCGCCGTCCCCCCGGCTCGCGCCGGGGGCGCTTTTATGTGCGCCGGCGCGGGAGAACGGGGAAGCGAGGCAAGCTTTGCGGCCACTGCCCGCCTGAGGTCGAGACGGACGGGGCGGCAGGACCGATACAAGCGGCATGAGGGACCGCACCGTCAGATACCGCTGTCTGGTTCTAGCCGCCAGTCTGGTGGCAGGCATCGTCGCGGCCGTGGCGGTGGCCGGCGGCCATCATTGCGGCCGCTGCGGCGGCTCCGAAGCGGGTACCACCTATCCCTACGGCGACAAGGGCTGCGGGCCACGCTACTGCAGACCGGAGCATTGGCGAGACCCCTGCGATGCCTGTGGCCGCTGGGTCGGCTGCAACGGTGGTCGGCAGGGCCCGGAGATGCTGGCTCCCTGGCAGCTGCCACCGGGCCGGGGCTTCACCCCGCCGGCCGCCCTCGGCTATGAGCGGCCGATCGGTGTCTGTGGCGAAGGGGCTCCGTGCGGCAACTGCCAGGCTGGCGGGGAATGCCACGCCTGCGGCCCCCGTCACAGCTGGGGCCGGCTGCTTCCGTCGGCCTGGTTCTGAGCAGCAGCGCGGGCGGCAAGCGCCGCGGCGAAGGTGATCTCGTCGCCATGCTGCCGACAGGCGTTGAGGAGCAGATCCCACTGGCCGGAGGCTGCCGCCAGCTCGACCAGCGGTGGGAGCATGCCGGCAGCCTGGAGCGAGCTTGGCGGCCCGCCCTCCTGAGGCCGCTCGACGGCGGCGTGGATCGCCTCGGCATCACGCCCAAGTCGATGGAGCAAGACCACGAGGACATCGCTCGGGAGCGTGCCGGCCTCGAGCGGATCGGCGGAGGCAGCCGCCCGCCGGAAGAAGGCGACGGCGGCGTCGGGCTCGATGCCAAGCTGGGCCGCAAAGAAGTGTCGCGACGCCTCGCCCACGTTTTCAAAGGGGGGCTCACCCGGATAGGTCACGTCGGCAGGCAGGCGACAGGCGTACCTGGCAAGCTCCCAGGCCTGGCCGAGCGTCACCGGATCGGTGCAGACTCGGGCGATCCGCAAGACCGACTGGAGATGCGAGACGTCGACATGGATGCTGGCATCATCGAGGCCGCCGGCCGCATCGAGCAGTGCCACCAGCGGCTGGTCAGTGCCACGTGAAATGGCAGGATCGATCCCCCGCTGCTCGAGGTCGGCGGCGAGGTTGTTGACAACCTCGGCATGCAGATGACCGACGAGCGTTGCCGCCGCCGGGGCCTGCCGGACGGCGGGCAGCCGCGAGACGGCCTGTTCGAAGGCGGTGACAGCGTTGCAGGTTCCCTGCGTGGCCAGGATGAGCCTGATTCCCAGAGCCGGGTCGGCTGATTCCCAGAGGGCGACGCCGAGAATCTCCTCGGCAAGCCGGGCCTCGCGATCCTCGGCAGACTCACCCGGAGGCCCATCGTCGGCAGCCCCGGCCACTTCGGCCGCCGGCTCACCGCCGACAGCAGCCCGCATGATCGGCTCGGCAAGACCAGCCAACCGGCCGGCCACCTCCTCGACCGGAGCGGCGGCCCGCAGATACATCCAGGCGGCGGCCACCTCGCCCGCTTCCAGCAGCGGCCAGCCCACCTCCCGGCAGGCTTCCAGCGACATCGCGTCCAGCTTTTCCCGCCTGGCCTCGTCGACGCGACCGGCATCACCAGCCAGCGGCAGCCCGAGCGCCTTGCGGGCCTGCACCATGCGGAGATCAAACAGGGCATGCCAGCGGCCGCGGCTGACGAGCGATGCCGCGAGCTGCTCGAACATCGCCTCCGTCCCGTCGGCCGCCGCCACTGCCGCGAGTCGTTCAAAGTCAGGGCCTGCTTCGGTGGCACCGGCTTTCATGGTGTCCCTTCCTGGCGGACCGCTTCGTAGGCGAGCACCGCCGCCGTCGCGGAAACATTGAGACTGTCGGCGATGCCCCGCATCGGCAGGGAAACGGTCTCGAGCGTGATCGTCTTTGCGAGAGCCGCCCCGTGCCAGGCCGGCGAAAGCCCGTGGGCCTCGCTGCCCACGACGATCACCGTGGCACCGGCCAGGGGCACCTCATGCCAGGGATGCGTTCCTTCAGGCGTGGCCGCCACGACCCGCCGCCGGTGCTCCCGGCACCAGGCGATCACCTCGTCAGCCGCTGCCACGGCCAGGGGCACGCTGAAGACCGTGCCGAGGCTCGCCCGGATCACGGCGGGGTTGGCCACGTCGGTGCCACTGTCGCACGCGATCACGCCGGCGAGACCCGCCGCGTCGGCCGTCCGCAGGATCGCCCCGAGGTTGCCGGGCTTCTCAACCGCTTCGGCGACAAGCAGCGGCCGACCGACGGGAAAGGCAACGTCGGCCAGGCTCCGTGGCTGAAAGCGAACCACGCCCACGAGGCCCTCATCGCGGTCGCCGAAAGCGACCTTCTCAAAGGCTCGCGGAGCAAGGGCCACGATCGCCGCCCCGCGGCTGCGGCAGGCCTCAAGACAGGCGTCTCGAGCCGCTGTTCGCTCCACGTCGCCAGTCTCATCTCCCGCCACGAACACCGCCTCGATCGCAACGCCGGCAGCAGCCGCTCGGGTGAGTTCGCGAATCCCGTCAACGAGCGTCAGGCCGGTTTCCCGCCGCTCCGCCGCCGATCGCAGCCGGGCAGCCTGCTTGACCCGTGGATTGGCCGGGCTCGTGATCGTTTCGGAAATCTTCACAACGGTTGTTGTACCAGCCGTCTGGAAGCGGCCACAGCGGGCTTCGCCCGTTGCCAGCGGCAGCCACCGCTCTGGATTTCGGGCAGCGAGGGAATAACTCAATCGAGCGGGTACGATAAAGATGCCGACCCCCGGGATATCGACCTGTGAGTTCACCTGCCGGATCGCGGATTTCTGCCATGCGTTTGCTGCCTGTGCTGCTTGCCATCGCCCTGCTGACAACGCCCTCGCTGCCGGTCCTGGGCCAGCCCCTCTCACTCGACGACGCGCTCAGCGGCAGTTCCGTGGACTCGCCCGCGGTGGAGCCGAACGAAACCTCCCTGCCGCCTGCCGCTGCCGGGCCGGCCAGGGGCGGAAATCTCGCAGCGGTGCGACGGCTGCTCGCGGGCACCGGTCAGGGCCGAGTCACTGACGCCCAGGCCGACATGGCCGCCAAGCGGTTGGCGAAGCTTCGCGCTGATGCGGCCGAGCGGCGGGGAGGCGAGACCGCAGCCCTGCTGGCGGAGTGTGACGCCAACGGCGACGGACGGGTGTCGCTGCCGGAAGCGCGAGCGGCTGTCTCCGAGGCGCGTCCTGCGGTCGACCCAAGGGCGGCAGTGGCAGACGAGGTCGTTGCCGCGATCGATCAGAACGGGACGTGAAGCGGTGGTTCGCACGATTGCAGTCGCGATCGCCCTCTGGCTGACGGCCACGGTGCCGCAGGCTGTCGGCAGCGACGAAATGGTCGATCCAGCCGCCTCGCGGGAGGCCGTCGAGACCCTTGCCCGCGAAGCCGAGCTTTGGGGAGAGGAACCTCTGCTCCCGGCTGGCCCCTCAGCCGAGGTCCCGCTGACCAAGGCCGATGCGGAGCGGGCCGCGGAGATCCTCCACAAGCGGCTTGCCGCCTGGATCGCGCGGGAGCGGGCAGCTGAACTCCGCAGCGGCGCGCTGAAGATCAATGACCTCACGATGCCGATCTGGTACAGGCGGTTCGGCCGATCCCCGGCCGGCCAGCGGCCGCTCTTCATCTCAATGCATGGCGGCGGGGGCGGGCCGCCCCAGATGAACACCTCCCAGTGGCAGAACCAGCAGCGTCTCTATCAGCCGGCCGACGGCATCTATCTTGCGCCCCGAGCTCCGACCGATACCTGGGACCTCTGGCACCAGGCCCACATCGATCGCTTCTTCGACCGGTTGATTGCCGATCTGGTGGCAATTGAGGGAGTCGATCCCGATCGGGTCTACCTGTTGGGATATTCCGCAGGAGGCGATGGCGTCTATCAGATCGCTCCGCGAATGGCCGATCGCTTCGCTGCCGCGGCGATGATGGCCGGGCATCCCAACGAGACCAAGCCTGACGGCCTCCGCAATCTCCCCTTTGCCATTTGGGTCGGCGGCCGCGATGCGGCCTACGACCGCAACTCGGTCGCCCGCAGTTTCGGCGAGGCGCTCGATCGGCTCGCCGCCGCCGACCCCGGTGGCTACCCGCATGAACTCCATGTCGTCGAGGGCAAGGGGCATTGGATGGATCGCGCGGACGCCGCCGCCCTGCCCTGGATGGCCCGGCAGGTCCGCAGCCTGCGGCCGGACCGGATCGTCTGGCTGCAGGATGACGTGGTGCATCATCGCTTCTATTGGCTGGCGGTCGCCCAGCCGCAGGCCCGAAGCCGGCTGGTGGCCCGCCGGGACAGGCAGCGAGTCGTGATCGAGGAAGCGTCAAACCAGGGTGCGATCACGATTCGGCTCGACGACGGGATGCTCGATCTCGACGAGGAGGTGACGGTGGTGGCTGCGGGCCGCGACGGGGAAGCCGATCGAGAACTGTTTCGCGGGCTTGTCCCTCGCACGGTCGCCACCATCGCCAAGACGCTGCTCGAGCGATCTGATCCGAAGGGGATTTTCACCGCCGAGGTGACGGTCAGCCCCTGAGGCGGACGGCCACGAGGATGTCCCTCGAGCCGGCCCGACGCGGCACGTTTCCCCGACAGCCCCCGATCGCGGGCCAGTCTGCGACGGGCCGCCGTGAAGACTCAAAAGGCTGTCTTTTGCCGAGTTTTGCTGGGCTGCATCGATTCTGCGAAACTTCGGGCGGGGCCGACCGTTGAAGAACAGGAGACGGTCTGGCCGCTGCCGCCGGCTCCGTTGTCACTGCCTCTTTCTCTTCTGGAGTCACATCCATGATCGTTGTTGGCCGTTTTGTCTGTCTGGCAAGTTGCCTCGCTACCGCCCTGGTGGCCGGCGGCATCGCTCGTCCTGTCGCTGCTGCTGACGGACAAGGAGGCTATCTCGAGCCTGCTGTCCAAGCCTGGATGGGTGTCGTGGCGCTGCTGGCCGACGATGGTGAGCGGGCGGGCACGTGCGAAGAGTGCAAGGGAGAGTGCAAGGGAGAATGCAAGAAAAAAATCCCGCGTGAGAAACACGACGGCCACCGCGATCATGGCGGCCGGCGCGGACAAGACGGCGGGCGGCATCAGCATGGTGGACAAGCCCACTCGGGCCATCATGCGAGTCCCATGCATCACCCAGGGAGGCCGCCCCATGGCCGGATGATGCCCCCGCGTCCTGAGGGACCTCGCGGCGATGCCCTGGCCATGCTCAACGACATCGTTGGTCGACTGTCTCGCATCGAGGCGATGCTTGCTGCTCGCGGCCCCATGGGCGGCCCCGGTCCCCGCGGCGGGCAGGCCCTCGGCTCCCGGCGGGCGGTGTCACCGGAGATGCGAGAGATGATGGAGGCTCGCATGCAGAAGCGACGCGAGCAGATGCAAGAAGCCCGCAAGAAGTGGGAGAACGCCTCGCCCGAGGAGCGGGAGGAGATGAAGAAGCAGTGGCAAGCCCGCATGGAAGAAGGCCGCAAGAAGATGCAGGAAGCCCGCAAGAAGTGGGAAAACGCCTCGCCCGAGGAGCGAGAGGAGATGAAGAAGCAGTGGGAGGCCCGCCGCCGGGACGCGTACGGCAGCCGGGAGAAGCCACGGGCCGAACGTGCCGAAAGGTCTGAGCAGTCGGTCAGTCCTGGCGACATGCGGCAGGCGATGCAGCGGATGCGCGAAGAGGGCCGTCGGCGGATGGAAGACGCCCAGGCGAAAATGGAGGCGGCCCGGAAGCGGTTCCAGGAGATGGAGCAGCGGATCAAGCGACTGGAAGCGGAGGTCGTCCGGCTCCGAAAAGCCGTTGAGAAGGACGACTGATCTGGATTTGTGCGGTTCAGATGCGATCGTGGTTTGTTTGTGACCACGGTTTGAGCGGGTCGGTGGTGAACGGTTTCCCGGGCTTCCGGGGGCCGGGAAGGCCAAATGACCCGCCGTCCCCCGGCGCACGAGCATGTCACCGCCGGCCCCGGCATGTCTCATCCAAAGCCCCGCAGTCCCGCCCGGGGGCTTTGATGGGCTGCGACGGGCCTCGCCGGGTCAGGGGGTGACGATCACGCGGAGCCGGTCATCACGAGGCCTTTTGCCCGGATGGCGTCGATGTGGTCGTCGAGGCCAGTGGTGCGGCAGCCTCGGTCAGCATGGCGCTGGAACTGGCGGCCCGGCCCGACTCCCACTGCCGGGCTGCCGCCTCAAAGCGGAGCCGCCAGCCTGCCGCCGTCAGCCCCGGCGTCGCCGGCGGGCCTTCTTTCTCGGCCGTGACGAGGTGCTTCTTGAAGCCTTGCCGTCGTCCAGGGAGGCAGACTCCTGGTCACTCGGGCCTCCGTCAGCCGGCGGCGGCTGGGAAACGATGATGCAGTTCTCCCCGAGATCGATCTCATCCGGCTCCTCGATCGGCCGGCCGCGGTCGTCGAGCTTGACGTCGGCCTCGGCAGTCTTCCTTTTGGCGACGGCCAGCAGTTGCTCGTAGAGGTCGACCCGGTCGGTTCCGTTGATCTGGGAAACGGCGCTGGCCACCTCGCCGAGATACCGGAGGAAGATGTTTCGCCGCTGCCCCTCCTGGGCGACCCGCAGCCGCCGCCTCAGGTACATGCCGAGCTTGCGGCCGACCGCCTGGAGGGCCAGCCGGATCTCCTTCTGGATCTCGGGATAGTGGGCGATCGCCTCCTTCGACTCGCTGGTGAACGGAACCCAGACGCTGGCCATGTGGACCATCACCGTGACCGGCCCGCTCGGCAGGCTGCCGCGGGATTGGGAGAGACCGTAGGATCGCCAGTTGGTCGAGAGAATTGTCTGGGTCACCGCACAGGCTGCATGCTGAAACTGGAGCGGCACCCGGTTGGCAAATCGGAGCACCGTCATGCTCTGGCCTTCCTCGGCGTTGACGTGCTGCATTGCCTCGTGGAGTACATCGAGCTGCTTCTTGGCTAGCTTGGCGGGTGACTGGCGGGGCGTCAGCTTGGCCTCGGTAAGAATCTTGTCGGCCCCGTCCGAGCCGACACCGGCGAAGGTCGTGATCAGAAACTGCCGCATGCTGCGGGCGTCGCTCTCCCCGGCCAGCTCGCCGAGGGCCTCCCGGCTGATCCGCTTGGCAGACGGGCCGCCGCCGTAGGCCAGGGCCGCCTCGATCTGGAACGGATTGCCGCGGTAGACCGCCGGCGGCCGGGTCGCCGCGGTGAAAAACTCGCCTGGCACCACCTGCCGGAGGCCGGCCAGGAGCCGCTGCTCCCCGATCGGCACGATGCAGTCGGTCGCCGGGGGCGGGATCCGGATCTCCTGGATCGCCCGATAGATCGCATCGGCTTCCCCACGGCCCAGTTTGCCGGCGGTGGCCCGGGTCGAGAGCTTGGCCGCCTCGCAGAGTTTGCGGGCGGTGCCGGCCGAGACACGCGAAAACGACTGCGTGAGAAACTGGGCGAGGGTGATCCGGGGGTGCTCCTGGAGCATCGTCACCAGCCGGCCGAGCTCGACGCCGTAGGGATGCGGCTTGATCTCCTTGGGCTCCGGGGGGAGCTCGTCGTTGGCCCGTTCCAACAGCCGCTCGTTGCCATCGGGACCGGCAAAGTGGATGCGGGCATGGGGATTGGCGATCGCCGTCTGCTCGAGGTACTCCTCGACGCTGCCGCGTCCCCGTTGAAACTTTGCCTCCATCTCGATGGTGACCCGGGTGCCGTGCTGGACCGGCTCGCCGACGTCGTTCTCAGCCACCCATTCGATCGCATGCTTTTTCATCAACTCCGCGCCGTTCTTGCCGGCCGGAATATCGACTCCCTCACCCCGGCCGTTCAGGATCTGCGGCTGGTTGGTCTTGGTGTCGATTCGGAGCTCGTAGTAGTGGGCCGGCTTCTTGGCGTCCGTCTTGGAGACGATCTTGACGGGCTTTCCCGTCGTCAAGACGCCGTACATACCGGCCGCCGAAATGCCGATGCCCTGCTGACCGCGGCTCATCCGCAGCCGATGAAACTTGGAGCCGTAAAGCAGTTTGCCGAAGATCAGCGGAATCTGTTTGCTGACGATGCCCGGCCCGTTGTCCTGGACGCTCATCCGATAGCGGGCCCCGGTCTCTCCAACCTGCTCGATTCGCACCCAGATTTCGGGCAGGATCCCGGCCTCTTCACAGGCGTCGAGGGCGTTGTCGACCGCTTCCTTGACGCTCGTCAGGAGGGCCTTGCGGGGGGAATCGAAGCCCAGCAGATGGCGATTCTTCGCGAAAAACTCGCTGACGGAGATGTCCCGCTGGCCGGCAGCCATGGTCTGCGCGGTAGCCCGTCGCCGGGTGCGGGGCCGCGGCTGGCTGGCTGCAGTCGCCTCTTCCTCCGCGGGCGGCCCGGCAGCGGGCGGTTCTGACTTCCGGATGCGGACTTTGCGAGCCATTGATTCCCCGAACGCGTAGCGAGAAACCGTGACTTTGACCAGCCAGGAAGGCCTTGGCAAGGGGGGCCGAGTTTGCCGGTTATGCAGAGGCTGCCGGCCGCCCGTGGCGATTGCCCGGCCGGGAGTCCGCCGCGCGAAGGTATGCCTGTTGGGGAGAGCCGCCCAGAGACGGCTGCAGCCACTGATGCTGCCGTCATGCCGCGGCCGAAGATTCTTGCGACGCCGCGGTGAGCCAAGCCCGTCTGGGGGACGGGCCGCCGCAGCCGCCGGGGAGCCGCCGATATGCATCGCACCACGATCCTTCACCGCTGTCTCCTGGCCGCGGCGACCGTCTGCGTCGCGGTTGCGACCCAACAGGCTGTGGCCATTCCGATCGACGGGGGAGTCGAAGGCCCGGTGCCCGATGTCTTCTACAACTTCTACACCCCGCCAGTCCCGGTGGGACCGTACCCGGCGATGGGCGCCCAGCTTTACGTCTCGCCGCGGCCAGTGCCGCCACGGGTAGGTCACACCTGGATCACCTATCCGCCCTTCATGCCGCATGAGTTTCTCTACCAGCATCGGCGGAAGTACGTCCGGCCGGCAGGCGTGACGGGATTACGGACGACTGTTCACGGCTACTGGTGGTGAGGAGAACTGTGATGCGTTTTTGGAAGACCCTGACCGCGATCATTGGGCTTGTCGTGCTCGGCCTGACGGTGATGCCCGGCGAGTCCCTGGCCTGGCATCCGCACCACCAGGCAGGCTTCGTCGGCTGTACCGGATGCTATCCCGGCGGACCCTGCCAGGCGGGCTGCCAGGGACACTGCGGCCGCGGCTGTCGGCAGGGCCAGGGCTGCCGACACTGCAACTCCTGCGGCCCGGGCCTTCTGGGACACTGCCTGCATGGCCACTGCGACGGTCACTGGCTTCATCACGACACGATCGAGAAGCGGTACTTTCTGCGGAGCCAGTGCAAAAGCTGGCACAGCGCCTGGTATGACCCGGCCGAGGGGAGGCCGATCGCCCTGGTCGTGCCACCGACGGCAGAGTTCATGACGCAGTACTCCTGGGGCGTGCCAAGCTCGCGGGTGATGCCGCTCTACCACCAGTTCCGGCGGCCCTACCCGGGGCCAGGCGCCGTGGCGGGCGGCGGCGGTGGCTTCCTGCCCACGCCCAACCAGCCGAGCGACACCGTGCAGTTTGGTGTCAACGCCGTCCGCGGACCCTGGAACGGCTATTGAACCCCACGGCCGAACTCGACTGCAGCCGGCTCCGACCAGCAGCCCACCACCGATGCTGAGGCGTCCAACTCCCGGCTCAGTCCTCGCGTAATGCCGCCAGCCGCTCGCGGGCAAGTTTGGCCCAGG
>JAQCJP010000095.1 GCA_027592945.1 Planctomycetota bacterium
CCAATCGAGCCGGCGTTGGGAAACCGAGCGCAGCCCGGAAGGCGAAGCTCGGTTTCCCACGAGTGAGCGGAGAGCAGGATGCTCGTAGCGAGCGTCCGGCGAGATGGCACGGGCCCACCCCGAGCCTGCGTGCGGTGGGCCCGCCGGATGGCACGGGCCCACCCCGAGCTGTGTGAGACTAGCGGGCGAAGCCGACGAAGAAGCTGAACAGCTGCTCGCTGTCGAAGGGGGCCTTGGCGACCGGCACGGCAAAGTCGAGCGCGATCGGGGCCGGGCCCATCGCCGGGAGGGTGATCCGGAGGCCGAAGCCGGGGGCGACTCGCATGTTGTTGATCGAGACGTTGCTCTCGACGGTACCGAAGTCGGTGAAGACCACGCCGCGGAGCGAATCGTCAGCGGTGATCGGGAACAGGTATTCGATCGTGTTGAGCCACTGGAACGGACCACCCACGATCGCCAGCTGGCCGCCCGGGCCGGCCTGCCGGGGGCTCGCCCCGCGGAACACGAAGCCGCGGATCGTGTTGTAGCCGCCCGCGAAGAAGTTGTCGTAGGCGGGGGTGTCGGGGCCGCTCATGCCGAGCACGGAGCCGACGGAGAGGACGTGTCGGCCGGAGCCGTCGGGCCGCTCGTTGAGGAGAAAGTATTGCCGGGCTTCGAGGATCCCGCGGGGATAGACGTAGGTGCCGATCACCTGCTCAAACTCGAAGGTCGCCAGATGGCCTTGGGTGGGCAGGAAGGGACTGTCGCGGGTGTCGTGGATGATCCCGGCCGAAAAGCCGTAGACGCCGTTGACGCCCAGCATGTTGACGATGTCGGGGGCGAGCACGCGGGGCTCGAAGACGTCGACGCTCTCGCCGCGGAAGCCGGCGTTGACCGAGAGGTCAGGGGCGAACTGAAACTGGTAGCCGAGACCGACCCGGCCGCCGGTGCGGGCCTCGGCCCAGTCGAAGAAGTAGCGGGTGTAGTAGGAGGCGGACGTCGAGAGGCCGATCCGGGTGTCGAAGAGGTAGGGCTCCTGGAAAGTCGCCATGTACCGCTGGAGCTGCGTGCCGGGGGCGGCCTCGAGGCGGAACCGCTGGCCGGCCCCGCGGAAGGCGACGCCGTTTTTGATGTCGTCCCAGCTGCGGGGCAGACGGAGGATGTCGAAGTTCTGCTCGTCGACGACGATGTTGCCAACGAGGCCGGCGTTGGAGTTGACGCCCGCCCCGATCATCAGCCGGCCGGTCTGCGTCTCCTCGGCGTCAACGTCGAGAATCACATAGGGCTCGTTGCCGGGAAAGACCGGCATGCCGCCCGCCGCTCCGCCACCACCGAAATCGGGCAGGACGCCAGGCTGCTGGAAGCCGGGCGGCTGATTGGGGTCGCCCTGGGCGACTGTGGTTGCGGGGAAGCCGCCGACGCCGGGCGGTCCTCCCGGCATGATCGGCTGCTGGGCGGTGTAGGGAGCGGGCTGTGCCGGCGGGGCGGTGAAGCGTGCGTAGTCGTTGGCACCCGGGCCCGGTGCTGCCAGGGGCTGGCCGCCCCAGGCCTGAGCGGGCTGCTGGGTGGCCGCCGTCGGTGCCGCTGCTGGCTGACCGTAGCCCGGAGCCGGCTGACCGTAGCCCGGAGCGGGCTGACCATAGGCCGGGGCCGGCTGGCCATAGGCCGGGGCTGCGGGTGCTGCCGCCGGAGCGGCGGCCTGCCAGGGCGGTACGCCGGAGGCTGTCTGTGGGGTCTGATAGCCCGGGCTCTGCCCCCGCCAGACGGGTTTGCTGGCGGTGGCCGGCGGCGGCTCACGATCATCGCGATCGCCGGCGGCCGGAGCCGCGAGGTTGTCGTCACCGGCGGTCTCGCCCCACTCGCCCTCGAGGGTCAGGTCGAGCACGGCCTCGCCGTCGGCATCGGGGCTCTGGCCGCGGAATCCAGGCTGGTCGGGATCTCGCGCCATCCGGGTCGGCTCGTCGCCCTCAGGCTTCGAGAAGCTGATCCGCGGCCCTTGGCCTTGGGCCGGATCGGCCGCGAACAAGCTGCTCGACTTGAGGCGACGTTCGTCCTCGCGGAGTTTGCGGATGTCGAGGATGTCGCCCGGCCGCAGTGAGAGCCGGTTGAGTACGACGCTGTGCCTGGTGTGGGGATTTTCGCCATTGATCCGAATGTTGATCTTGCCCACCCGATACCGCTGGCCCTCGCTGACATTGTAGACGAGGTCGAGCTGGCCTGGCTCCTCGAGGAAGCGGGGGTCGGCCTGGATATCGGCAAACACGAAGCCCCGGCCGCCGTAGATGTCGCGGATCTGATTGAGATCCTTGTCCATCTTCGTCTGGTTGAAATACTCGCCGCCGGTGAGTTCCAACTCTCGCTCGAGAAACTCGGTCTTGAAGCGGCTGTTGCCGACGAACGAGACGTTGCGAACGGTGTACCGCGGGCCTTCGTTGATCACGAATGTGAGGTTGGTCCAGTCCCGCATGCCTTCGTGGACGACCGACACCTCTCGGCCCACCTTGGCCTGGAAAAAGCCGAGGCTCCGATAGTAGGCGGTCAGGGTGTCGACATCGGCGTCGACCACGTCCCGATCGATATCGCCCCCCAAAAACCAGAAGAACCCCGGCTTGCTCTTGATCTGCGTCATCAGGCGGGCGTCGCTGGCGATCGTGTTGCCGACGAAGCTCGTCCAGAGGACCTTGCGGGCCCGGCCTTCGTCGATCAGAAAGACCGCCCCCTTGTCGCCAGGCTTGTTGCCCTCGACGGTGGTGACACGGGCCGCCTCATAGCCCTTCTCCTGGTAATAGGCCTCGATCCGCCGTCGCGCTTCCTCGACCACGTAGGGATCCATCGAGTCGCCAACCGCGACCTCGGCCTTCTTGCGGAGTGTGCGGGTGGAGATTCGCCGGTTGCCCACGTATTTGACGTACCGAAGCGTCGGACGCTCGACGACCTGGAAGATCACCACCACCCCGTCGCTGACCTGCACATACTTGGGATGGACATCGACGAACTTTTGCGTGCGATGGAGCGTCCGCACATCGGCTTCGACCGTCTGCGGGTCGAAGGGCTGGCCGGCTCGCGTGACGAGCTTCGGGAGCTTTGACACCTCGACGGTGTCGTTGCCCTCAATGCGGACCTCGACGATCAGGTCGGCAGGGCGATCCGGTTCCGCTGGTCCGACGAGCGGATCGACCGCGGGCAGCGGGCTGACGCCCGCCTGCTGGCCCGTCGCGACGGCAACCCAGGCCAGGCAGAGGAAGGCCGCGGCTGGAAGCGGGCCGTGGACGAGTCGGAACATGGCGGGGCGGTGCAGCAACGGTACGGTGCCGAGGGGAGGCTTCTGAAAGCCGCGGAGAGATAGCCAACGCCGCTCCTCGGCCACAAGTGGAAAACTGTCCCAAGATGGAACGGCCCCCATCCCGGCTTGCCCAGCCTTCGATCCTTGACCGGAGCGGGCAAAACCCTGTAATTTTCGGGTATTCAGGCGGTCTCGGTTCTTTGTGAGCTCGAGCCGCCGTTCCCTTTTGCGGTCCTCGGCGACCCTCCGGTCGCCGGCGGCCCACGCCGCCGATGGTTATCGATCTGCGTCGCACCGAGGATTCCCGCGACGTTGTGCATCGCGCGGTGCAGGCCCTTGCCGAGGGGCGACCGGTCGCTTTTCCGACGGAGACCGATTACGTGGTCGCCACCAGCGCCCGGGCGGCCAACGCGGCTGCAGTGCTTGGTGAAATGGCCGTGGAGCGACCCGGCGAACCGCTGCTGACCCTGGCCCTCAAGAGCGCCGAGGAGACCCTCGACTGGGCGCCGCGAATCACGTCGGTGGGGCTGCGGCTGGCTCGCCGCTGTTGGCCTGGGCCGGTGGCGATGATCGTGCCCGACGACCATCCCGAGAGCCTTGTGCAGCGACTTCCGGCGGCTGCCCAGTCAGCACTCGTCGGCGGTGGCCGGCTCCGGCTGAGGGTGCCAGGCCATCCGATGCTGGCCGATTGCATGCGGATGCTCGCCGGCCCGGTGATGCTGGCCGAACCGGCCGCGGCCGACGGACCGATCGTGACCGCCGAGGGCGTGGCAGCGGCGGCTGGCGATCGGCTGGCGCTGGTGCTCGACGACGGTCGGGCCCGGTATGCCCAGCCGGTCTCGACGGTGGAATTGGTTGGGGACGGCTATCGGGTGGTTCGCCCGGGGGTTGTGTCGGAGGAGAGCCTGCGGCGGCTGGCCAGCCTGATGGTGCTTTTCATCTGTACGGGCAACACCTGCCGCAGCCCCCTGGCGGAGGTTCTCTTCCGGCGGGTGGCTGCCGAGCGGCTGGGCTGTCCGCCCGAGGAGATCGAGCAGCATGGCGTGGTCGTGACCAGTGCCGGGCTGGCCGCCTGGGCCGGCGGTCCTGCCAGCGGGTCGGCCGTCGAGGTGGCGGCCGAGATGGGTTGTGATCTCCGCGGTCACGAGAGCCAACCGCTCACCGAAACGCTCGTCCGGCAGGCTGATGTGATCCTGACAATGACCGCCTCCCATCGGGCGGCCCTCCTGGCACAGTTTCCCGAGGCCGGTGGGCGGGTGGCCATGCTCTCACCCGACCGCCGGGATGTGATCGATCCGATCGGCGGCAGCCTCGACGTCTACCGCTCCTGTGGCCGTCAGATCGAGGAGCATTTGGCGGCCAGAATCGATACACTCGGGCTGCCAGGAGCGGAAGGGACCGGCTCCGGCGACACCTGAGGCAGCGAATCTCCCCATGCGGATAGCGATCGGCAGTGATCATCGTGGCGTCACCTCACGCAGCCGGCTCAGTGGCCTTTTGGAACGGCTCGGCCACGAGGTGGTCGACTGCGGCTCGTTCGGCGAGGAACCGGTCGATTACCCGGATGTCGCGGCCGATGTGGCCCGCCGGGTCAGTGATGGCACAGTCGAGCGGGGCATCCTGCTCTGCTGCACCGGCGTCGGCATGGCGATTGCCGCCAACAAGGTCCGCGGTGTGCGGGCGGCCACTTGCCATGACGAGGTGACAGCCGAGATGAGCCGCCGTCACAACGACCTCAATGTCCTCTGCCTCGCGGCGGAAATGCTCGGGCCAGAGATGCAGGAGAAGGTGATCCGCACCTGGCTGGACACCCCCTTCGAGGGCGGGCGGCACGCCCGCCGAGTCACCAAAATATCCGCCCTCGAGCGGGATTGCGGCGACGGCAAGCCCGTCTCGGCGCCGGCGGCTGGGTGAGTCGGGGGATTTCGAGGGCTGCGGCAATCTGGGGGGATGCCGGGGGGCGGCGAAAAGTCGTCGGCTCGTATCGGTCGTATCGTTGGCCGGTTCCAAAAAACCGGGCTCGACAGCCTCCGGTTCGTTGAACGGGCGGCCGCGGCGAGTATCGTCGAAGGCACGTGACGGGAGGTCCGGCAGGTGGCTGCCAACCCGTCGCGGGTTCGAGGACGACACGGGCATGCCACTGGCCAACTACCCCGATCCGGACGAGATCGATTGCCTGATTCGCAACGGCGAACTGCGGACGGCGATCGAGCCCTACCTCGACGAATCCGTTTGGGAAATTGATTTCGGGCAACTGCCGACTGAGGCCGAAAATCGGTTCCTCGAATCGATGCTCGCCTGGGAACTGGCTCCGCTGGCACCGGTCGCCCGCTGGTTTGACCCACCCCTGGCGATGCAGCCGGCCTGCACGCTCGACGACGATCAGATTCGGGAGCGGCTCTGGGAGGTGATCGAGCAGCTCCATTCCAAGAAGATCGTGCTCGACTACACCGATCATCTCTCCGACCGCGACCTCTACGCGATCATCCGCCGCGACATCCTCCCGGCCACCCTCAAGCAGGTCGACCTGCCCGACAACTTCATCCGCTGGGACTGCAGCGCCAGCCTCGACGGTGACCCGACGGTCTGGCTGACCTACTACGCCAGCGACGATGAACGGGAGATCTGGCGGCTCGAAGAGGGCCGGGATCCGCCCCCGCGGCAGGTGCCGCCGCACCCGAGAGCGCTCCCGGTCGCCGAGGGGTGAGCAGGGGGCGGTTTTGGTGAAAGCGGGCAGGCGAGCTAGCCCTGCGGGGCCGGCGGGCTTCTCTTGCGTCCGCGCGGAATATGGGTTCGCGAGGGCCCGCCTCGAGCCTGCGGCTGGGCGAAAATGTCATCGCGGCGGGGAAAAAATCGCCGCGGCTGATTGGCGAACGGCTGGTTTCTGCGGGGACGTGGCAGGCGTATCCTTGATGACGAGTCAGTGCTTCCCGGAGACCACCTGATGACGACCACCCGCGGCGTTCTGTTCAGTCTGTCGGCACTCCTGCTGCCAACGAGCGCCCCCGCCGAGGACGCAGCCGTGGCCAAGGCCATCGGCAGGGCTTCGGCGTTTCTGGCCGAGGCCCAGGCGGACGACGGCAGTTTCAAGGCCGACCTCGGCCCGGCGGTCACGGGCCTGGCCGTGACGGCGCTGGTTCGCAGCGGGACGCCAGCGGAGGATCCGGTCGTCCAGAAGGGCCTCGACTACCTGCTCACCTTCCGGCAGCCCGATGGCGGGATCTATTCGCCCGGGGCGCCGGTGGCCAACTACGAGACCTCGATCGCGATGCTGGCCCTGGCGGCCTGCAACGCGGAGGGGCGGCTGGCCGAGGAGATCGAGGGGGCCACGGCCTTCGTCAAGAAACTTCAGTGGGATGGTGGGGAAGGCAAGGAGGAGGCCGACCCGGCCTTCGGCGGAGCCGGCTACGGCCGGAAGTCACGGCCCGACCTTTCCAACACGGCCTTCATGATCGAGGCCCTGCGAACAGTCGGTGAGAGCGAGAATGATCCGGCCATCCAGCGGGCGTTGGCCTTCGTGTCGCGGACGCAGAATCTACCCGGGCCCGACAACCCGATGCCGTTTGCCGACAAGAACCCCGACGGCGGCTTCTATTACACGCCGGCCAACGGCGGGGAGAGCCAGGCCGGCACGACCGCCAACGGCGGCCTTCGAAGCTATGCCTCGATGACCTACGCCGGCCTCAAGAGCATGATCTTCGCCGGGCTCGGCCGCGATGACCCGCGGGTCAAGGCGGCCATTTCCTGGCTGCGAAAGAACTACACCTTCGAGGAGAATCCGGGCATGGGCCAGGCGGGGCTCTACTACTTCTACCACACCGCCTCCAAGGCCCTCGGCGTGCTTGGCGATGAGACCTTCACCGACGCGGAGGGCGGGGAGCATGACTGGCGGAGGGAACTCTCTGCGGCGATCGTCGCCCGGCAGCGGGCCGACGGCTCCTGGGTGAACACCAACGAGCGGTGGCTGGAGGGTGAGCCGGTGCTTGTGACCAGCTACGCGTTGCTGGCGCTGGCCAACTGCCTGGAATGAACTGGCCTCCGGCGATGTCGCCGTCGCGGTGGGCGGCTCAGGCCGCCTTGCCCGCCTTGTAGAGGTAGGGATTCATCGTCGGATCGTTGTACATCTTCATTTGCCTGAAGACGCGAAGCGGCCGGGAGCCGGCGAAGATCTCGGTCAGGAGCCGGTCGATCGCCACGACCAGATGATCCCGCTGGGCATCGAGCACCGCGAGCTTGGCGAGTGCCTTCTCGCGATGCTCGGCGGTCGCGTCGGGCCGCTCGGCCTGCTCCCGCATGTGGAAGCGGCGGAGTTCGAGAATCGAGAGCCGATCGATGGCGGCCCCAGGGGTTTCCGTGGCTGACGGGGCGGTCGCCGGAGCATCGATCCCGCGGGCGGCCAGCTCGCCGATCAGCCAGTCGTCGACCTTCTCGATCGCGTCGTTGCGGGCCTGGTTGTAGCGGTCGATCGCCCGCTTGACCGCCGCGATCCGGGCGTCGCTGACGTCGGGCGACCGGGCGATGTCTTCCTCGTGCCAGAGCAGAAAGTTGAAGCGATGGAGGTCGCAGACCCGGCCCCGCAGGCCCTCCTCGGTATGGGCGGGGGCCACCTGATGCCAGTGGTCGACCAGGTGCTCGAGCTGGCGATCGATGTCGGCGGCGGTCGCCGGCGGGATCTGGCGGTCGGTGGTGGCCGGAGTCGTCATGGGAATCTCCTTGCAGGCTGGCAGGTGAAACGGTGAATGATCAGATGGCCGGGCCTAGGCGGCGCGGCGGAAGACGAGGCAGAGATTGGAGCCACCGAAGCCGAACGAGTTGCTGGCAGCCACCGCCACGCGGCGGGGCCGGGCGACGTGGGCCACATGGTCGAGCGGACAGGCCGGATCGGGATCGTCGAGGTTGACCGTGGGCGGCACCGCCTGCCGCTCGATCGCCCCCAAGCAGACAGCCGCTTCGAAGGCGGCAGCACCGCTGACGAGGTGGCCGGTCATGCTCTTGGTGGAACTGACGGGAATGGTGTCGGCCGCCGTGCCGCAGGCGATGCGGATGGCGGCGGCCTCGGCGACGTCGCCCACCGGCGTGCCCGCGGCATGGGCGTTGAAATAGTCGATCTCGGCCGGGGTGATGTCCGCGTCAGCGAGGGCGGCGGCGATTGCCCGGGCGGCCTGCGTGGGATCGGTGTTGGGCGAGACCATGTGGCTGCCGTCACTCGACATCCCGACGCCGGCGAGTTCTGCGCGAATGCAGCCGCCTCTGGTCCGGGCCTCTCGCTCCCGCTCGAGCAGAAAGAAGCCTCCCCCTTCGCCCATCACGAAGCCGTCACGGCCGGCGTCGAACGGGCGGGAGGCTGCCGCGGCATCGTCGCTTCGGCGGGACAGGGCTCGCAGGTTGTAGAAGGCGGCCAACGAGGTGGGGCTAAGGATGTCGCAGCCGCCGGCGAGGCAGGCATCGACCCAGCCGAGCCGGAGCCAACTGCGAGCCACGGCAAGGGCGTAGCCGCTCGAGCCGCAGGCTGCCGCCACGGTCACCGCGGGTCCGTTGAGACCCAGCTGGGACGCCAGCCGGTGCACGAGCGTGGGCTCGCGGGTCGGCTCGAACACATCCCTGCCGCCAGCCAGAAAGTCGCTCTCCCACGTCTTGAGATGCTCGGCGCCGAGGCCAAGCACCAGTCCGATCCGCCTGTCCGGCGTGGCGGCTAGCCCGGCATCGACGAGCGTGGCTGCCAGCGGTGAGAGACACATCTGTTCCAGCCGGTCGAGGCGGACAAACTCGGCCGGCTCGATGCCCGCGGGCACCGGAATCTCGGTTACCGGGGCGGCGAACTGGGTGGTGGTCCGAGCCGGGTCGGTCGTCTCGATCGCCCGCACGCCCGAGCGGCCCTCCAAGAGGGCATCGACCAGGCCGGTCGCGACCGTGCCGAGCGGCGAGACCACACCCAGTCCGGTGATCATCACCGGCGACTTCCGGGTCTCACGCGTGCGGGAAAGGCCGCTCATGCCGCCTCCCTTCGGAAGGTCGCAGACCCGCGGGGGCGGCCCGCCACGCGAATGGCGCCCCCCCAGGGGCAGCCGATCGTCCACCAGGCAAGCGCTCCCCCTTCCCGACACATCGACAGCGCGGTGGCAAAGGCGACGAGGCCACCAGCCGGTTCGTGCAGCCGCGGCCCCCGGACAGAGCCCGTCGGCATCTGCACCGCCAGGGAGAGTTCCGGCATGTCTTCACCGCCGTCGTCCGGCGACCTGATTGGCTCCAGCAGCATCGCCAAGGCCCGGCAGGTCGGGTCGTTCAGGGCCGCACCGTTTCCGTCGAGGCAGGGCTCGTCATCCCATTCGGTGGCCACCAGCCAGGCGGCTGAACAGTCGGGATCCCCGCCGTCGGTGAGGAGTGTCGCGGCGGTGAACAGTCCCTCGGCCAGTGCGTCGGGACCGCCGCCGACGCCCAGGTGCGGTCCGTGCGTACCCAGCGCCACGCTCACCGCTCCGGCGATCGAGTGCAGCGAACACTGAGGCACCAAATGCGGTGAAACGCTCGCGGCACCGCCTGTCGGCAACGCGGCGAGTGTCTGGGCCGCCGTCAGGCGACCGGCCTGGCAGGGGGCCGCGACGACAGCGTGGCTGGCGACCGAGGGGGGCCGCGGGTGTTCGGCGAGCGCCTGCAAGACCGCCCGGACACCGACCACGCTGTGTTCGTCGGCATGGCGGAGAAACCGGGGCGGCAGAGCGGGCCCACCGGCCGGGCAGGGCTCGCTGCGGACCGCGGCCATTTCCGAAAGCCGCGCCTCGCGAAAGGCAAAGGTCGTGACTCCGCAGCCCGGCGGCGACGGGAGACGGGGGCTCGGGGCGACGTTCATGTTCACTTCCGGTGGCCGACCGGCGACGAGGCCCGGGCCCAAAGGCCCCGACCTCGGTCAGGCAGCCTGCCGGCCCTCCTTGGCGGCCAGTTTTTCCTGCAGCACATCGAGCATGTCACCCACCGTGGCGATCCGCTCGAGCAGCTCGGTCTCGATCTGGATGCCAAAGCGACTTTCGACGTGGAGTACGAGCCCTGCCATGTCGAGCGAGTCGAGATTGAGTCCCTCCCGCAGTGACGTCGTCTCTTCGAGGTCGGGGAAGTTCTCACCGGTTTCCTTCTCGAGCAGTTCGAGCACGACGGCGGACAGTTCCTGGCGATTCATGGGAAAGCACTCTCCTCGGGCGTTTTGGGCATCGGCCTGACGGCTGCCATAGGGAGCGGGAAGGTAGCGGAACGGTTCGGACGGGCGAAGATCAAAAAACGGGGGTATTCTGGGGGCTTTCGTGGCAGTCCCCTCCACCCGAGGCCCCGGAATCCGTCTCGATGCCGCCTGCCGATCCCGCCGGCTGGAGCCGTCTCAGCCGCCCGCTGGCACTGCTCACGTTCGCCTACACGCTCGTCTTGGTGGTCGCGACCCATTACCCCAAGCCCGAAGAACTGCTCGGCCCCAACCCGCCCTCCGACAAGACCCTGCATTTCGTCGCCTACGGCCTGCTCGGTCTTCTCGCGGCGGCCACCCTGGCGGCGACCGGTCGCTGGTCGCTGCGGACGGTCGGGGCACTGGCCGCCGGACTGGCGGTCTTCGCCGTCCTCGACGAGGCGACGCAGCCTGCCTTTGGACGGTCGGCAGATGTCTGGGACTGGGCCTATGACCTGATCGGTCTGGCCGCCGGCATCGCGGTCGTGGCCGTCGCTCGCCTCCGCATGATCACCCCGGCCGGCGGTCCTCAGTAATTGGGCGTCGGTGCCCGGAAGTCGTCGAGGCAGACGTTCTTGAACCAGTCGATCGTCTTGGCGAGCCCCTCGCGCAGCGGCACCGTCGGTTCCCAGCCGAGCTTCTCCTTGGCCAGCGTGATATCGGGCCGCCGCCGCTCGGGGTCGTCGACCGGGAGCGGCTTCTCGATCAACGGCGACGTCGAGCCTGTCAGTTCGAGGGTCAACTCGGCCAGTTGGCGAATTGTGAACTCGCCCGGGTTGCCGATGTTGACCGGTCCGGTGAAATCGTCGGGCCCGTTCATCATCCGGATGATGCCCTCGACGAGATCATCGCGGTAGCAGAAGCTCCGGGTCTGCTCGCCCGAGCCGAAGATCGTGATCGGCTCGCCCACCAGCGCCTGCCGGATGAAGTTCGAGACAACGCGGCCGTCGAAGGGATGCATCCGCGGGCCGTAGGTGTTGAAGATCCGCACGATCCTGACATTCACGCCGTTGTGGCGGTGGTAATCCATGAACAGCGTCTCGGCGGCCCGTTTGCCCTCGTCGTAGCAGGCTCGGGGACCGATCGGGTTGACGGCCCCGCGGTAACTCTCCGGCTGCGGATGAATCTCCGGGTCGCCGTAGACCTCGCTGGTGGACGCCTGGAGGATCTTGGCCCGGCAGCGGCGGGCCATGCCGAGCAGGTTGATCGCCCCCATCACGCTCGTTTTCATCGTCTTGATTGGGTTGTACTGATAATGGCCCGGGGCGGCCGGGCAGGCGAGGTTGTAAATCTCGTCAACCTCCAGCCAGAGCGGGTGGATGATGTCGTGACGGACGAGTTCGAAGTTCTCCCTCCCCAGCAGGTGGGCGACATTTGATTTCTGGCTGGTGAAGAAGTTGTCGACGCAGATCACATCGTGACCTTCTGCGACGAGCCGTTCGCAGAGATGACTGCCGAGAAAGCCGGCGCCGCCGGTGACGAGGATCCGCTTGAGGGTGGGCATCGGTCGAAGTTCCATCGGGGTGAGCGGTGGCTCCACAGCAGCACCGCGGCGTGGTAGTGTAACCGGACAGCGGGTGCCGGTAGCGCCCGCCTGCCGCATTCTCGAGGGGAGATTCATCATGCCGGTTCCAGTCAGTCGTCGCACTGCTCTTACTGCCGCTGCCTTGGCGGCCAGCCCACTGGCAGCAGCAGGCGTCGCCGCCACCGCCGAACGCAAGGGCCGCATCAAGCAGTCGATCGTTTATTGGTGTTTCAACATCGCCGGCGAGAAGTGGGACATCGAGCAGATGTGTCAGGTCGCCAAAGACCTCGGCTGCCTGTCGATCGAGTTGGCTCCCCCCGAGACCTGGCCGACGATCAAGAAGCACGGCCTCACCAACGCCATCGTGCCCAACGGGATGCCCGGCGCTCCCTTCATGAAGGGGCTCAATAATCCCCGCTACCACGAGGAGGTCATCGCCCGGACCACCGAGATGATCGATGCCGCGTCCGAGGCGGGGTTTCCGGCCGTGATCGCCTTCACCGGCTTCAAGTGGCGGGATGCCGACGATCCGACCAGCGGAGAGATTTCGCTCGAGGAAGGGGCCGACAACTGCGTCAAGGCGCTCGAGTCGCTGGCCGGCCATGCCGAGAAGAAGGGCGTGACGATCTGCTTGGAGCACCTCAACACCCGCGACGACACTCACCCGATGAAGGGCCATCCCGGCTACCAGGGCGACGATGTCGACTACGTCGCCAACATTATCCGGCGGGTCAGCAGTGACCGCGTCAAGATGCTCTTCGACATCTACCACGTGCAGATCATGAACGGTGACGTGATCCGTCGCATCGAGCAGTGCAAGGACGTGATCGGCCATGTCCACACCGCCGGCAACCCCGGCCGGGGCGAACTCGACGCCAACCAGGAGATCCTCTATCCGCCGATCATGCGGAAGCTCCTGGAGATCGGCTATCAGGGCTACGTCGGCCAGGAGTTCATCCCCACCCGCGATCCGCTGGCCGGACTCAAAGAAGCCGTCGCCCTCTGCGACGTCTGACGGCACCTCACGTAGGCTCGGGGTGGCCCGTGCCATCTC
>JAQCJP010000096.1 GCA_027592945.1 Planctomycetota bacterium
CCGCGACGAGCGAGCCTCGAAATCTAAAGTGCGTCCTGGGGCCTGTCAATGACCCTCAAAAAACTGGCCGTCCCGCCCCCGCCCATAGAAGCCCCCCGCCGCGAGCCGGGCGGGACGGCGGGCCGTTGGGCGATCCCGGCCCCCGGCAGCCAATGCAGTTCCTCACCGCCAACCCGCCCAAAACGCGTCCCGAAACGCACAAACCCCGGCATTTCAACCCTTCCGCAAGCGCCGGGGCGGGCCGGTGCCATCTCGCCGGACGCTCGCTCCAGGCATCCTGCCTTCCGCTCGATTGGCTTCACCTCACACCAGCTCGGGGCGGGCCGGTGCCATCTCGCCGGACGCTCGCTCCAGGCATCCTGCCTTCCGCTCGCTCGATGCTGGCCTCGCTTTCGCCATCCTGGCTTCGCTTGGCCAGCACACGCCGGCTCGATTGGCACCGGCCCACCCCTCGCGAACCCGTAGTTCGGGGGCCCGCCGTATTTCCGCGTTGGCCCGCGCCGCCCCCGCCCTGCCCTACAGATACGCCTCGGCGGTTTCGGCCGGGGCGGGGCCGTATTTGAGTGGGGCCATCGTAAAGCTGGCCCGTCCCTGGCTGACGCTGCGGACGGCCGCCGAATAGCCGAACATGCTCGCCAGAGGGGCCTCGGCGGTCAGCACGTTGACGCCGCTGCGGATTTCGGTGGCCGTGATGATCGCCCGCCGCTGCTGGAGGTCGTTGATCACGTCGCCGAGGTGCTCCTCCGGCACCGTCACCTCGACTTTCATCACCGGCTCGAGCAGCGTCGTGCCGGCCGCCTCGAGAAGGTTTTCGATCGCGTCGGCCGCGGCGATCCGGATCGCCACCTCGCCCGGCGGCGGCTCGGGGATCGGGCTCTCCTCGACCACCAGCCGCACGCCCCAGAGCGGGCAGCCCTTCAGCCCGCCCCGCTCGGCGCTCTCGCGGACCGCCTCGGTCATCGTGGCGGCGATCTCGGCGAGCGACTCGCTCTCCGGAAACCAGCCCTGCTCCACCGTCACCGGGGCCTGCTCTTCGGTCGGCTCGCCGCGGACGGTCACCGTCGCCACGAGGGTCTGGCCGGCGACCTGGCGGTTGGCCTCGCCCGCGGCGGTCGCCGGCCGGCCGAGCGTCTCCTTGTAACTGACCCGCGGCTTGTGGACCCGGCACTTGAGATTGAAGTCCCGCTGCAGCCGGTGACGGATCACCTCGAGATGAAGTTCTCCCATGCCGGAGATCAGGGTCTGGCCCGTCTCCTCGCTCTCACTCGCCCGGAAAGTCGGGTCCTGCCGCTTCATCATCTCGAGGGTATCGGCGAGTTTCTTTCGCTCGAGGCTCGTCTCCGGCTCGATCGCCATCGAGATGACCGTCTCGGGAAAGGTGATCGTCTCGAGCAGGATCGGGGCGGCCGCATCGCAGAGGGTGTCGCCGGTGACGCTCGCCCGCGGGCCGATCACGCCGACGATGTCGCCCGCCCGGGCCTCGGCCACCTGCTCCCGCCGGTCGGCCTGGACATGCCAGAGCTGGGCGATGTTCTCCTTCTTCTTGCGGGCCGGATTCCAGGCCCTGCTGCCCGCCTTGAGGGTGCCCGAATAGACCCGCAGAAACGACAGGTCGCCATGCTTCTCGGCCAGGATCTTGAAGACCAGCCCGCAGAAGGGGGCCTGGGGGTCGGGCGGACGGCTGATCGTGACCGGCGTCTTCTTCGACGGATCGAGTCCCTCGACCGGCGGCACGTCCGCCGGGCTCGGCAGGTAGGCGGCCACCGCGTCGAGCACCGGCTGGACGCCGATGCAGTCGAGGGCCGAGCCGCCAAAAACCGGCACCACCATCCGGGCGAGCGTCGCCTCGCGGATCACCTCTCGCATCAACTCGGGGGGAATCTCGGCCTCGGCCAGGGCCAACTCCGCGACCTCGTCGGAATAATCGAACAGCGTCGCCACCAGCTGCTCCCGCCACTCCCCGGCCAGGCCGGCCAGTTCGGCGGGGATCGGCCCCCGGCTGACCTCGAGGCCGCGGCTGTCGTCGGCGAGGGCCTCCTCCTTGGGCGGGAAGGTGAGCAGTTCCATCGTCACCAGGTCGACGAGCCCTCGGAAGGGATCGGCAACGTGGGGCGGGCCCATGCCGAGCGGCACCTGGAGCACGAGGGGCCGGGCCTTGAGCCGCTCCTCGATCTGCTTGACGACGCCGAAGAAGTCGGCCCCCTCGCGGTCGAGCTTGTTGACGAGGGCCAGCCTGGGCACCCCGTAGCGGTCGGCCTGCCGCCAGACCGTCTCGCTCTGGGCCTCGACCCCCTCCCGGCCGCTGAACACGACCACCGCCCCGTCGAGCACCCGCAGGCTCCGCTCGACCTCGGCGGTGAAGTCGACGTGGCCGGGCGTGTCGATCAGGTTGACCAACGCATCGCCCCAGCGGAACGACACGGCCGCGGAGTAGATCGTGATCCCCCGCTCCTGCTCCTCGGGATCGAAGTCGGTGACGGTCGTCCCGCGGTCAACTTCGCCGAGCCGGTGGCTCGACTTGGAGTAGAAGAGCATCCGCTCGGTGAGCGTCGTCTTGCCGGCATCGATGTGGGCCACGATGCCGATGTTGCGGATGGATTCGATCGGCGTGCTCATGCGGTTGTCTTCTCAGAAAAAGGGGACATTCTGCTTTTTCCGTCGCCTCAATCGGTTCATCTTCAACGGTCTCCCGAAAAAGCAGAATGTCCCCTTTTTCGCATCACATGCGCTCCACGGTGCCGATGCCGAGCAGGCCGAGGCCGTGGCGGAGCACCCGGCCGGTCAGGTCGCAGAGGGCCAGGCGGCTCGAGCAGGCGTCGCCGGTAGCCTTGAGGACCGGCAGCGAGTCGTAAAAGCTGGAGTAGCGTCCGGCCAGGTCGTAGAGCCAGGCCGTCAGCAGGTTGGGCCGGTTGTCGGCCTCGACGTCCTCGAGCACCTCGGCGAACCGAACCAGAGCCAGGGCCAGGGCCCGCTCCTGGGCCGCCTCGAGGCGGACGCATCCGGCAGCCGCGCGGACGGCCTCGCGGTCGATGCGGCCCTTGGAACAGATGCCCTCGACCCGGGCCACGGCATACTGCATGTAGGCGGCGGTGTTGCCGGTCAACTGGAGCATCTTGTCGAAGCTGAAGACGTAGTCGGTCGTGCGGTTCTGGGAGAGGTCGGCATACTTGATCGCCCCGATCCCGACCGTCTCGGCGACCCGCCGCCGCATCGCCTCGTCCATCTCGCCGCGGCCCGCCTCGGCGACCACCCGGGCCGCCCGCTCGACGCCCTCGTCGAGGAGGGCCTCCAGTCCGACGGTGTCGCCGGCCCGGGTCTTGAAGGGCCGGCCGTCGTCGCCGAGGACCGTCCCGAAGCCGACGTGCACCAGATCAACGTCGCCGAGCCCCCAGCGGCGGGCCGTCTCGAAGACCTGCTCGAAGTGGCGGCCCTGACGGTGGTCGACGATGTACAGAATCCGGTCGGGCCGCCAGTGCTCGAGACGCCACTGAATCGTCGCCAGGTCGGTGGTCGCGTAGAGAAAGGCACCGTCGGCCTTGCGGATCAACAGCGGGGGCTCCTCCTCACCGTCGAGAAACACCCCCACCGCTCCGCGGCTCTCCTGAGCCAGCCCTGCGGCAAGAAGATCTTCGACGACGCCGGCGAGCATCGGCTGGAAGAAGCTCTCGCCGAGCTGGTGGTCGAAGGAGACGTCGAGCCGTCGATAGAGCCGTTCGATCTCCGCCAGGCAGACCGGCATGAACTGCTCCCAGAGTCCGCGGTTCTCGGCGTCGCCGGAATGAAGCCGGGCCGTCTCCGCCAGCACCTCGCGGCCCGCTTCGGGATGGTCCGCGGCCAGCGCGGCCGCTTCGGGATCGGCGGCGAGTTCCTCAGGCTTCGCATCGGCGACCTTGCGAACGAGTCGATAGAGCCTGCCCAGCTCGGCCGTCGGATCGGCCGCGTAGGCCGCCTCGTCGCGGCAGTGCTTCCAGCCCCAGAGGATCATCCCGAACTGCGTGCCCCAGTCGCCGAGATGGTTGTCGGTGATCACCTCATGGCCGCGAAATCGGAGGATCCTCGCCAGGGCATCGCCGATCACGGTCGAGCGGATGTGGCCGACGTGCATCGGCTTGGCGACGTTGGGGCTCGAGAAGTCGATCACGACGGTGCGCGGCTCGGCCACCGCCGCCACCCCGAGCCGTTCGTCGGCCACGGCCGCGGTCACCGCCGCCGCCAGGGCCTGATCCCGAACGCGGACGTTGATGAAGCCCGGCCCGACCGGGTCGCCCGGCGGCTCGAAGAGGTCGGCGTAGCCGGAGACGGCCTCGAGCCGGCCGATGATCTCGGCGGCGAGGTCCCGAGGCTTGCGGCCGGCCCGCTTGGCCAGCCCCATCGCCATCGTGCCCGAGTAGTCGCCGTGCTTGGGATCGGCCGATTCGCGGACCTGCTGGAGGAGCCCCGGCAGATCGTCCGGCCCAACCGCGATCACACCATCGGCCGCCAGCCCCTCGAGGGCCGTGGCGAACATGGCCCGCAGCGAGGATCGGAAGTTGACGCGGGACGGCACCCCAGCCGCGTTGGGCTCTGATGACTCTTGCGGCCCGGCGGTCATTGCGGCGGCGCTCCGGCATCGTCCGCAGCCTCCGGCAGCGAAACGCGAGCAGCGTCACTCCAGAGGCCATCGAGATCCCAATACTCGCGAGCCTCGGGATCGAAGAGATGCACCATCACGTCGCCGTAGTCGAGGACGATCCAGCGGCCCTCTTCGTAGCCCTCGCTGCCCCGCTTCTCGTCGGCCAGTTCCTGCCTGACCACCTTTTCGATCTCATCGGCCATTGCGTGCATCTGCCGGCGGCTCGAGCCGGTGGCGATGACGAAAAAATCGACCACCGGCGTCAGTTTGCGGAGATCGAGCACGTGCACGTCGCTGCCCCGCGTCTCCTCCGCAACGCGGGCAGCCAGGAATGCCAACTCGAGCGCGGAATCCCGCCCGGCAGGGAGGGCTGAACGGTGCGGGGTTGCCTTGGTCACGGGGCGGGCAGAAATCCTGGGGCGTGCGGCGGTCGCAAGAACGCTCGCTATCGAGAGTTTATCAGCGGCTGCTCGTTCCGGGAAAAGGCTCTCGGCGGCACCGGACTCATCGGGCACAGGCCCGGGCTGCCGCCAGGGCAACCCCGGTCAGCACGAGGTCGGGTATCTCGGAGGCTTCCGGCAGGGCATCCCGGACCGAACTGGCCCAGCCCCCGGTCAGGATCGTGATCGCCTCGCCTCCCAGCACCTCCTGACCGGCCGACACGAGGCGGGCAACAGCGCCGCGGATGCCGAGACCGACGCCGGCGGCAATCGCCTCCTCGGTGGAGCGGCCCGGCATCGTCGGCAACCCGCCGCCCGCCAAGGCTGCGACGGCTGGCAGCCGGCTGGTGCCCTCCGCCAAGGCCCGGGCCATCAAGAGCGGTCCCGGCAGGATCGCCCCGCCCAGGAACGCGCCCTCGACCGACACCAGATCGACGGTGGTGGCGGTGCCGCAATCGACGAGCACCGCTGGGCTGCCTGCCGGTACGAACAGCCCCGCTGCCGCCGCACCGGCCAGCCGGTCGATCCCGACCCGGTGCGGCTCGGGCAGCCGAACCTCCAGCGGGAGATCCGCGTGGCCGATCCGCCTCTGCCGAATAGGGCGATGGCGGGTGGCCGAGATCTCTGCGACGGCCGCCTCGAGCCGGGCCGCGGCCCCCTCGTAGACGCTCGCCACGAGGATCACCGCCGGCCCTGGGGCTGCAGCCAGGAGCCACCGCTCGAGGTTGTCGGGATGAAAGCGATGGCTGTCGAGATCTTGCCGGCGGGTGATCACCGGCAGCCCCCGGCAGCCCGCCGCCGCCCCGGCGGCGTCCAGCCGGGCAAGCTTGATGCGAGAATTGCCGACATCGGCCAAGAGCACGGTATCGCCCGAGCAGATCCCACGGCCGGAATTCGAGCCAGCCGCAGGCGGTTCGGCTGCGGTCATCGGCCCGACTCCCGCCGGTCAAGCTCGACGGCGACCGCCCGCCGCAGGGCGTCCAGTCCCTGGCCAGTCGCGCTGCTGATGGCCAGCACTTCCCGGCCGGCAGCCCCGGCGAGGGCCTCGCGGACCGCCTCAGCCTCTGGCAGTTCGCACTTGCTCACCACGAGAATCTCCGGTCGCTGGCCAAGGTCTGCATCGTACCGCACCAGCTCCTCCCGGATGGCCCGGTAGTTGGCCAGTGGGTCCGATCCGTCCATCGGAGCCGGCTCGACGACATGCACCAGGATCCCGGCTCGCTCCACATGGCGGAGAAACTCGTGCCCCAGGCCGACGCCGGCATGGGCACCCTCGATCAGCCCGGGCAGGTCGGCCAGGACGAAGCTGCGGTCGGGAGAGAGGGCGACGATCCCGAGGATCGGGGTCTTGGTGGTGAACGCGTAGTCCGCAATCTCGGGCCGGGCCCGGGACAACCGGGAGAGGAGCGTGCTCTTGCCGGCGTTGGGTTTGCCGACGAGGCCGACGTCGGCGATCACCTTGAGTTCCAGGGTGAGCTGCCGATGTTCTCCCGGCTCGCCGGGGGTCGACTCTCGGGGAGCCCGGTTGGTCGACGACTTGAAATGGGCGTTGCCCCGGCCGCCGGCCCCGCCCCGGGCCGCCACAATCGCCTCGCCCGCGGCGGCCAGGTCCTTGAGCACCAGCCCGGTCGCCTGATCGATCACGATCGTGCCGGGGGGCACCAGGATCGTGAGGTCGCTGCCGCGGGCTCCTTGGCAGTTGGACGGCCCACCGGCCACGCCGTCTTTGGCCCGCCACTGTCTCCGCTGCGAGAGGGCCGCCAGCGAATCAACGCCCGCCTCGGCCCGCAGGATCACGCTCCCGCCGACGCCACCGTCACCACCATCGGGCCCGCCGCGGGGAACATATTTCTCCCGCCGGAAACTGCAGATGCCGCGGCCGCCGTGCCCTGCCGCCACCTCGATCTGGACACGATCGACGAACACGCCTTGGCTTTCCGGCAGGGCCTCGGGCTCAGGCCGTGGCCGCCACCACGTTCACGCGGCGTCCCTCACGGTCGAACATGACAGTCCCGTCGGAGAGGGCAAAGAGGGTGTAGTCGGAGCCCATGCCGACGTTCTGGCCCGGATGGAACTTCGTGCCCACCTGACGAACGAGAATATTGCCCGCCCGGACGGCCTGCCCGCCGAACTTCTTCACGCCCCGCCGCTGAGCGTTGGAATCGCGACCATTGCGGCTCGAACCCTGACCTTTTTTGTGTGCCATCGCTTTGCTCGTCTTCTCTGGTGGTCTGCGGCGAACGGGGCCGCGGCCTTGGCAAGCCTCCGAGAATACACTCTCGGCAATCGGATTGCACCGCCTCTCGGGAGCCGACTCAAGGGGCCATCGTTCTGGCCCGCGAATCGCCCGATTTCGGGCCGCGGCCACTGTGCCACCGCCGCGGATCCTCCGGCAGGGGGTCACTCCTGGGCGTACTCGTAGCGGTGCCCCCAGGAAAAATAAACGCCCTCGTGAACGGCCCGGGCCTGGCTGAAGAGCTCGGGGCCCAGCGGGCCGAACAGGCCGACGAGGATTCTGGGCCGGTCTTCTTCCTTGGCATCGTCAACGGCATCCGCCACGGCTTCAAAGGCATCACGGGCATCAAGGCGGCCCAACGCGGCCGGATCTGCCGCCGTGACATCGAGCGTCGCCAAAACCCGAGCCTGGATTGCCGACTGCCGCAGCCAGTCAAGCCGCCCGGCAGCCTCACCAAAAACAGCCGCGGCCCGCCGCCGCCGCGTGGCAAGATCGGCCGAATCGTCGAGGCCCCGAATGGCCCCGGCCAAGGCCTGCAGTGGCCGCCGCGAGAAGTCCTCCGGTGCCAGGCCCATCGGCTCGAGGGCCGCCCGGCGCTCGCGGTCGCGTGGCTCCGACACCTGCCCGCCGGCCTCCACGACAAGTTGGCCAATCGCCTCGACACCGAAATCGCCGAACATCTCCCGGGCTGCCATGTTTCTCACCGCCGAGTCGGCCATGTCGTCGAGGGCTGTCAACACCGTTGCCACCGGCAGGTAGCTCGTCGCCGCCCCCTGCCCGACCGGCTCCTGAAGCCCTGGATCACTCCAGGCAAGCCCCGCACGCCGGAGGCCGACGGCCGGCTGGCAGCGGGCGTACTCAGGCCAGTTGACCGCCTTGAGAATGCTGCCGCCAAGCGCCATCCGCTCGAACATCCCTCGGTAGCCGATCTGAATATCTTCGTCACCGTCGGCCTCGCCAGGCCGCCAGAAGTCGAGCCGCAGGCTTTCGAGCGTTTGCTCCATCTTGCTGCCGGGCGGATCGTTCGGGCCGATGACACTGCCTGGCTTTTTCCGCCACCGGGTGGCGTTGGTCAGACCACGAACGAAAATGGAGAAATAGTCGATTCGCGGGTCGATCCCCTCCCAGGTCGCCACGCCCCAGCGTTCCTCGCCGGGCTGGATTTCCGTGGCTGCCATGGCCGCGGAGTCCAAAAACGTGCGGGCCGGATCCTCCCGGCGGCGAATGGCGTCCATGGCCGCGGGCATCAAGCGGTCGAGATAGCCCCGGTAGGTGACCAGCCCTTCCTCGCTCGAAAGCCCCTCGCGGCTCTCCAGCACGAAGTGCGGCAGGAAGCGGACCGGTTCTTGAAACTCTTCCACAGTCCGCTGGGTCGGATCGGGCTCGCCGTCGTCGTTCTCGCCCACGAGCACCCGCCGCCCACCGACATTGCGGACGCGGTACACGAGATACCAGACGGTGGCCTTCCGCATCCGCCCGTCCGGTGCCGGCACCTCGACCACCATCCGTCGCGGGGCCTTGAACGAGAACTCCAGACACCAGATATCGCGGGGGTACTCGAGCCGCCCCGCCTGAGCGGTCAGCGTGGTGCTCGCGGCCACCCGGGCGGGAGTCCACCGCAGGTCTTTGAGCCCCTCGGTGATCTCGAGCAGCGGCCCGCGGGTTACCGCCTCGTCGGCCGACCGGTCGGGAGGCACAACCGTGAGCACCCCGGGAGCAAGCGTGCGAAAGCCGTCTTCGGCGGTAGCAGTCGCGGTCGGGCCGCCTGCCCAGCCGGACAGCAGCACCGCGGCAGCCAGCAGCGGCTGCCGGCACGCGCGGAAGCCTGGGCCGAGAGCACGCCGCAGGCATCCAACGGGCTGGCGGTTGGAAGAAGACGGCCAACGTCCAAGCAACGGACCCCGCCGTCCGCACACGTTCCTGCCCGCGTTGAACCACCGTCGGTGAATCATTTCAGGCAATTTACCCCGGCTATCCCGTTCCCGTCACATCCAGCAGATTCTGCTTTTTCTTCCCAGGCTTCCTTGATTGCCTACATTCCAGGAAGCACACTTTCATTCCCGACCCCAGTCGGAAATCGAAAACTGATCTACGCCTGCCCGGCTTCCGACAACACACTCCAGGCGGCCGGAAAACCCGCTGAGTTGGTCAGCCGGCCTTGCCAGCTTCGCGACCCGCGACCTGCTCCAAGTTGTTGTTTCGGCATTTTTACGAATCGCCCCCTATGCTTCGAAAAAATCCGCTGAATCCACCGCGACCGTTCCGGTCGGCAACTCCCACGGCCGCTGCCTCAGCCGACCCGGCGATCAGCCCGACTGCCCTGACCGGGCTGTTGCCGGCAGGGACGGGCTTCCTGTCGGCCGAGGCCTTTGATGCCACGGAAATCCTGCGCGGCGTCGATCCGGCGGAGCCATCCTATTGGTGGATGCCCGAACTCTACGGACCGGACCTTCCAGGCGGCTCGCCGCCGAGTTCCCCGTAGCCGAGCCCGGACGGAACCACCGGGTCCTCGCCAGCCGGGAACAGGCCCGGAGCAGTTCAGGCGGCAACCCGTTCGGTCGACAAGACGGCCGCCTGAGTCTGCTGATCGACCTCGGCGGCAAGGGCCTCATAGTCTTCGGCGCCGTGCGACGTGGGAGCATAGTCGAAAATCGACTGGCCGAAACTCGGAGCTTCAGCCAGCCTGATGTTGCGGCGGATCCTGGCCGTGAAGAGCCGGCCGCCGGTCCAGGCTGGATGAGCCTCGTTTGCTGCGGCGAAGAACTCCTCCACATCGCGACCGATCTCGCCGGCCAGCCGGGTGCCCGCCTCGTACAAACAGAGCACGACGCCCAGGAGCCGCAGCCGTGGGTTGACGTGTTCTGCCACGAGCTCGACCGTTTCGAGCAGCTTGCTGAGACCGTGCAACGCCAGGAAGTGAGGCTGGAGCGGCAGGAGCACCTCGCTGACGGCCGCCATCGCGTTGAGCGAGAGCAGGCCCAGCGAAGGCGGACAGTCAATCACCATGTAGTCGAAGGAGCCGCCGAACCGCTCGCTGCCGTCCGCTCGCTCGCCGAGGTCGCCCCGGCACCGCGGGTCGGCAGCGATGCGTTCCCGGAGAATCGTCTCGCGACCTGGCTGGCCAGCAAGGGCCAGTTCGACCGCGGAGAGGTCGATGTGGGAGGGGACGACGGCAAGCGTCTCAGAGACCTGCACCGTCGCCTCGGCCAGCGGCCGACCACCCGCCAAGACGTCGAAGGCCGACGAGCCGGTGCCACCCGGGGCGACACCGACGTGAAGGGTGGCGTGGGCCTGGGGATCGAGATCGACCAGGCAGACGTTTCGCCCGGCTCGCGACAAGGCGACGGCGAGGTTGACCGACGTGGTCGTCTTGCCAACGCCCCCCTTTTGGTTGGCTACGGCAATCGATCGCATGAGTGATGTCCCTTTCAGGGTCGTTGGACGGAAGGACCGGCCGCGGGCGGCGGGAGAGGATAGGGATCGGGACCCGCTACCCAAAAGCCCGATTTTTGGCCTGTCAGGCGCTATTTCCCGCCGGCGTCCGGCGCGTCGTCCGATTCTTCACCGGCTGCGGCCCGCCAGGCCTCATCCAGCCAGGCAGCCAGTCCCGCACGAAGCCGGCCGAGGCCGACTCGCCCCGGCCGGCCGACCACCGTGGCTGCCCCGGCGTCATCGAGGTCAAACGCGACGATCGTGCCCGTCGCCGCCCGCCCATCATGGAACACCAAGGCTCGATCCCAGGCTTCTCCGGCCAACGGCCTGGCGGCCCCTTCGCCCGGCTGCTCCCAGGCGTAGTTGAAGTCCTCAATCAGCCCCCGGCGGAGGTGCACGAGTCCTGGACCCCGCGAGACATCCCGTCGTGCGACGGCCCGCACCCCCTCACCGCGGGCCTCGAGTTGCCAGAGCTCCACCCGGGGAGCCGACTGGATTCGACGGGCGGCTTCGGGACCGTAGAACGCCAGGCAGCGGCGGGTCTGGTCGCGTTGAAACCAGACCGCAAAGACACCCAGCCCGATCGCGAGCAGCAGGAGCGCCATTACGATCAGCCCGCCGGGAACACCCGCCGGCTGGACAGCCGTTGCCGCCGGCGTCCGGCCGGTCGGCACCTCGTCGGGATGCTGAGAGTGAGCGGTCATCGGCGGCGGTTTTCAGGCTGAAGCCTGCCGGGGCGGGGGCGGTCTTAGGGGCGGTCGGGGGCCGGCCGCCGGGGAAACGGCTGCCACGGCCGGCGATACTGCCGTGTCGGACGACGGTGTATATATTGGCACCAAACGTCGTTTTTCCAAGGAGATTTCGTGGCGAACGCATTCGACCCTTATCGGGAAGCTCTGGTCGTCGAGCAGCACACGATCTGGCCCGACGAGTATGAAGATTGGTCTCCGGCCGACAGAGAGCGGGTCGAGGCGATGCTCCATGCCGCCGCCGAGGACGTCGCAGAACTCGATTACCTGCGGCAACACACCGGGTTTGCCCGCGTGATCACGGTCACCCCGGCCGACCTCGAGCGGGTGAGCGCGATCTAGCCGTGGCCACGATCCGGGTCTCACTCGCTGGCGAAGACACAGACCGCTCCTACGACGTGGCCTGCGGCCGTGGAATTCTGGCCGGAATCGGCCAGCGCCTGGCGGCCTGCGGAGCGGCCCGCGCCGTGATCATCACGGACGAGGCCGTTGCGGACCTCCACGCCCGGCGGGCGGCCGACTCGCTGGCCGCTGCAGGAATCGCCCTGGAGCTGCTGACGGTTCCGTCGGGCGAGCCCTCGAAATCGGTCGCGGTTGCCGCCGGGCTGTGGGACGACTTTGCTCGGCTGGCGGTCGATCGGGCCACTCACGTTGTGGCCGTGGGCGGCGGCGTCGTCGGGGATCTGGCCGGATTCGTGGCGGCCACCTTTGCTCGGGGGCTCCCGCTCTGGCACGTCGCGACGACGCTGGTCGCCCAGGTCGACAGCGCGATCGGCGGGAAAACCGGGATCAACCTGGCCGGGGGAAAAAACCTGGTGGGAGCCTTCTGGCAGCCGCGGGGCGTGATTGCCGACATCGAAACGCTCGAGACCCTGCCAGAGCGGGAGTTTGTCAGCGGTCTCGCCGAGGTTGTGAAGTATGGGATGATCCTCGATGCGGCTTTTTTCGAGTGGCTCGAGGAGCACGCCGCCGCTCTGGCCGCCCGCCAGGGCGATCTCCTCGCGGCGGCCGTCGAGCGATCGGCCGCCCTCAAGGCACACGTTGTCGAGCGGGATGAGCGGGAAATCACGGGCCTGCGGGCGGTGCTGAACTACGGCCACACCTTCGGCCACGCCTACGAAACAGCCGCCGGCTACGGCGTTTTGCTCCACGGCGAGGCGGTGGCGATTGGCATGGCCCGGGCCGCCCGGCTGGCTGCCATCCTCGATCGGCTGCCCGAGGAGGTGGTTGGCCGCCAGGATCGGCTTCTCGGCCGTATGGGCCTCCCCTCGGAAGCTCCCCAGGGACTGGCTTTCGCCCCTGACAACCTGCTGGCGATCATGGCCCGCGACAAGAAAACCGTCGGGGGCCGACTGCGGTTTGTGCTGCCCAGCCGGATCGGGCAGGTGGAACTCGTGCCCGACGTCGATCCCGCCCTGGTCACGCAGGCTCTCCTCGGCTCCTGAGTCGCCCGGCTTGCCGGGACGCCCCTGGTCAGCCCCGCTCTC
>JAQCJP010000097.1 GCA_027592945.1 Planctomycetota bacterium
TTATGCTTGTGGAGGGCATCGGGTACATTGAGCGGGATGGATGTGGTTCTTTTTTTCCGCGTCACTCGGGCCCGGGCCGCCGGCCCGGCAGTAAGCCTTTGGCTGCTGATGGCCTGCGGGCTGCTGCTTGGCCCACCCGCTCGAGCCGACCGCGTCGAGCTGGCCGACGGACGGATTCTCGACGGCCGCTTCGTCAAGCTGCCTGGCGTCGCTGTCGATCCTCTCGAAGAGGAACGCCGCGGCGGGGCCGGCTATCAGCCGATTTTGATGTGCGACGACGAACTCACCCGCACGATGGTCTCGAAACGTCAGGTTCGCAACGTCGAACCGGCGGTGGTCGATCCCGGCATGGAGCGGATCCGGATTCCGCAACGGGTCCCTGAGGCCGGCAAGATCGTGGCCGGGGTAGGCACGATTCTCAAGACGACCCCGTTCGACGAGTACGGCCGGCGGATCATCACGCTGGCTACGGCTGCGGGAAGGATCGACGTGGTCCAGGGGATCACGGAGATCACCCCCCGCTGGACACGGGTCGAGGGCGTTCAGACCGAGCAGCCGCTGCGGATCGACATGCGTCTGGCGACCAGCTCGATTCCTCCCGACGTGATGGCACGGGTGATCGCCAAGCAGACCGATCCCGACGACTCGGACGAGCGGCTGCGGGTGGTTCGGCTGTTGATGCAGGCGGAGCGTTACGACGATGCCCGGGCGGCCCTGGCGGTGGTCGTCAAGGACTTTCCCGACCTCTCGGAACTGGCCGCCGAGCAAAAGACGCTCGGCCGGATGGCCGCCCGGCAGCTGCTCGGTGAAATCCTGGCCCGGGGTCGGGAGGGCCAGGATCGGCTCGCCATCCAACTGCTCGAGTCGTTTCCGGTCGACGATGTCGACGGCGAACTCCTCGAGCAAGTTCGCGAGGCACGGGATGCCTATCGCGACCAGCGGGAGCGGGCCGCGCGGATCGTGACCGGCCTGCGGGAACGAACCGCAACCCTCGACCCCGACGTGGCGGCAGACGCGACCGCGATCGTCGACGAGATCCAGCGGGAACTCTCCTTCTCCTCGCTGACCAGGCTGGCCACCTTCGAGCGGGTCGGCCTCGACCCCGATCTGCCCGCCGATCGTGGCCTGGCGATCGCGATCAACGGCTGGCTCCAGGGGCCGGCCGCCGGCGACAGCAACCTCAAGCTGGCCCTCTCGGCCGTCCGCCTCCGGAACCTCCTGCGGGACTACCTCGGGGAGGACTCGCCTCCCGCCCGCGAGGCGCTCCTGGGCCGGATGCGGCGGGAGGAGGCCTTCGGTCCCGGCACACTCGCAGCCCTGGCAGCGGCCATGCGGCCGCCGGTCAACCCGCCTGCCCCACGCGGCCCGGGGCTCTACGAGCTGTCGGTGCCGATGCCCGAGGCGGGCGAATCGGTCGGCTGCCTCGTTCAGCTGCCGCCGGAATACGATCCGCTCCGCCGCTACCCCGCTGTCGTCACGCTCCATGCCGCCTGGTCGACGCCCCGCAACCAGGTCGAATGGTGGGCTGGCTACCCGGGCAAGGACGGCGAGCGGCGGGGCCAGGCGGGCCGGCGAGGCACGATCGTGATCGCTCCGGCCTGGAGCCGCTCGCACCAGACCGGCTACGAGTATTCCGCCCGGGAACACGCGGCGGTCCTGGCATCGCTGCGGGCGGCCATCAGATCGTTCTCGATCGACACAGACCGGGTCTTTCTCTCGGGCCACTCCCAGGGGGGCGACGCCGCCTGGGACATCGCGCTGGCCCATCCTGATCTCTGGGCCGGGCTGATCGCGATCGTGCCCGCGGCCGACCGTTACGTGACCCACTACTGGCCGAACGCTCGCAGTCTGCCGATTTACCTCGTCGGCGGTGAACTCGACCGTGGCACCCTCCAGCGCAACGCCGCCGATCTCGACCGCTACTTCTCCAAGGGCTTCGATGCCACCTATGTCGAGTACCGGGGCCGTGGCCACGAGCACTTCTCCGACGACATCCACCGAATCTTCGACTGGATGGACCGCAAGCGGCGAACGTTCTTCCCGAGGGAACTCGAGGTCGTCACGCTCCGCCCCTGGGATCGCTTCTTTTGGTGGCTGGAGCTGGAAGGCCCGCCGGCCCGCACGGTGGTTCTTCCCGAGGCCTGGCCGCCGCCGACCGGCACCCGGCCGCTCTCGATCGAGGCCAAGAAGGGGCTGACCAACGCGCTGGTGGTGAAGTGCGGCGCTGAGCGGGTCCGGATCTGGCTCTCGCCCGAGCTGATCGATATCGATCAGCCGTTGACCGTCACCGTCGACGGCAAACGGGTATACAAGGGTCCGACCGAACCAGACCCCGTCGTTCTTTTGGAAGACCTGCGGCTCCGTGGCGATCGGCAGCACCCGTTCTGGGCCGTCATCGACACCGCCGCCGAATCGGCCGGCCGGTAGCCTGCCTCTCCTCTGCCCCCCAACACTCCCTCGACGACTTTTAGGACGCCTCCCATGCCCGCGCCCACTCGGATCAGCCGCCGTCGCTTCACCGCCACCGCCACCGCCGGCGGGATCGGGTTTTTTGCCGCGCCGCTGCTGCGGGCCAGCGACGTGGCCACCTCGCCGAACGAGAGGCCCGTCTTCGCCACCATCGGGCTACGAAACCAGGGCTGGTTGATCACCGACAAGACCTTCCCCTTTGCCGACTTCGCCGCACTGGCCGACGTCGATGCGAATGTGCTCGGAGTGAGTGTCGAGAAAGCAGCCGGCCGGCAGCGGGTGAAACCCGACGGCTACAAGGATTACCGGAAGATCCTCGACCGCAACGACATCGATGCGGTCATGATCGCCACCCCCGACCACTGGCACACCAAGATCGCCATCGAGGCGATGCGAGCCGGCAAAGATGTCTATTGTGAAAAGCCGCTCACCCTCACCATCGCCGAGGGCAAGCTGATCGAACAGGCGGTCAGCCAGACCGGCCGCGTCTTCCAGGTCGGCACGATGCAGCGTTCCGAGTGCGAGCAGCGGTTTCTCAAGGCGATCGCCCTGATTCGGGCCGGCCGGCTCGGCACGGTCAAGACGGTCGTCTGCGGGATCAACGGCATGTCGGGCTCGCCGGTCCTGCCGGAGGCGACCGTCCCGGCCGGCCTCGACTGGGACTTCTGGCTTGGCCCGGCCGCAGCAGTGCCCTACCGGGCCCTCCCCGAAATCCGCAAGGGCTACGGCGGGGGCGTGCCGCTCTACAGCAACTGCCACTACGCCTTTCGCAACTGGTACGAATACTCAGGCGGCAAGCTGACCGACTGGGGCGCCCATCATGTTGACATCGCCTGCTGGGCCCTCGGCGCCGAGAAGACCGGCCCCTCGCTCGTCAAGCCGCTGGCGTACGAGCTGCCCGTGGAATACCGCGACGGCGAGCCGGTCGTCCACGATCGCTACAACGCAGCCACCTCGTTCCGGATCGCCGTGGCGATGCCCAACGATGTCGAGCTGATCATCACGAGCGAGGGCGACAACGGCATTCGCTTCGAGGGCACCGAGGGCCGAATCTTCGTCAATCGGGGCCGGCTGTCCGGCAAGCCGGTGGAAGACCTGGAGGCCGACCCGCTGCCCGAGGGTGCGGTCGAGGAGGTCTATGGCGGGCCGGTCAGCGAGAATCACTCGGCCAACTTCATCGCGGCGATGCGATCCCGCCGGCAGCCGATTTCGGATGTCTGGTCGCACAACCGGATGCTCGAAATCTGCCATCTCGCCAACATCGCGATGCGGCTGGGCCGGGAACTCCGCTGGAACCCCGAGACCCGCCAGATCATCGACGACGAGCAGGCCAATGGCTTTCTGGCCCGGGCATCCCGCAAAGGCTATCAACTCGAAGGCTGAGTTCCCAACGGCGACCGGCGGCGGGCACACACGTTCCACGTCCGTTTGACCTGCTGGCTCCAGTCTTCTTCCATCCGCACGACGAAGCCGGCAGAATAAATCTTTTCCGCGGAGCGATCATTCGATGACGCGATTGCCAACGATCACCCTCGTGCTGGCGGCAGCTCTGACGGCCGCGGGCGGCATGACCACCGCCGCCGCCGAGCCGCGGCGGCCCAACATCCTTTACATCATCACAGACGATCAGTCGCCATTTGACTTTTCGTTCTACAACCCGGCCTCGACGCTCGACGCCCCGGTGATCGAGCGACTGGCGGCCGAGGGGATGATTTTTGATGCGGCCTACCAGATGGGCTCGTTCAGCGGGGCCGTCTGCACCCCGAGCCGGCACATGGTGATGTGCGGCCGCACGGTCTGGCACCTGCCGATCGGCCCTGCCGGCCAGTCCCACTGTCCGCCGGGACTCGCGTCGAGCACGCTGGCCGCCGTCTTCAATGCGGCGGGATACGACACGATGCGAACCTGCAAGAAGGGCAACAGCTACGCGGCGGCCAATCGCCAGTTCACGGTGCTCCACGAGGCCGTAAAACGCGGCGGCACCCATGAAACCGGCAGTGGCTGGCATGGCGATCAGGTGATGAACTTCCTCGCCGAGCGGGAGCAGACCGCGGACACCGATCCGTTCCTGATCTATCTCGGGTTTTCCCACCCCCACGACACCCGCGACGGCACCCCGGAACTGCTGGAGAAGTACGGGGCGAGCAACCACACCGACGAGGCGACGCGTCCGCCCGCCAAGCCGGGGCAGCCGCCGCTGCCGGCCAACTGGCTGCCAGAACACCCCTTCGATAACGGCCACATGAACGTGCGGGATGAGATGGCCGTCAGCGGCGTCTGGGGGAACCGCGATGAGCAGACGATCCGCAACGAGCAGGGTCGCGAGTATGCCTGCAGTGAAAACATCGATCGGCAGATCGGCCGCGTGCTCGACAAACTTGCCGAGATGGGAGAGCTGGAAAACACCTGGATTTTCTACACCTCCGACCACGGCATCGCCATCGGCCGGCACGGGCTGCAGGGCAAGCAGAACCTCTACGAACACACCTGGCGGGTGCCGTTTGTGGTCAAGGGCCCCGGGGTCAAGGCGGGCAGCCGGGTGCCGGGCAACATCTATCTCGGCGATACGCTGGCGACGCTCTGCGAGATTGCCGGCATCGAACCCCCCGAGACCAACGAGGGGACGAGCTTTCTGCCGGTGCTCGAGGGCCGCGAGGCGACGATCCGCGACACCCTCTACGGCGTCTACTGCGGCGGTCAGAAGCCGGGCATCCGCAGCGTGCGGCGGGGTGACTGGAAGCTGATCAAGTACGAATCGCCGAGCGGCGGCCTGCTCACGCAGCTCTTCAACCTGGCGGAGAACCCGCACGAGTTTCTGGCGGCCCACCACGCTCCGGAGGTGGCCGGACGGCTGCCGGCCCCCCCGACTGCCCGGCAGCGGAATCTTGCCGATGATCCCGCCCACCGGCAGGAGCGAGCCGAGATGGAGGCACTGCTGCTGGCGGAGATGCAGCGGCACGACGATCCGTTTCTATTTTCCGACCAGCGGCAGGCGCCTGAGCAGCGGCAGACGTCTGACCGGCAAACGGAGCGGCCCAACATCGTGCTGGTGATCGCCGACGACCAGGGCTACGGCGATCTCGGCCACACCGGCAATCCCGTCATCCAGACGCCGCATCTCGACGCCCTCGCGGCCGAGTCGACCAGTCTGACTGACTACCACGTCGCACCCACCTGCTCGCCCACCCGGGCCGCCCTGCTGACCGGCCACTGGACCGATCGCACTGGGGTCTGGCACACGATCAACGGCCGCTCGATGCTGCGCGAGAACGAGGTCACGCTCGGCCGGCTGCTCGCCGACAACGGCTACGCCACCGGGATGTTCGGCAAGTGGCACCTCGGCGACAACTTCCCCTATCGGCCCGAGGATCGCGGCTTTGCCGAGGTTTACCGGCACGGGGGAGGCGGTGTCGGCCAGACGCCCGACTGCTGGGACAACGCCTATTTCGACGGCCACTATTTCCATAACGGCGAGGTCGTGCCCGCCGAGGGCTTCTGCACCGACGTCTTCTTCCGCCAGGCCCACAGGTTCATCCGGCGGGAGGCCGAGGCCGGCCGGCCGTTCTTCGCCTACATCAGCACCAACGCCCCCCACGGCCCGCTCCACTGCCCGCAGGAGTATCTCGACCGCTATCCCGATCAGCCAGCCGCCATCGCCGCCTTCTTCGGCATGATCACCAACATCGACGACAACGTCGGAGCGACCCGCAAGCTGCTGGCCGATTTGGGGATCGCCAAGAACACGCTGTTCATCTTCACGACCGACAACGGTACCGCCACCGGCGCGAAGGTCTTCAATGCCGGGATGCGGGGAACCAAAGGGAGCGAGTACGACGGCGGCCACCGGGTGCCCTTCATCGCCCACTGGCCGGCCGCCGGCTGGAACCGGCAGCATGCCTGCGATCGGCTCTGCCATGCCGTGGACGTGGTGCCCACGCTCGTTGAACTGGCCGGCGGCAAGCGGCCGGAGGGCCTGGCGTGGGACGGCGTCTCGATCCGCAACCTGCTCGATCCGGCGGCCGACACCGCCGGCTGGCCCGACCGGATGCTGGTGACCGATTCACAGCGGGTCCGCGATCCGATCAAGTGGAAGCAGACGGCGGTGATGTCGCAGCGGTGGCGGCTGGTCAACGGCAAGGAGCTTTACGACATCGGGGCCGACCCCGGTCAGCGACACAACGTGGCGGCCGCCCATCCCGAGCAGGTCGCCGCGATGACCGCCTTCTACGATGCCTGGTGGGCGGAGCTGCAGCCCACCTTCGCCCAAACCACCGAGATCTATCTGGGCCACCCCGAGGCCGCCGAGGTGGTCCTCACCTGCCACGACTGGATCGGCCCGGGGGAGTGCCCCTGGAATCAGAGCCGGGTCCGGGCGGCGGCGGGCTATCCGCGGCCTGCTGCCGCTGACGAGAAGCAGCCTGCGAAGCAGCGGCCCCGGAACAAGCAGCCCGACAAGCAGCAGCCCGCCACTGGCCGGGCTGCCCGCCACGAGGCCCACTGGGCGGTGAAGGTGGTGACGGCCGGCGACTACACCGTTGCCGTCCGCCGCTGGCCGGCCGAGGCGAATCGGGGGATCGTGGCAGGGCTGCCGCCGGGGCTGCCGGTGCCGGGCGCGAGCCGAGCCTTCCGCGAGACGGCCGGCGTCGCCCTGCCGGTGGTCTCGGCCTGCCTCCGGATCGACGGCCACGACCTCGAGACGGTTGCCGTCGAGCCCGACGCGACGGTCGCGCGGTTCACAGTGCCGCTCGCGGCCGGCTCGCACGAACTCGCGCCGGTCTTCCGCACGGCCGACGGCCACGAGGTGGGCGGCTACTACTGCACGGTTTCGGGGCCGCTGGAGCCGTGAAAGCCGGCGGAGCCGGCCACGCGAAGGACGTCGAGCCGATGAGCAAGATGCTGCCCCGCGGTTCGCCTCACGCCGTCCTGGCCCTGTGCTCGAGCCTGGTGCTTGCCCTGGCAACGCCCGCGCAGGCCGCAGACGACCCCGCCCACTACCCACCGTGGTCCTGGGATGCGGTGCCGGTCTATCTGCATTTCGGCAGCCGCACCCAGTTGACCGACGAGCAGGTGCAGACCGCCGCGCGACTGTCGAACTTCATCTGCCTGGAAAAATCGCATGGTCGGTTGACCGACCGCCGCCACCCCGAACGGATCATGGCCCAGGATGCCCGCCGCATTCGCGAGGCCAATCCCCAGGCCAAGGTGCTCTTGTATTGGAACACGCTGATCGCCTGGCCCTTCACGTCTTACAACCAGCGGTTTGCGGAGACGCACCCGCGGAACTGGACGCTCCGCGACCGAACCAGCGGCGAGCCCTTGCTCAAGTCGACGTTCGGAGACACGCCGGTCTACCAATACAACCTCCTGAACCCGGACGTCAGGGCCTGGTGGGCCGCCACCGCTGGCGGGGCAGTGCGGGAGGGGGGCTTCGACGGCCTGTACATGGACGCGATTTCGCAGGCGCGACGGCCGCTCCTGCTTGCCAAGGGCTGGGGCCGCGACCAGGGCAAGCGGCTCGACGAGGCCGCCATCGAGATGATGGAGCAGCTTCGGGCGGCGATGGGGCCGGGCCGCCTGCTGATCTACAACGGCTTCCGCACTCGCCGGGGAATCGCCGACGAGGAGACGAACGGCGGGATGGAGTTCCTGCCGCATGCCGACGGCGCGAAGATTGAGCACTTCGACCAGTTCGCCAGCGCGACAAAGGAAGACATCGTGGCCTCGTGGCGGATGGCGGCCGAGGCGGCTGCCGCCGGCAAGATCGTGATCTTCAAAGCCTGGCCGGACCACGAGGCGAACTTCACCAACAAGGCCTTCATGCAGCAGAGCCCCGCCGAGTTGGAAGCCTTGGCCCGCGAGAAGCTGACGTTTCCCCTGGCATGCTTCCTGATCGGCGCTCGGCGGCACGCCTATTTCTGCTACGGCTGGGGATACGATGTCGAGGACGGCCAGCTGATCGAGTATCCCGAATACCACCGTCGTCTGGGGCCGCCGCAGGGCGAGGCCCGCCGCGCCGGCCGGAGTTGGGTCTTCACGCGAGACTTTGAACACGCCGCGGTCCGGGTCGACCTGGAGCAGCGGACCGCGACGATCACCTGGAAATCCGGCGACGTGCCGGCGGCCGCGGCGGCGGAGCCAGCCAGTAGGTGATGTCGCCAATCCCGAGATTCCCGGGATCGAAAATATTGAACTCGGTTGCCTGCCAATGGTTGTCTTCGTCGGTCTGCCCGGGGCCGGCAATCTCCATGTCCAGCTGTTCGATGCAAAAGCCGTGCGTGCCAGTCACCGTGACGCTGCGGGTGCATCGCTGCGTGCCGAACCGCACGCCCCGCGGATGGGGCCGCCGAACGACTTTTGACATCATGATGCAGGAAATCTACATTTTGATGCATGAGAACCACCGTCACAATCCCTGATGATCTGCTTCGCAGGGCCAAGCAACTCGCGGCTGAGCGGTCCTGCACACTCAGCGACGTGGTTCAGGAAGCCCTTCAAAAAGTTTTCTCGCAGCCGCGTTCCGTCGGCCGCCGACGCCGCACCCGACTCACCACCTTTCGGGGCCGGGGCGTCCTTCCGGGTGTCGATCTCGACAGCTCCGCGAGTCTGCTCGACACGATGGAGGGTCGGTGATCCTGCTCGATGTCAACGTGCTCGTCTACGCACACCGCGAGGAGGCCGAACGGCACAAGGAGTACCGCAGTTGGCTGGAAGCACAGCTCGACTCCGCGATCGGCTGTGCCGTATCCGACCTGGCACTGAGCGGCTGCCTGAGGATCATCACGCACCCCCGGGTCTTCAATCCACCGACCCCCCTCGAGCAGGCGACTGCCTTTGTCAGCGAACTCCGCGAGCACGAGCAGCTGGTCGTGCTCGCACCGGGGCCTCGTCACTGGCAGATCTTTCTCGATCTCTGCCGGCGGTCTGGGGCCCGTGGCAACCTCGTCGCCGATGCCTATCATGCGGCCCTCGCCCTGGAGACGGGAGCCGAGTGGATCACGACTGATCGCGACTATGCCCGCTTCCCCGGCGTTCGCTGCCGCCACCCGCTGGACGGGTAGGGTTTGCCACGTTCGGCCGGCTGGCTGGCCTCCCGCCGGAACCCTGCCTAGCGGCCGACGGGCGTCGTCGGGGTGCGGGCGACCTCAGGCTCGGGCTGGTCGGCCCGGGGCAGGGCGACGCCCCCCAGACACCAGCCCTCGGGGACCGCCTCCAGGCAGGTTCCGACCGTGCCGAAATACTTCCGCACCAGTTCGAACTCCGGCAGCGTGCTGCCATCGATCTTCTGCTCCCGCACGGTGTCCGGCTTGCCGTCGCCGAGGATCCCGTTGAGGATCTGCCCGAAGACGCTCTTCGACTTGGGCATCGAGCCCGAGCGGAGCAGCTCGTAGGCGGGGCGAATCGACTCGTCCTCACGGCCGAAGGACCGCGAGGCGACGTCGCCCGAAGCGAAGCGGGTCAGCTCCGCGGCGATCGCCTCGTAGTCGGCCGCCGTGGCAAGCTGGTCGTCGCCCCCTTCGGCGGTCAACACCCGCTCGAGGATGTCGCGGTGGGACGCAATCAAGAGGTGCCCGCGGGCAACCGCCACCGTCGAGTGAGGCAGGAGCTTCTCCTCCTTCTCGCGGAGCCGCTGCCGTCGCCCCGCCCCCTCGTCTTCATCGTCGGCATGGGTGATCGCGCCGCCGGGAGTCTCCACCTCGAGCTTGGGAATCGCGTGGGAGCGGTCGATCAGTTCCCAGGCGGTATGACCGCCGAGTTCGATCTGCTGCATGTCGCCGTCGGCGTTCATCACCTTGGCGATCGTCGCGGCGACCCGCGGCTCGTCGCTGCACCGCATGGCGATCACCAGCCGCTCGGCGTCGGCGTCGATCGGCTCGACGTAGTCGGTGATCAGCGAGATCCGGCCGTCGAGGCCGGCCACGAGATCCTCCTCGACATCGATCTGCGGGCCGTCGGGGTCTTCCTTGAGCGAGGCGATCACGTCGTCGTAAACGCCCTCGTCGCCGACGATGTCGTCGACGAGCGTCTCGGCCACTGCGAAGGCGGTCTGCAGATCCCACTGCAGCGACGTCCAGCCGCCCATATCCTGCGGCACCCATTCGGGCGGCGCCACATCGGGCACGTTGGGGAAGCGAAGCATCCGGGCGGCCAGGTCGTAGCGATCAACCGTCTCCGGGTCGCGGCCCTCCAGCGGCGGCGCGTAGACGAGCGAGCAGTGCCTGAGCGAATGCGGGCCCTCATTGAAGGCCAGCAGGCCGCCGGCCGCTTGCACCGCATCAAAGCCCTGCCGGCCGAGGATTTCGACGTAGTCGGGTCCCTTCCGCTTCTCGAGCGGCGGATTGGCCTCCCGCCAGGCCTTGGCAAAGGGCAGCGGCTTGACGAACCAGCGGATCGGGTCGGCCGTTTCCGGGACGTGCTCGGAGCAGCGGCTTTGAACCGCCTGGAAGGCTTCCAGTGTCGCGATGTTGTCGGCCCTTCCCTCGGCCAGCACCGCATAGGCCTGCCCCACCTGGAGAGCGTCGTCGCCGACGACGAGCGCTGAGTCGGCCAGGGCGAAGGCCACCCGCCGATCCCGCGGGGCCCGCTCGAGCCGCTCGTCCTCGAGCGGCGGCAGCTGGTAGACCGTCAGCGCCTCGGGCGCGCCCGGCATGACGACCGGTGTCGCCTTCCGCTCGACGAGCCGCTTGCCGAGGGTGTCGATCAGCTCGCGGGCTTCCTTCTCATGGCCGGTGGTGTCGACGATCAGCACGGTGGCAAGCCGTCCCTCGGGAGGCTGAATCGCCGCCGCCGCGATCTCGCCGCCGACGATCGCCGCCAGGTCATCGAGGGTCAGCCCCAGCTTGGAGAGCCGCTGCCGACCGTTTGCCTCGATCTGCTCGGTGAGCCCGTCGACAAACGCCTCCATCGCCGGGTCGGCGATCAACTGGCCGTAGGGCGAGGCGTCGAAACGCTCCCGCAGCCCTTGCGGGTCGGGCACGCTCAGCCAGGCGAGCGTCGTGTCGGGAAAGACCTGCTCGCTGGGAGCCAACCCGGCGGCCACCGCCAACGATGAGGGCACTGCCAGAAGCGTCGCAACCAGGCCGATCCACGGGGCGACAGGGCTCACGGGTGTTCGACGCACGACGGGACTCCTCGGGATGGCTGGCGAAATCGTCACGACCGACACGACCCTACTTGTATCGGGATTCAGGCCCGGCTTTCTGGATCGGTTTGCTGGCCGCAGGCGGCAACCGTGCCGACTGGGGCGGCTGGGGAGTCTCGCAGGAACGCCCCGATCGCTCAACACCGCTCGCTCGCCCGCAAGGCTGGGGAAAATAGGCAGACTAGGCGGCCAGGCTGAGCGGGTAGCCTGAGGCCGCGATCGCCACGGCGACCGCCAGCACCGCCAGCACGCTGGCCCGACTGGTGTCGGCGGAACCGCGGTGGAGCGAACCGGCCGCGACGACCGCCAGCAGCAGGATCGCGAGCGTCGCCAGGGCCGCGACGGCAAGGAGCGGTCCTCCGGCGGGCGACGAGCCCGCGAGTGAGAGCAGGCCGGCGACCGTGGCCGGCCAGGCCAGAATCGCAACCTGGACGGCGATCAGACCGGCTGCTCGGCTGAGCGAACCGGGCAGCCGAGGCCGGCCAGCCGCCGACTGGCAGAGCCGGCTGCCGCTGGTTCCTCCAGCCTCGGAAGTGGCAGCCGGTACCGCCAGGCAGACGAACCAGCCGCAGGCCACCACCGCGTAGCCCCACCACCACTGGGGCACCAGGAAGAAGAACGCCACCATCGCGGCCAGGGTTGTCGCCATCACGACGAAGGAGCCGACCTCGGGGCCTGTGCGGGCAGAAAGCAGCGGAGGCTGCCAGTCGGCCGCGTGCGGTGACCGCAGCAGACTCCATGTCAGCAGGCCTCCAAAGGTGGAGGCGGCCGCGGCCTGCGGCGGCCAACCCCAGGAAAGGCCCCGGCCAGAGACGAGGGCCGCAAACGCAGCCGCCCCGACCAACGCCAGGGCCAGGGTGGCCGCAGCCGCCGGTGACCGGCCACGGCGCACAAGCTCCGCCATGATCCCGGCGGCGGCGACCGCGGCGATCGCCAGGGCAACGGCGGCCCCGACCGCCACCCGCGGATCGAGACGACCGCCGGGGCCGCCAGAATCGCTGCCGTGAAAGATGCTCCCGGCCACTCCGCTGAGCAGCCCGACAAGCACGGCGCCGGCACACGGCCAGGCCAGGCGG
>JAQCJP010000098.1 GCA_027592945.1 Planctomycetota bacterium
GCGCCGGTTTCCCGAAGATGAGCGGGCCGCTGCGATCCGGCGGCTCGACCACCAACTGGATGTCGATGCCCTCGAACGCCGCACGCGGCGGCGTACCCGCGACGACACGGCCCTCTCGCCCCTCGAACGTGACTACCGAGCCGCGATGGCCCGGGAAGAGGAAAGCCCGCTTGCCTGCCTCGCCGCGCTCGAGGCAATCCTGGCCCTGCATGCCGATGCGGTCGATGCGCCGGCCGCGAACGACGGTGACGACGATCCGGCCCTCTGGCTGGCACTTGTTCAACGGCAAATCGAGCGAATCGAACCGGCCGCCCGGCGAGAGCAGGATGAGGATGTCGACCGGGCCGAAGCAACCCTTGCCGAAGCGAAGAGCCTCGCGGAGCAGGCGGCGGACGCCGACCCGGCCGAGCAGGAGGCACTGCTCGGCCGACGCCGCGAACTCCTCGAGGGCCTGATCGAGATCTACCGTGACCGGCCGCACGTGGCCGCGGCCGTCACCGAAGCCCGTCGGCTGCTTGCCGCCGGCCTCTGACCCAGCGCCCCCTCTCGACCTCTTACCCGCCGTGGTGTCCGCCATGCCCCAGCCCCACCCGTCCGCCCGAACCGCCGACCGTCGTCACAAAAGCCATGCGGCCTTCGCCGCAGCGACCCGCTGCATTCCCGGCGGCGTCAACTCTCCGGCCCGCGCCTTCGGGAGCGTCGGCGGGGAGCCGATTTTCTTCCGGGAGGCCCGGGGACAGTGGCTGACCGACATCGACGGCAACCGCTACCTCGACTACATCGGCTCCTGGGGACCAATGATCCTCGGGCACCGCCACCCGCAGGTCGTGGCGGCGATCGAGGCGGCGCTCACAACGGGCACCAGCTATGGGGCGCCGACCGAGGGAGAGACTCGGCTCGCCGAGCTGATCATCGCGGCAGTGCCCTCGATCGAAAAGGTTCGGCTGGTCAGTTCCGGCACGGAGGCGGCGATGTCGACCGTCCGCCTCGCCCGCGGCTATACCGGCCGCGACAAGATCATCAAGTTTGCCGGCAACTACCACGGCCACGGCGACAGCCTGTTGGTGGCCGCCGGCTCCTCGGCCGCCACGCTCGGGGTACCCGATTCACCCGGCGTGACCGCCGGCACCGCCCGCGACACGATCGTGCTGGAATACAACGAGCCGGAGGAACTCGAAGATGCCTTCCGGAGCGAGGGAGATGCAATCGCCGCGGTGCTGCTCGAGCCGGTCGTCGGCAACATGGGGCTCGTCCGGCCGAGCGCTGAGTTCCTGGCGGCAGCCCGCAGGCTCACGCTCGAGCACGGAGCGCTCCTGGTCTTCGACGAGGTGATGACCGGCTTTCGGCTGGCTCTGGGTGGAGCCCAGGAGATCCTCGGGGTCACGCCCGATGTCACCGTCCTGGGCAAGATCGTGGGCGGCGGCCTGCCGCTGGCGGCTTACGGCGGACGGGCGGAGGTGATGAATCACGTCCTGCCGGCGGGCAGGGTGTTTCAGGCGGGCACGCTGGCCGGCAATCCGCTGGCGGTCGCCGCCGGGACGGCCACCATCGAGCGGCTCCGTGACGACCCGCCCTACCAGCTGCTCGACCGCCACGGCGCTGCCCTCGAAGCCGGCTTTCAGGCGGCCGCCCGGCGGGCCGGCCTGACAGTCTGGCTGGCCCGGGTCGGCAGCATGATGACGATGTTCTTTCAGCACGGGCTGGAACCGGAGCCGGTCCGCGGCTGGCGAACCGCCTCGCAGAGCGACCGCGATCGCTACGCGGCGTTCTTCTGGGCGATGATCGACCGCGGCGTCTATCTGCCCTGCAGTCAGTACGAGGCGCTCTTCATCTCAGCCGCCCACACCGAAGCCGATATTGCCGCCACGATCGCCGCCGCCGAAGAGGCCCTCGCTGCCGGCTAGCGGAGAATGAAGGGCATTGCTCAGGTTGCAAACCTGGGCCCCTATCGGGCATACGGGCCCGCGTCAGCCCAGGTGAAAGTCGACCACCAGGGGCAGGTGATCACTGGCGGCCTTGGCCAGGCTCGTCCGCACGACGCGGGCATGGCGGATGTCGACGCCCCCGCGAACAAACGCCTTGTCGAGGGAGCCGATCGCGAGCCAGGCTGGAAACGTCCGAAATCGGGATGCGGGGCTCGTCACCTGGCGGAACCCGGCGGTACCGAACCGTTCGCGAGAGAGGGTGTCTCGCCAGTCGTTGAAGTCGCCGACGACGATCGTGGGATGGGATTCCGCCGAGCGGAAGAGCATGTGGCCGAGCAACCGGTCAACCTGCCACCGCCGTTCCGCCTCCGCGAGCCCGAGGTGCGTGTGCACGAGGTGAAGCGGTCCCTCTGCGGAGTCGATCACGAGCAGTTGGGCACCCCGCGGCTTGCGAACGCCCTGCCGCAACGAAATCCGATGCCGGCTGGCGACCGGCCATCGGGACAGCACCAGGTTGCCGTAGCCGCCGTCGCCAACCCGCACGTTGGCCTGAAAGACCGAATGGGCCCGGAAATAGCGGGCCAGGAGGCGGGGCTGGTCGTCGTGGTGACTGCGATGCACCAGCCGATCAACCTCCTGCAGGCAGATCAGATCTGGGTTTTCCGCCTCGATGCAGTCGATGATGCGGGCCAGCGAATATCGGCGATCCCGGCCCCCGATGCCTTTGTGGATGTTCCAACTCAGCAGCCGCATGCCACTCCGCGTCGGCCCGCCAAGGACGAATCTACCTGCCGGCTCTAGCCGATCATCAAGACCGCAATCGCAACCACCGCAGCCCCAACGCTCACAGGCAGGGCGGCCCAGTTCCCGGCGAGGCCGCGTGTCGCGAGCCGCCGGCTCCGCTCGGCTGCCGGCAGACCCAGGAGTTCTTCGAGATCCTCGCAGGTGATCGGCTGGCTGAGCACCATGTCGACATCCTCGCCGTCGCCCGCCCCGACCAGCGCGACTTTCGAGTCACCGCGGACGGTAGCCAGCAACTGCACGAAATCAGATCCCGACATGTCATCGAGTTCTTCAGCGATAAGCCAGGCGTCGATCTCGAGACGCCGCGCCAGCCGCATCGCCTCGCTGCCGCTGGCCCGCAGATGGAGCCCGATCCGGCCCGCTCGGGCACTGGCAGCCAGGGCGGTGTAGGCGTCGAAATGGGGATCAACCACGACCACATTCGGCGTCTTGCGGATGAGTTCCTCACCGATCGACGTAGCACTGATCACCATGGTGGACTCCTTACTGAACTGGGTTTCGAGGCTGGTTGTGTGGTATCCGCACAGGCGGAACTGGTCAGACGAGCGACACGATGGACAGGAAAAAGCTGATCGGAACCATGCACAGCAGCAGATCGAGGCTGGTCAACGACCGGTCTCCGGATCCCGCGGCAACCGCGACCGCTGCGGCACGCATGAATGGTCGGCATTGCATGGAACGAGTCTCACAAGTTCGAGAGATGGGATAATGCCGCCGAACACTCGGCAGCCAGGCAACTGCATGCGGCTCAGGCCTCGGACGATTCGGCCGGAGCGGTACCCTTGCGACGCCGCATCAGGAGCGATCGTCCACAGAGCACGCCACCGAAGGCCATCCCTGCCAGAACGAGGGCAGGCGGTTCCGGAGCGGCGACACCGGTCAGCAACTCAACATTGATGGGCCCTTCCTCAATCGTGACGGCCTGCTTCAGCGTGCCGGTGAGGTTGGAGTTGTCGGTGAAGGTCTCGTTCTCACCTGCCCAGGCAAACGAGGCGATGTTCGAGGTGGTGGCAAAAGCGTTCCAGCCGGCGTCTCCGAGCAAGACGCTCGACGGAGCAGCCTGGGCCTGGGTGGCGAGGGCCAGAACGGCGACCAGTGCGGCAACGGTCAGTGGCGTCTTCATGGTTGAACTCCTTTGGTGCGATGAATCCGAGGCAGGACGACCCGCAGGTCGCGTCGAAGCGTGCCACGCTGGCCGTCCTCGACATCTCCCTGCAGTTGCAAGCGGCGTGCCATTTCCGGGCGGCTGAAGAAGAAAAACTGGAAATTGAGCGCAAGGTGTTTGTTTGAAAAGGTTTGCGGCCAGAACAAAGGCTCTGGCACCTCGCCTGCTTGGGCAGCCGGTGTGGGGCGATTCGCTCCACACCCCCCACTGGGGTGATCTATTTCGCCCCACTTCGGGCAGCAAGTGGGGCGATTTGCACCACCCCCGTTGGGGGGTGGCCTTGTCGGCCGCTCGCCGACCGCGCCGGATCGGCCGGCGGCGAGCGCCGGACTGGCGTGCTAGCCTTCCGGGGAGGCCGGTGAAGGAGGCTTCGTATGGCTGCCTGGGCTCGGTTGGGCCTCGGGCATGCTGCTTGATAGCCGGATCTCGAAACGCGGCTTTAAGTCTGCTAGGCCCCTTGGGCTGGAGACGGAATGGACGAGTTCCTGCGGTCTGCGGGGGAGTGGTGGGCCTTGCTCTGGCCCCACCTGGCTGCCTGGAGCGTCATCGGCCTGTCGGTGGCGGCCTCGGCCCACGCAATTCTCGTCAAGCGGGACACCCGTTCGACGATCGGCTGGGTCGGGCTGATCTGGCTCTCACCCGTGTTCGGAGCCCTCATTTACTTTTTTCTGGGCGTCAACCGGATCCGTTCTCGGGCCAGCCAGTTGCGGGCCGGGATCGCCCGAACGACATTCGAGACCCGGGCAGCCGTGCCGGGGCCGGAGCGAGTGCGAGAGGCGATCGGAGGCGATTCCGCGCCGCTGCGGTCGTTGGCGACCCTGGTCGGCCGGGTCACTGGCCGGCCGCTCCTCGACGGCAACGCCATCGAGCCGCTCGACGGCGGCGACGAGGCCTATCCCGAGATGCTCGCGGCCATCGACTCGGCCCGTCGCAGCGTCGCCCTCTCCTCCTACATCTTCGACAACGATCCCACCGGCCGCCTGTTCGCCGAGGCGCTTGGCCGGGCCGTGGCCCGGGGCGTGCAGGTGAGGGTCTTGATCGACGGGATCGGGAGCACCTATTCCTTCCCGCCGATCACCCGTCGGCTCGCCTCCCAGGGCGTCCGCGTGGCGAGATTTCTGCCTGCCAGCGTGCCGATCTATTTCCCGTACGCCAACCTGCGGAACCATCGCAAGATCATGGTTGTCGACGGCGGCATCGGCTTCACCGGGGGCCTCAATATCCGCGACGGCTGCTGGCTGGCCCACCAGCCCCGCCATCCGGTCCGCGACATGCACTTTCGGCTGCAGGGGCCGGTCGTGGCCAATCTTCTCGAGGTCTTCACTGAAGACTGGCTATTTGCCGCCGAGGAGAAGCTCACCGGCCCCGCCTGGGCGGCCGACCTGACCCCCGCCGGCACGACAATCGCCCGCGGCATCCGCTACGGCCCCGACGATCCCGACATCGGACGCATCAAGCTCGTGCTTGTCGGGGCGCTCACCTCGGCCCAGCGTTCGGTGCGGATCATGACCCCCTATTTCCTGCCCGATGACGCCATCTGCCAGGCCCTCGACGTCGCGGCAGCCCGGGGCGTGCAGGTCGACATCGTGCTTCCCGAACAGAACAACCTGGCCCTCGTGGGCTGGGCCTCGACGGCACTCCTTTGGCAGGTGCTGGGACGCGGCTGCAACGTCTGGCTGTCGCCGCCCCCCTTTGAGCACACCAAACTGATGGTCGTCGACGCCGCCTGGGCGATGTTCGGAAGCGGCAACTGGGACGACCGCTCGATGAGGCTCAACTTCGAGTTCAATGTCGAGACGTACGACCGGGAAGTGGCCGGCGGGCTGGACCGGCGGATCGCCGGCGTGATTGCCCGCAGCCGTCGCCGGACCCTCGCCGAGGTCGATGCCCGCAGCCTGCCGATCAGGCTTCGCGACGGAATTGCCAAGCTCTTCTCCCCTTATCTCTGACGATCTCCGCGGCGGATTGCAGCGGCCTGCGGACGTGGCGTAGATTCCAGGGCATGACCGTTTCACCCGTGGCCTCGGCCGCCGACCCCATCGACAGCCTGCGGGCGATCGGCCGTGAGTTCCACGGACGGGGCTGGTCCCTGGGCACCAGCAGCAACTACAGCATCGTCGTCTCCCGCGAGCCCCTGGAGCTGCTCGTCACCGTCAGCGGCAAGGACAAGTCGGCCCTCGGTCGCGACGACTTCGTCCGCGTTGACGCCGAGGGCCGGGTCGCCGACGGCTCTGACCGCCGCAGTTCCGCGGAGACGCTGCTCCACTGCACGATCGCCGAACTGATTCCCTCCGTCGGCGCCGTCCTCCACACGCACTCCCCCTGGGGCACGATTCTCTCCGGGGCAGATCTGCCCGCCGGTGCGGCGGTCGGCTGCCTGCGGATCGCGGGCTACGAAATGCTCAAGGGACTCGACGGGATCACCACCCACGACACCCTCGAGGAAGTCCCCATCTTCGCCAACACGCAGGATATGCGGGAACTCTCGGCGCGGATTCGCGCCGACTGGGCCGGTCTCGATTTCGCCAACTCCGGCCGGCCGCCCCTGCACGGCTTCCTGATCGCCCGCCACGGCCTCTACACCTGGGGTCGCGATCTGGCCGAGGCCCGGCGGCACATCGAGATCTTCGAGTTTCTCTTCGAATGCGTCGCCCGGGCTCGCTCGCTTCCCGCCGTCGGATCCTGAAACCTTCTTCTTCCACCCTCTGGAGCACCGCCATGGCGATCGTCACCGTGCCCGCCGAGGCTCGGCGCATCAGCGACCCGGCCGAGATCAAGGACTTTCTTGCCGCCCACGGCCTCCACTACGAAGTCTGGCCGCTGGAGGATCGCGTCGACCCTGCCGCCCCGGCCGCCGAGATTCTGGCCGCCTACGAGCCCGAGATCGACGAGCTCAAGGCACGCGGCGGGTTCGTCACCGCCGACGTGATCGATGTCTATCCCGATACGCCGGGCCTCGACGCGATGCTCGAAAAGTTCAACAAGGAACACACCCACACCGAGGACGAGATCCGGTTCATCCTCCAGGGGAGTGGTGTCTTTCACATCAATCCGGGGGATCGGCCGGTCTTCGGGATCGAGGTCCATGCCGGCGACCTGATCAGCGTGCCGCTGGGCACGCGGCACTGGTTCGACCTCTGCGGCGAACGTCGGATCCGGGCGATTCGGCTCTTCCAGGACACCAGCGGCTGGACACCTCATTACGTTGCCGACGGCGTGCATGCCGGCTATGAGCCTCTCTGCCTGGGGCCGGCCTACCTGGCCGGTGGTTCCGCGGCCGGCCACGCCGGCGGGGAGGCCGGTTCGTGATCGTGTTCGACGGCAGGGGGATCCTGCTCGACGTCGAGGGGACAACCTCGTCGATCTCCTTCGTCTACGACGTGCTTTTTGCCTACGCAAAGGAACACGTGGCCGCGTTTCTGGCGGCCCACCGCGACAACGAGACGGTGCTCGAGTTGGCGGCGGCGGTCACGGCGGCGGCCGGTGCCCCCCAGTCGCCCGCCACGATCGCGGCCGACCCGACCTCGGCCGCCTTGGCGGCCATCGACTTGATGAATCGCGATCTCAAAGTGACGCCGCTGAAGACATTGCAGGGCATGATCTGGCGGAGCGGCTTCGAGTCGGGACAGCTTGTGGCCCACGTCTTTGACGATGTGCCGTCGGCCCTCGCCGGCTGGGCCGACTCCGGCCTCGATGTGCGGATCTATTCCTCGGGTTCGATCGAGGCCCAGCAGCTGTTCTTTCGGCACACGGCGGCGGGCGATCTGACACCGTATCTCCAGGGGCATTACGACACCACCACCGGCCCCAAGCGGGAGCCGGCCAGCTACACCCGCATCGCCGCCGACATGGGGCTCGACCCGCGCCAGGTGCTGTTTGTGAGTGATGTCGGCGAGGAACTCGACGCGGCCCGTTCGGCCGGGATGGCCACGGCGTTGGCCGTGCGGCCGGGCAACCGAGAGGCGGGCGGCATCTACGCCCACGAGCCGCTCGCCTCCTTCGCGGAGATCGTGACCTGATGGCGGCAGGAGCGGATGCCGAGGCCAGCCTGCGGTGCGGCTGCGGGGCCTCGACGCGGAAGGCGTTCGACGCGGCGATCGACGAGGCCGTGGCGGCTGCCGTCGCCGATCTGGGGATGCCCGGAGCGGTTGCCGCCGGGCCGCCGATTGCCGACGTGGGCGTGGTCTTCGTCTCGGCGACCTACGGGCCGGCAATCCGGCCGGTCATGGAACACCTTGCCGACCTGGTCCCCGCCCGCCACCTCCTCGGCAGCACCGCCGAGGGCATCCTGGCCGGAGACCGCGAGTATGAAGCGGGGCCGGCGGTGGCTGTCTGGCTGGCTCGCCTGCCCGCCAGCCGCCTCGAGACGTTTTCGCTCGAGTACACCCAGACTGCCGACGGTGGCATGTTCGCCGGCTGGCCTGAGACAACCGCGGAGGCATGGCCGGCCAATGCCGCCGTGCTGCTCCTGGCCGATCCGTTCTCGTTTCCGGTCGATGCCTTCATTCGCCGGCTGGAAGAAGAGCATCCCGGTGTCCCGGTCGTGGGGGGGATGGCCAGCGGGGGCGGCCAGCCGGGCAGCAACACCTTGGCGGTCGATTCCCGCACCTACGACTCGGGCGCCGTGGGCCTCGTGGTGGGAGGAGGCGTCAGGATTCGACCGGTCGTTTCCCAGGGCTGCCGTCCGATCGGCCGGCCGCTGGTGATTACCCGCGCCGAGGAGAACATGATCCTGGAGCTTGGCGGCGTTCCAGCCCTCCAACGACTCCGGGAAATGTATGGCGATCTCACCGATGTGGATCGCGAGCTGGTGCGATCCTCGCTCCACGTGGGCCGGGCAGCCAGCGAATACCGCGACGTCTTCCGGCGGGGCGACTTCCTGGTTCGCAACGTTCTGGGGGCCGACCCCGACTCCGGCGTGATCGCAGTGGGTGATACCGTCCGCACCGGGCAGACAGTGCAGTTTCACGTCCGGGATGCCCAGAGCGCCGACGACGATCTCCGGGAGCTTCTCTGCGGCGGCCCGGGCGAGGCCGATCCTGCCGGAGCGCTGGTCTTCACCTGCAACGGGCGAGGCTCGCGGTTGTTTGCCGAACCCAACCACGACGCCCGCTGCCTGCAACGCTGCCTCGGGCCCCTGCCCGCGGCCGGCTTCTTCGCCCAGGGCGAGATCGGCCCGATCGGAGAGCGGACGTTCCTCCACGGTTTCACCGCCAGCATCGCCCTCTTTGAGCGGGCCTGACTGCTCTTGCCGCCACGACGGGCACCACCTACCGTCCCGCTTCATCGCAGGGTGGCAGCTCGCGAGGACGCCAGTGTGTATCGAACAATCACCGCTTCGGCCCGTGTGGCGATCTGCCTGATTCCCTGTTTTCTTGCCGCTGGTTGTGCGCATCACCGGGCCAATCAATACGCCTACGCGCCGCCGCTGGCGCCGCCGGTCTATCCTCAGCCGCAGGCGGCCGCCCAGCCGGTTGCCTATCCGAGCCCGCCTGTCGTGCAGCCTGGCGTTGCAGCCCCGCCGATGGTCTCTGGCGTGCCACCCGCTGCCGCTGCGCCGGCGATGCCGGTGATGCCGACCGCCGGCGTGGTGCCCGCCCTGCCCGACGGCTCATGCCCTCCCTGCAACACCGGGTGCGAAGGTGGTGCGGTGCCGGTCGTCTACGAGGAGACGATGCAGACGACGCCCTGCCAGTAGCGGCTCTCCCGGATTCCGGTTTCCCCGAAGCCGGGCCACGCCTGACGTCGTCACCGATCCCACCGCGAATCGCGGGCAGAGCGTATGATGCAGGGTGTCGGCAGCCATCACATCCGATCGGTGGCCGGAGGAGGCCTTTCCCGTGAGCATCTGGCAGGTCGAGCCCGACCGCCGCGACGAACTGATGGACGACCCGGCGCTGCCGGTGGCCGACCATCTCGCCGTACTCGACGCACTGGCGACGATCAACGCCGTCTCGCTCACTGCCGGCCAACTCGCTGGAGCGGTTGAGCGGATCGCGATGCTCGGGGCGGCGAGGACTGGCAGCGGCCGGCCCCTGCGAATCGTTGATGTCGCCTGCGGTGGCGGCGACCTGAGCGTGGCCTTGGCCGCTCGCCTCGCCCGCCGGCTGCCGGCCGGCGGCTCCGACTCACCGGCCGTCGAGGTGCTCGGCATCGATCTGAGTCATCGAGCGGTCACGCGGGCCCGTGAGTATGCAGCTCACAAGCGCTGCCGCTTCGTTGACTTCGCCGTCCGCGACGTGCTCGCGGAGGGATGCCCAACGTGCGACGTGGTGGTCAGTTCGCTGTTTCTCCATCACCTCGACGACGTTGCGGCGGCCGACGTCCTCCGCTCGATGGCGGCGGCGGCACGGCTGGGGGGAGCCGTGTCGGATCTCGTTCGCAGCCGCACGGGGCTCGTCCTGGCGGTGCTCGGCACGACGCTCCTGGCACGCTCCAGGGTGGCCCGCGTCGATGGCCCGCGATCGGTGCGGGCGGCCCGGACACCGCCGGAATATCGCCTGCTTGCCGATCGGGCCGGGCTGCCGCAGGCGAGCATCCGGCGCACCTGGCCGGAGCGGGTGATGCTGGAGTGGCGGGCGGCCGAGCCGATCGATGAACTTGTGCCCGGAGTGGCCTGCGCATGAGCGATCTGACACCGCCGGCCGCCGTTGAGGCCACGATCTCCGCCGCCGAGGCCGGAGCGCGACTGGGAAGCGATCGCGATCAGGGCGGGACCGGCCGGCGGTGCTGTGGCGCTCCGGCAGCTGGATACGCCCCCGGGCGAACTTGTGATTGCCGTTACGCGGCACGGCTACTGCGGGCTGGTGCGGCTCGAAGACGGACGGGTCGACATCGCCGCGGCGGTCGATCGCTCCCTGGTGGCCCAGACCGGCGGACCGGCCGTTGCCCTGGCGAAACTGCTGGCCGATGCGGGGGGGCTGCCCGGAAAGCCGCCGTCGGTTATGCTCAAGGCCAGCGATGGCACTTCGCCGTCCACCACGCTCGCTGTCGCCGCGTGGCACTCGTCGTCCGGCAGCCTTGGCTTGTCGGGCCGGCCATGCGGCTGGCTCGGCTGGCACCAGCGGTCGCGGCCCGCGTCGTGCCGCTGGTGGTCGGCGCAAAGGCCCGCGGAAAGGCCCACGGATGAGCCTCGAAATCCTCGCGATCGGCACGGCCGTGCCCGATCATGCGATTCGTCAGCAGGACGCCGCCGTCCTGGCCACCAGTTTCGCCAACGCCACGCCCAGCCGAGAGCGGGCCCTGGCGGCCCTCTACCGCCGCAGCGGCGTTCGATCACGGGGCTCGGTCCTCCTCGAGAACCCGGGCCAGCGGCCCTTCGCCCAGGAGTTCTTCCCGCCCGCGGAGTCAACGGCAGCTGGCGGGCCAAGCACTGGTGAGCGGATGGCCCGCTACGGCCTCGAGGCCGGCCGCCTGGCGGTCGATGCCGTCCGGACGGCCCTCTCCGCAGCAGCGGTCGAGCCGCGCGAGATCACCCACCTGATCACGTGCTCCTGCACCGGCTTTGTCAGCCCGGGCGTCGACATTGAAATCCTCGAGGACGTGGGGCTCACGCCCGCCGTGGCCCGCACCCACGTCGGCTTCATGGGCTGCCATGGCGCCTTCAACGCGCTGCGGGTTGCCGAAGCCTTCGCCGCCGCCGATCCCAAGGCGGTGGTCCTCGTGGTCTGCGTGGAACTCTGCAGTCTTCATTTTCAGTATGGCAATCATGACGACCACGTCGTGGCCAACAGCCTGTTTGCCGACGGGGCTGCCGCCGCGGTTTGCCGCCTGGCCTCGCCGGACAGGGGCGATGACCGTCCCTGGAGGCTGCGGCTCCAGGCCAGCCGAGTTTTGCCCGACTCGCAACGGGAGATGGGCTGGCTGATCGGTGACACCGGCTTCGAGATGAGCCTCTCGGCACGCGTGCCCGACCTGATCGCGACGCATCTTAAGCCGGCGGTGCTGGGGATCCTGGCCGAGGCAGGGGTGGCCGAAAACGAGGTGGGCTGCTGGGCAGTTCATCCGGGCGGCCCGCGGATCCTCGGCGGCGTCGAGGCGGCTCTTGGCCTTGAGCCAGAAGCGTTGGCTGTTTCGCGGGGCGTCCTGGCCGAGCATGGCAACATGTCGAGCGCGACGATCCTGTTCGTGCTCGATCGGCTCCGAGCGACCGGTGCCGCCGGCCCCTGCGTGGCCCTGGCCTTCGGGCCGGGCCTGACCGTCGAGATGGCGGTGCTCGACCGCTGAACGGCGGACGGCTTCGATGGAAACAGGGATTGGCTCCGAGCGGAGCGAGGTGCCTGTACCCGTTTCCTATGAGGTTGGGATTGGTTGGGGCAGTACAATCTGACCATTCGCTCCTGTGTATTCCGACCGGATCGGCCGACTCGTGACCGCGTCTGCTTCGCAACTCCTCGCCCACCACCGCCGCCGTGTCGCGATCGAGCGGGTTTCGCCCGATGTCGATGCCGGCCAGTTCGCCGTCAAGCGGGTGGTCGGCGATGTGGTCACCGTCGCCGCTGACATCGTCTGCGACGGCCACGATGAACTCGACTGCCGGCTGCACGTCCGCCACGGTGACCGCGGCCGGTGGCGGGTGGTGCCGCTGGTCGACGTCGGCAACGATCGCTGGGAGGCGAACTTCACGGTCGATGCACTCGGCGCCTGGCAGTACACCGTCAGCGGCCGGGTCGATCCCTTCGCGACCTGGCTTCGCGACCTCGGCAAACGGGAGGCGGCCGGCGAGGATCTGACGGTCGAGTTGCTCGTCGGCAGCGAGCAGGCCGCCGCT